>NZ_JACHVS010000002.1:719962-1079944 GCF_014190875.1 Paeniglutamicibacter cryotolerans | reverse complement strand
GTTCCCGCGCCTGCGGGGATGAGCCCGGCACGCACGGGAGCTGAACAGGCGCGCGATGATGTTCCCCGCGTCTGCGGGGATGAGCCCTGATTCATGAGAGTCATCAGGCCAGCCTACTTATGTTCCCCGCGCCTGCGGGGATGAGCCCGCGTCGCCGACCTTGATGGCTGCTGCGGCGCGATGTTCCCCGCGCCTGCGGGGATGAGCCCCGAACGGGCCGCATTATGGCCGTGCCGGTGACATGTTCCCCGCGCCTGCGGGGATGAGCCCACCTCGGCGATCGCGTCGCCGACGGCCCTTACATGTTCCCCGCGCCTGCGGGGATGAGCCCGCATATTCAAGCCCTTGGGCCGCCTGCTGGCCATGTTCCCCGCGCCTGCGGGGATGAGCCCGAATGAGTGCGGTGTGTTCATCGGGTAAGTAGATGTTCCCCGCGCCTGCGGGGATGAGCCCGTCGCCAAGGGCGGGGTCACGGCCCCGGCCCCATGTTCCCCGCGCCTGCGGGGATGAGCCCAACCACAAACGGAGGCAATCATGGCACGCAGAATGTTCCCCGCGCCTGTGGGGATGAGCCCGCCACCGCCGCGCTGGACGGACTGCTGAACAAATGTTCCCCGCGCCTGCGGGGATGAGCCCGATAACGCCTACCGCGTTATGGTGGTGTGCACATGTTCCCCGCGCCTGCGGGGATGAGCCCATGGGTGTTTCTTCCGGTGTGACTACGGCTGAATGTTCCCCGCGCCTGCGGGGATGAGCCCATGGGTGGTCCGTTCTTCCACAACCCCACCACATGTTCCCCGCGCCTGCGGGGATGAGCCCAATCATCGAACCGACACGGTTCAACAGGTGATATGTTCCCCGCGCCTGCGGGGATGAGCCCCCATCCGGGTTCTGAATGGAACGGTTCTCCACATGTTCCCCGCGCCTGCGGGGATGAGCCCCGTTTCTTTCGATGCGGGTGACACACCTTTCAAATGTTCCCCGCGCCTGCGGGGATGAGCCCCCCGCCCGGATGGACGGTCGTGCAATCCAAGCATGTTCCCCGCGCCTGCGGGGATGAGCCCTTTCGGGCCTGCTGGGCACTGGGAGTGAAGAGATGTTCCCCGCGCCTGCGGGGATGAGCCCGGCCGTGATGATCTTCATGCCCGCATCAGCCTATGTTCCCCGCGCCTGCGGGGATGAGCCCGCTGCGGTCGATACTTCATCTAACGCCAGCGCATGTTCCCCGCGCCTGCGGGGATGAGCCCTTCGCGTTCTTCAGTTGGGGCGGCAGCGTCAAATGTTCCCCGCGCCTGCGGGGATGAGCCCGCGTCTTGAGTCTGGAGCCAGCGCCCTAGCCTATGTTCCCCGCGCCTGCGGGGATGAGCCCACCTGGCAGTGTTCGAGGGTCATGACCAGACCATGTTCCCCGCGCCTGCGGGGATGAGCCCGGGGATATCCGCGCCACCGCTACCGACCGTTAATGTTCCCCGCGCCTGCGGGGATGAGCCCGTGCGTGTAAGTCGTTACCGGCACCCACCCCCATGTTCCCCGCGCCTGCGGGGATGAGCCCAACGGCCCCTCAAGATCACCCGTACCACCACCATGTTCCCCGCGCCTGCGGGGATGAGCCCGGCGCGGGAACTGTCAGAAACAATTGCACATGATGTTCCCCGCGCCTGCGGGGATGAGCCCTTCGCCGTGGGTGTCGCCGCCCGGCGGGAAATATGTTCCCCGCGCCTGCGGGGATGAGCCCTCTCCACCGGGCGCGATGATTTCAACATCACGATGTTCCCCGCGCCTGCGGGGATGAGCCCGACCCGGCGGCGGCGAGCATGTCGGAGGAGTGATGTTCCCCGCGCCTGCGGGGATGAGCCCTTCTGAGGCTTTGGAGCCTTACTACGGGTTGCATGTTCCCCGCGCCTGCGGGGATGAGCCCGGCGGCTACTCGTTCATCTACATGACCAAGGAATGTTCCCCGCGCCTGCGGGGATGAGCCCGAGGCCGGGAATGCCGACATACTCGTGCGTGAATGTTCCCCGCGCCTGCGGGGATGAGCCCAAATACGAAATTCACGCCACATTCTCCGAGCTATGTTCCCCGCGCCTGCGGGGATGAGCCCGGTTCAGCTCAGCCTCTGCCGCAGCGGTGGCAATGTTCCCTGCGCCTGCGGGGATGAGCCCATCGCGTCCCTTTCAGCGGTGGTGTTCACCACGATGTTCCCCGCGCCTGCGGGGATGAGCCCATCGCTGCCCCCAGCTCTGTAGTTTGGCCATTATGTTCTCCGCGCCTGCGGGGATGAGCCCATGACTAGCCAACCTTTCGGGCTGAAACGTCCATGTTCCCCGCGCCTGCGGGGATGAGCCCGCCGGGCCGAGTATCTTTTTGATAAAAAAAACATGTTCCCCGCGCCTGCGGGGATGAGCCCGTATGCCGCGCTCAATGGCATCGTCAAGGCGGATGTTCCCCGCGCCTGCGGGGATGAGCCCGAACGTCTTGCTGTAGACCGTGATCTTGAGGCATGTTCCCCGCGCCTGCGGGGATGAGCCCACCCTCGAGACGGGGGCAGCCAACTCGGTCATATGTTCCCCGCGCCTGCGGGGATGAGCCCGCTGAAGTGCTGCTAGTCGATTGGTTCAATGCATGTTCCCCGCGCCTGCGGGGATGAGCCCAGGAAACGGTGCGCGACTCTGGCACCTGTGCCATGTTCCCCGCGCCTGCGGGGATGAGCCCAGGAAACCAAAATTTTGACCCCCACTCCAGAAATGTTCCCCGCGCCTGCGGGGATGAGCCCGCTAGGCCCATAAACGTTTTCTAAGCGCGTTTATGTTCCCCGCGCCTGCGGGGATGAGCCGACTCGCCCTTGCCGAACTTCATCGGGATGGAATGTTCCCCGCGCCTGCGGGGATGAGCCCCACTAACTAAAGGAAACGAAAATACAATGACTATGTTCCCCGCGCCTGCGGGGATGAGCCCCGATCCAGAGTGTCTCCCTGATCCCAGCGCCCATGTTCCCCGCGCCTGCGGGGATGAGCCCAATTCGATCAGTGCCATGCAACAGCAAACGTCATGTTCCCCGCGCCTGCGGGGATGAGCCCCCCCCCGCCAGGGTGACAGTGGGCCAGTCAAAGTATGTTCCCCGCGCCTGCGGGGATGAGCCCGTGAGCGCGGCGCCCACGCCTACAGCCATCGAATGTTCCCCGCGCCTGCGGGGATGAGCCCACCAACGGGTGCCATTATTTTTCTCCATTCACATGTTCCCCGCGCCTGCGGGGATGAGCCCATGGCCTTGGGGTCCGTGATCACCGGGACGGAATGTTCCCCGCGCCTGCGGGGATGAGCCCCGCGCCGATCATGACGCGCGTCGTGTCGGCTGATGTTCCCCGCGCCTGCGGGGATGAGCCCTGGCGGACCACCAGCGGCGGCGGGGCAACCGCATGTTCCCCGCGCCTGCGGGGATGAGCCCGCACTGCTCACCAGCTTCGGCCTTCCGTCGATATGTTCCCCGCGCCTGCGGGGATGAGCCCGCACTGCTCACCAGCTTCGGCCTTCCGTCGATATGTTCCCCGCGCCTGCGGGGATGAGCCCGGCCGTGACGCCCCAGAGGGTTTCGCCGAGCTATGTTCCCCGCGCCTGCGGGGATGAGCCCGGCCAGCATGGGAACGTCTCGGAACCATTCGCATGTTCCCCGCGCCTGCGGGGATGAGCCCAGGAAGCCGGCGAGCGGCTTGGTGGTCAGCCAATGTTCCCCGCGCCTGCGGGGATGAGCCCGAGCTCCTCGCGTCCCGGGAGGCCGCGGCCGCATGTTCCCCGCGCCTGCGGGGATGAGCCCTCCCGCAGCGTGAACCCCGAGGGCGGGGTGGCATGTTCCCCGCGCCTGCGGGGATGAGCCCAGCTCGACGGTGTCAAAAATCGTGGCGGTCGGATGTTCCCCGCGCCTGCGGGGATGAGCCCCCCGTTGCGGGCGCGCTGCTCGAGCATGGCCATGTTCCCCGCGCCTGCGGGGATGAGCCCAAGGGCATCGTCGGCACCTTCAACAAGGTTGCATGTTCCCCGCGCCTGCGGGGATGAGCCCATCGCTGCCCCCAGCTCTGTAGTTTGGCCATTATGTTCCCCGCGCCTGCGGGGATGAGCCCACGTCAAGATCCGCAGTCGATGCCGGATTAGGATGTTCCCCGCGCCTGCGGGGATGAGCCCTGGCACCCTGACAATCGGGGCCACCGCCGCATATGTTCCCCGCGCCTGCGGGGATGAGCCCTGATCGAACCAGCCATCCCCTTGAAGTGCGCCGATGTTCCCCGCGCCTGCGGGGATGAGCCCTTTGCCCGGGAGACGCAGCAGTGGGTGCAGCGATGTTCCCCGCGCCTGCGGGGATGAGCCCGGGAAGATCCAAGTCTCCGAAACAGGGACGGAATGTTCCCCGCGACTGCGGGGATGAGCCCACATACGGCAACAGCGGCTTCGCCGGCACAGAATATTCCCCGCGCCTGCGGGGATGAGCCCACCATGGGTGGTGGTTGCGCAACATCCCCCCAATGTTCCCCGCGCCTGCGGGGATGAGCCCGGTTGCCCCATGCGCTCCACGTCATGCCACACATGTTCCCCGCGCCTGCGGGGATGAGCCTGAGACGGGCGCCGATTCTCCACCGGCGACGGGATGTTCCCCGCGCCTGCGGGGATGAGCCCACGAGCGGGCTCCCGTCGGTGTCCGGGACGAGATGTTCCCCGCGCCTGCGGGGATGAGCCCGGTACGCGACGGCCCCAGCGGGCGCGCCCTGCATGTTCCCCGCGCCTGCGGGGATGAGCCCAAGTTCGAGGAGTCCGATGACGTGGCCGACGCATGTTCCCCGCGCCTGCGGGGATGAGCCCGACCGCCGCCGACGTCGGCACGTCGCGGGCAAATGTTCCCCGCGCCTGCGGGGATGAGCCCGCCACACAAGGCATTAGGAGACGTGTGGTGCTATGTTCCCCGCGCCTGCGGGGAGGAGCCCAAGATCGAGGCCTGCGGCTTGGTCTACCAGCCATGTTCCCCACGCCTACGGGGCGTTGCGCGTCGGGTGGTCTGGCAATGGATTGGCCATGGTGGGTGACGATGCTGCCGCCGCGGTTCAGGTCTCATCAGCGGCGTCAGCCCGACGACCACGCCAGCCTTCTTGATCAGCGCTCAAGATCGGTTTGGGCAACGATTGCGACTATGCAGAATCCACGGCTTGTTTCTGCGCATGAACTCATCCGGGGAATCGCTTCAACGACGTGTAGTTCATCGTGGGAGATTTCATTGGAATTACCGCATCTCTGGAAAGCGCTGGTTGTCCTGTTGATACTTTTTGGTAGTGGATCAGCAGGGGTTCCTCTTGGTTTGTCCGAGTAGCCCATAGGACACGGTGAAGTCAGTCACCCATTTTGTCGGCAACGGTCGCTAAGCTCACAAATAAGTCGATGGGATGTGTTTGGGGGAACATGAGGGACAAGGTCAGTGGACACATACGCCCGGAACTTTGGGCGAAGACCAACCGGAAAGATATGCCGGACGAACTGCTACATCTTTCACTGCATGCCCATGGACTGGACGCGGCGGCCTCAGCTCGACAAATTTGGCAGCATCTGGCCCCGGGGTTGCGGGCGAGGATTTCATCCGATTTGTCATCGACACCTGAAGACGCTGAAAAGCTGGTGGCTTTCCTGGCCGCATCACATGACGTCGGTAAAGCCTCTCCACATTTTCAAGAGCAGGTTCCAAGTTTGTATGCACGAATAGACAGTGAAGTCTATTCGCGAAATGACCGGTGGGGCGATTACGACCTTCTGCCGCATTCGGTTCTTGGAATGGCCAATATTTCGCGGTGGCTTCAAGAACAGCAAGGATATTCCATGCGGATCTCGTTGTCCCTGTCCATGGTCTCTGGGGGCCATCATGGAAGGTTCCCTGACGCATCAACTGTCAGCGGTCTGGCTTGTGCCCCGAGCATCTCTGGGTGGTCCGACGCCCAGTTTGATTTGCTCAATGCTTGGCTTGAAGATTCAGATGCAGAGGCGGTCTTGGACAAGCTGAGGAATATTGGAATCAAACCGCGAAGCCAGGTTCTTCTGACCGGAATCGTCATTCTGGCCGACTGGGCATCGAGTAACGCCGGCATCTTCGATTTGGAAACCGACGGCATGCCACGGGATCGCAGCAGTCGATTACGCCGCGCCTTCAAGTCATTGGGCCTTCCGGAGGCGTGGGCTTTTGGAAAAGCGCCGGACACGGTAATGGACTATTTCGAAAAGCGCTTCGAGCTGCCAAGCGGAGCCGTACCCAACGCCGTCCAAAATGCGCTCTACGAGCTGGTTCAACATCGTGATACAGCGTCCCTTTATGTAGTCGAGGCACCTACCGGAAGCGGCAAGACCGAGATGGCCCTGGCGGCTGCGGAAGCCATCGCAGGGAAAATGGGACTGGACGGGATGGTCTTTGCCTTGCCAACGATGGCCACCACGGATGCCATCATGAACCGCTGCCTGGGATGGCTCCAGAAGACCATCGCAGACGGAACCGGGACCCCCACTTTCTCCCTGGGACATAGCAAGTCCCAGTACAACGAGTCGTATGCAGCCCTGCCTATTCAACGCATGAATGCCCCGCTGATCCACGACGATGACGATGGAAACGGTGGGCATGACGCCATCGTCCACCACTTCTATTCAGATCGAAAACGTGTGCTGCAGCCGAACATCGCAGTTGTGACCATTGACCAGATCCTGATGGCTGCTCTGAACACAAAGCACTATTGTCTGCGGCATCTTGGACTTGCCTCCAAGATTGTGATCATCGACGAGGTGCATGCGGCGGATAGCCATATGGCGGAGTTCTTGAAGCGGTCCCTAGAATGGCTGGCGCTCTACGAAGTGCCAGTCATCCTCATGACGGCGACACTACCCTGGGCGCAGAAGCACGCGCTCATCGAGGCATACTACGGTCCTATCCGCATGAGGCAAGAGAAAGCCGGTCTAGAGGGCGTCGCCGATGTCGAAGTCGTTGTCAAAGCCCTGCCTCAAGACGGAGGGTACCCTCGGATCACTGTTGCCGGCGAGGACGGAATCCAGAGCATAGACATCCCGCTGGAATCCGATCCGAAGGGCTACCGTCTGGTCAAGGTAGAAGATGACCTGGAACGCCTATGGGAGGCAATGGAACCGCGGCTTGCCAGCGGGGGAATCGTGGGAATCGTGTGCAACACGATTCGTAGGGCGCAAGACGCATACGCGTTCTTCAACGACAAGACCGGAGGTGCGGCCTCGTTGCTGCACTCGCGTTTCCTGACGGCTGACCGCCTACGGCTCGAGGAGGACCTCCTTTCATTCTTGGGTCCGCCGCGAAATGGTGTCAACCGGCCGAGCTTGAGGGTCGTTGTGGGAACCTCGGTTCTGGAGCAGTCCCTTGACATAGATTTCGACTTGCTGGTGACAGATATCGCCCCGATGGATCTGTTGATCCAACGGGTAGGGCGCCTCCATAGGCATCGCCGTGACAGGCGCCCGGCTGCCATGGGAACACCCGAGGTTTGGGTTCGGGGCCTGTCATCATGGAACGATTCCAATCCAACGCTAGAACGAAGTGCTGCTGCCATCTATCAGGAATATGCGCTGTTCAGCACTCTGGCCATCCTGGAAAGGGAATCCGCCTGGGAGAAAGGTGTCCAGCTGCCTCATCAGGCGGCAACCCTTGTTCAGCAGGCATACGGAGATGACGTTGTCTTTCCAGCAGAGTGGACACACAACAAGGACGAATTAGCCCAGAAGGCTCATTTAGCAGATGCCAAAAAACGCCAGCGTGCATTGACCGGGCTTATTCCACGGCCTGGCACCAAGCTCAATCTGCTGCTGGACTCGGCCGGTATCAAACCCATGTTGGGTCAAGTCACCACCGGGCTTGCCGCAGCAGCCCGGGAAGAAGCAGCAGCGGTCAGCAGCGTCAGGGACATTGAGGATTCCTTCGAGGTCATACTGATGCGGCGTACGCCCGACGGAATCAGCGGATTCGAGTGGCAGGAAAAACTGGCGAATGTGAACCTGACCGATCAGGCCCGAATTGACGATCCGACCATGGCCCGGGACATCATGCGCAACAGTATTCGGCTACCACTGGAATTCTCACGGAGTTTCGAGGACTTCGATAGGACGCTTACCGAGCTGGAGCAACAGGGAGTCGCCTCATGGCAGGAGGAAAAGCTACTCAAGGGTCAGCTCGTCCTCTTCCTAGACGAACATTCCCGCGGCACACTGGCCGGCCGCGACCTGAGCTACGACAAGCATCTCGGTCTCATCGTCGTCAATCCAACGAAAGAGCACACACTATGAACGAGGAAACGGTGCCGGTATTCGACCTACGGCATGATGCGTGGATAACCGTCCAAAACCTGGACGGATCCATTGGCGACGTCGGTATTGTTGAGCTCTTTGCCAGGGCACACCAAATCGGTTGCATGTCCAATGAGCTGCCAACCATCGACTTCGCCATTATTCGGGTGCTTCTTGCGGTCCTACGCCAGGCACATGGCCAAGTCCAGGATGCCGATGAGACATGGGCCGAAGCGTGGGCCGCGTATACCCTCGATGTCACCCGCATCGCGAAGTATCTGGACAAGGAGGGAATTTCGGGCAGCTTCAATCTGTTGGATCCGGTCAGGCCCTTCATGCAGGTTCCTGGGCTGCAGACGGCCAAGGGAGATAGTGACTCTCCCGCCCGATTGATTGCCGATGTGCCGGCCGGTGCGCATTACTTTACGACGCGGAGCGGCAGTGCGCTGGATCGCCTTGGGTTCGCCGAAGCGGCACGTTGGCTGGTCCATGTGCAGGCGTTCGATTATTCCGGAATCAAACCTGGTGCCACCGATGACCGCAGGGTGAGCGGCGGGAAAGGCTATCCGATTGGAGCCGGCTGGGCGGGACAGCTCGGCGGACTCTATCTGCAAGGTGCCACCCTGAAAGAAACACTGTTGCTGAACCTTCACTTCAATGAGCGTGGGCGAGACGATGCCGATTCTGCCGTCTGGGAGCGGTCTGCTCTGACGGGGGCTTCGGCAAGGGGCGATAACGCGACGGAGAAGGACCCGGACGGTACCCAGGTTTTCCCGATCGGTGATTCAGACATTTTCACTTGGTCCTCACGCAGGGTCCGGCTCAAAGCGGATGCCGACGGAATCATTAGCGCACTCGTGACTAACGGGGACCGCCTGATCCCACAGAATTCGCATGTGTTCGAACCAATGAGCCTGTGGCGGGACAGCCTGACTCAGGCGAAGGCCCTGAAGCTCGATCAGGTATGGATGCCCAAACGGCATGACCCGGATCGATCGGCATGGCGAGGACTGGGCGCTCTGATCGGCTCCGGGGAGGTTTCGGCCTCGGGCGCCGCCGACGCCGGCCGCCCTGCAGTGGTCCACCGCCTGTCGGTGCTGATGACCGCCGGCATGTTGCCACCTGGCTATCACATGAACACGGTTCTGGTCGGATTCTCCTATGGAACTCAGGACTCCTCATTCCAGAACCTGTACTGCGACCAACTATCCCTTGAGGCATCACTGCTGACTCCACAGGGCGTTCGACACCGAGGAATGGCGATCGATGCGGTCAAGCGAACGGAGACGGCCGTCTACAGGTTGGGAAAGCTGGCCGAACAGATACTCGTAGCCGGGGGAAATGACCGGCCCACTGATCAGGGCATGGTTTTGTCGGCTGTCTACTTTGAATTCGACACGTTGTTTCGGAACTGGCTCAAGGGGATCTCCGTCGATCAGGAGGCCACGGAATTCGCCATCGCGTGGAACGTGGCAGCCCGCGGGATCCTGTTCAAGCACTCCGATGCCTTGCTGCGCAAGGCCAGCCCTCGCAGCATTCAGGGGCGCTTCGACGCGGATGGCCATTTGCGAACGGCGCATACCGCCACAAATGCTTTTGCCAAGCATGTGTTCGAGGAATTCCCGGTAGCCACCGAATCGCCGGAACACACCAACAACCCAACAACGGAGGAAACACATGTCCAGTGAATTGTTCGGACATATGAATGCTCGGGTCAATCAACTATTCCGAGGTTATGCGGCGAATGCAGCAAACGAGGTGAAAGCCATGGCGCATTTGCGCCAAGCGGTGGGCCAGCCTCCCGGCTCAAACCCAGCCATCTGGGAGTTCACTCTGATGGGCCTACCGGAGAGGCTTCAAGGCAAGGGAAAAAACCCAAGCCCCTCGGAGTGGGCGTCGCATCTGGCCTTGTGCCTATACGCGGTGCATCAGCAGTCCACCCGTGATCGATCTATGCACTCGGCTGTCCGGCCGTTCGCATCTTCCATCCGCGAGCTTGCCACCTCCGGGGACCGCTCACCGGAATCAGTAAAGCGTCGGTTCGACGCGCTCGCCACTTCGACCTCACCGCAGGAAATCCAGCATCATGTCGGATCGATCATTAGACTCCTACGGACTTCCGGCATTGCCTTCGATTACGCCATGTTCGCCGTGGATCTTCGTGGGCTGATGACACCGAAGGACCGGAAGGCTGTCCTGCTGCGATGGGGCCGCGACTTCGCATGCTTCAAGCGAAACTCGGAGTCTGAACTCGAAGTCGAATCCCCGGAAGCCACCGTTTAGCTTCCAAATTCCAGACGCTGTTAGTTTCACCCACCGAAGGGAAGAACCATGAAAAACCTCTATATCGATATCCACGCCTTGCAGACTCTGCCCCCCAATAACATCAACAGGGACGAATCAGGATCGCCGAAGACGGCAATCTACGGCGGCATCGTGCGGCAGCGTGTTTCCAGCCAAGCCTGGAAGCGTGCCATCCGATCCGACTTCGAGGAATCCTTCGATGCCGAGGTGCTGGGCAAGCGGACGAAGAACGTGGTAACCATGCTGGCAAACGCCATTACGGCGAAGGCGCCGGAGCACGCGGACGAAGCGCAGGTATGGGCGCAAGCCGCGCTTCTGGCAGCGAAGATCAAAACCGACGCGCCTAAGAAACGCGTCGCGAAGCCAAAAAAGGGAGAAATGGCGCCCGAACCCGAAGCCGAGCAGATGCCCGTAAGCGGGTACTTGCTGTTCCTCGGGGTTGCACAGGCCAATAAGTTGGCGGATCTGATCATCTCGGGAAATGGCACGGTTGCGGCCAAGGACGCCACCAAGGTCCTGAAGGCAGACCACGCGGTCGACGTTGCCCTGTTCGGCCGGATGATCGCCGACGCACAGGACCTGTCAGTTGACGCATCTGCCCAGGTGGCCCACGCGATCAGCATCCATGAAGCCACCCCGGAGTTCGACTATTACACGGCGATGGATGACCTCAAGCGGGATAAGGGAGAGGAGGCCGGCGCCGACATGATTGGCACGGTCGAGTTCACATCATCAACGCTTTACCGCTATGCAACGGTGAACATCAATTCACTGCACGGCACCTTGGGCGATGCCGATCTTGTGGCAAAGGCGACGGCAGGATTCGTCGGCAGCTTCATCAGGTCGATGCCTACGGGCAAGCAGAACAGCTTTGCCAACCGCACCCTTCCTGATGCCGTGGTGATCAGCATCAGCCATGACCAGCCGCTGAGCTGGGTCGGGGCCTTCGAGGAGGAAGTGCATGCGACTGACGGCAAGTCTCGCATGCGCGTTGCCTCTGAAGTGCTCGTTCAGCATGTAAAGGGGTTCGACGGGTCCTATGGGCTGAAGACCACGCGCTTCGTCTCGACTCCGAACCAGGCCGCAGCGGCGCTGGCGGCATTGGGATCGACAGGTTCCATTGATGATGCCATTGGGGAAGTGGACAGGATGGTCCGGGAACACCTCGAGGCCGCAAAGTGACCGGCACGTCGTCTGTTCTGCTCACCCTTTCGGGTCCCCTGCAGTCCTGGGGAGCCGATAGCCGGTTCACGGTGCGATTCACCAGGCCGCAGCCGACCAAGAGCGGCGTCATCGGACTTGTCGCCAGTGCACTGGGCCGCTCGCGGCAGGAGCCCGTAGATGATCTGGTGGGATTGGTATTCGCAGTACGTACCGAGCAACCCGGAACCTTGCTCGAAGACTTCCAGGTGTCGCTATCCCAGGACAAATCGAAGCGGATGCCGTTGAGCCGCCGATACTACCTGGCCGATGCACACTTCACCGCGGCGCTTTCGGGGGATCCGGAACTACTCGTGGCGATAGCCGATGCACTTATGGTTCCCAAATACCCGCTGTTTCTCGGGCGACGGTCATGCCTGCCTGACCGTCCCATCGGGCAACGCGGCACCGATGATTCACCAACCGGGCTGCTCGCTGGCACTGCGGTCGAAGCCCTGAACAATCTGCCGCTACGAAGTTCGGAGACCTATCAACGACGCCACGGCAAGGAACAGAAGTTCCGACTTGAGCTGCATGCCGATGCCAAACCCGGTGCGCCTGGTGCCGAACTATTACGTGACCTGCCGGTTTCGTTCGACCCGAGGCACCGGCAATACCTGCCGAGGGCCACTGTCCGACTCGGTGACGTCGTCATTCCAAACCCCCATGGCCAAGGAGCATCAAAACCCGATCTGGGGGGCATCCTCGGTGACCACGATCCCATGATTCCTATGGAGCCAGCCTCATGACCTATCTGACCAGGATTTCGATCGATCCGACTTCGCGCGGTGCCATGCCGTACCTGACAAATCCACATCGGACACATGGGGCCATCATGAAGATGTTTGCCCCAGCGCCGCACGGCCACTCCGGGGACAAACGCGTGATCTGGAGGATGGACACGTTTCCCAGCAACACTTGGCTCTACATTGTCAGCAACGACCGACCAGATGCCTCGGCATTCCATGCCGAGGCAGGAGTGGCTGGAACTGAACCACTGAGCAGGGAGTACGGGCCGAATCTGGACCACGTGGCGCCTGGGAACAAATACAACTTCCGGCTATTGGGCAACACCGTCAAAGCGGCAGTCGATGTGGGTACACCGAATGGGAAACGGCCCGAACTGACCAGGGGAAAACGGGTAGCCCTGATCCGGGAAGCCGACCAGCTCGACTGGCTGGCCAGGCAGGGTAACGCTCACGGGTTTTCACCCCTGGTTGAGACTGATGGCACCCCATTGGTGAAGATCGTTGCTTCCGGTAACGCCCGATTCAAGCGCGAGAAATCGACATTGACGATCGCCGGTACGGTATTTGCCGGTGGATTGAGGGTTGATGACCCGGAGAAGTTTCGCAGCGCCCTGGTTTCAGGGATTGGGCGCGGCAAAGCCTATGGGGTGGGTCTAATGACCATATCGGCGCTGAACCGCTGACATGGCCGGTCCCACGCCCTCCAAGCGGCCCGTAGAGCTTCCCGCACTGACCCGTGTTTCCGACCGGATTTCATTTCTCTATCTGGAGAGATGCACTGTGCATCGTGATCAGAATGCGCTGACTGTGACGGATAAGGACTCCGTTGTCCACGTGCCTGCCGCGTCCATCGGCACACTACTCTTCGGCCCGGGTACGAGAGTGACACATCAGGCGATGTCGTTGCTGGCGGATTGCGGGGCAACGGCGGTCTGGGTGGGGGAGAAGGGTGTGCGGTACTACGCGCATGGCCGCTCTCTCGCCCGGTCTTCACGGCTGCTCGAGGCGCAGGCGCGGCTTGTCTCGAACCGGCAATCCCGGGTTGCAGTGGCCCGGCTAATGTATGAGATGCGATTTCCCGGCGAGGATCTTGAAGGCACCACCATGCAACAGCTCCGTGGTAGGGAAGGTGCCAGGGTCAAGCGGGTCTACCGCGAACAATCAGAAAAATGGAAAGTCAACTGGGAGCGCCGGGACTACCGTCCGGACGACTTCAATGCCAGCGACGACATCAACCAGGCACTCACGGCGGCTCACACCTGCCTCTATGGCATCGTACATACGGTCATTGTCTCCTTGGGTTGTTCTCCCGGACTTGGGTTTGTCCACAGCGGCCACGACAAGTCGTTCGTCTACGACATTGCGGACCTCTACAAAGCTGAGATCTCCATTCCGCTGGCGTTCGAGGTTACCGCCTCGATGCCGGCGGATATCGCCTCAAGTGTGCGCCAGGCGGTGCGGGATGCCGTGTTTGAATCCAGGTTGCTCACGCGGTGTTCGGTCGATATCCAAAAGCTGTTGCTTCCGGACTTCGAGGTGGAAGAGAACGACTTGTCCCAGGACGTGGTCAGCATCTGGGACTACCAGCAGGGAATGCTTGCCAGCGGTAGCAACTACTCCGAGGTGGGTGAGACCTCATGATGGTGCTGGTCCTTTCCTCGTGTCCGCCGGGCTTGAGGGGTTTCCTCAGCCGTTGGCTACTTGAAGTCAGTGCCGGCGTGTTCGCGGGCACCGTCTCGGCGAGAATAAGGGACTCCATTTGGGCCGAAGTCAAGGTCCTTTGCAAAGACGGACGAGCAATCCTGATCCATCCCGCGCGTAACGAACAGCGACTCGAATTCAAGGTGCACCGGCATAAATGGGGAGTGAAGGATTTTGACGGGGTCAAGTTGATTGCGCGTCCGCGTGCTGATTCTATTTCTCCGAAGCCACTGGTGCTGGAGTCAACCGAGCATGCTGACCTGGAATCGCAACCGGCTGCCGTAGCGGACGACATGGGCCTACGGGTCGGGTGGAGCAATATGAGCAAATACCGGAGAGGGAATCGTCGCTGAAACTGACTCGGAATAGGCATGGATGATTGCAACGATTCAAGTGGGCATGTGTCTTCCCCGCGCCTGCGGGTATGAGCCCGAACGTGAGCGCATCGACCATATCAAAGACCGGTCTTCCCCGCGCCTGCGGGTATGAGCCACTGCCAACACCAGTGCCCACTATGTGGCATCGTCTTCCCCGCGCCTGCGGGTATGAGCCCACCATCACGGAAGATGAACTGTAACCACCTGCGTCTTCCCCGCGCCTGCGGGTATGAGCCTTGTCCGATGGCACCGTGTCCGGGCCGCACCGGGTGTTCCCCGCGCCTGCGTATATGAGCCCGGGCCACGACAGAGCACGAAGCGCGGTTGGCATGTTCCCCGCGCCTGCGGGGACGAGCTCGGAATCTCGTCTACCTGCGAGTGTGCAAATTGGGTTCCCCGTGCTTTCAAGTAGCGCTCCCAGGGGAGTGCGGAGCCCAAACTTCTGGCCCGAGGCCTTGCTTGCAAGTGGCGCCGGTGCTAAACAGGATCCCATACGACACCGGCGGTAACGGACTTTCTGCGTGAGTGGTCCTTCCGTAGCGGCGAAGATCTCTAACGGGTCCCGCGCGTCCCGGAGAAGGGGGCGGCGGCCATGGCCAGCAAGCCACTGAAAGAGGATCCGACGGACAAGGACCTGGTGGTCGGTCCGCCGAAGCGAAGCGCCGTCGGCCTACCCAGCCTGATCCATTCGATGCCGCTGGCGTGGGAGGAGATGGGCCCGCAACGAGGGCTCAAAACGCTGCTGCACATGAACCAGAAGGACGGGTTCGACTGCATGAGCTGCGCCTGGCCGGACCCGCCGGACCGCAAGGTCGCCGAATTCTGTGAAAACGGTGCCAAGGCGGTGAGCTGGGAAGCGGACACCTTGACCGTCCCGACAACGTTCTGGGCCGAGCACCCGGTCTCCGCTCTGCGTGAGCGTTCCGAATACTGGCTGGGACAGCAGGGTCGGCTCATCGAGCCGGTCTACAAGCCTGCCGGTTTCGATCACTACCGGCCGATCTCCTGGGACAATGCCTTCGGCATCATCGCCCGGGAGCTGAACGCACTGGATTCCCCCGACGAGGCAACCTTTTACACCAGCGGGCGGGCCAGCAACGAGGCGGCCTTCGCCTATCAGCTCTTTGCCCGGGCCTACGGCACGAACAACCTCCCGGACTGCTCGAACATGTGCCATGAATCAACGGGCAAGGCCATGGCCGAAAGCATCGGCGTGGGCAAGGCGGCCATCCACTACGAGGATTTTGCCAAGGCCGACCTGATCATCATCATGGGACAGAACCCTGGCACCAACCACCCGCGCATGCTCACCGCATTGGAAGAGGCGAAGCTTGCCGGGACGCAGATCGTTGCCGTCAATCCGCTGCTCGAGGCCGGACTGATCAACTTCAAGAACCCGCAGCGTCCGCGCGGCCTCATTGGCCGGGGGGTCGACATGGCGGACCAGTATCTGCAGGTGCGGCTCGCCGGTGACATGGCGCTGCTGCAGGCCGTGTCCAAGCGCGTCTTCGAGGCAGAGGATGCTGCACCTGGATCCGTGCTGGACCACAAGTTCCTGCGCGAGCACTGCATCGGGCTTCAGGAATACCGGGAGCACCTCTCCACCCTGAAGGAAGCCGACGTGCTCGCTGCGACGGGTTTGGAAAGCGCACAGATCGACGAGCTCACCCGACGCTATCTGGCGGCGGAGAACGTGATCATCACGTGGGCGATGGGCCTGACCCAGCACAAGAAGGCGGTGCCCACGATCAAGGAGATCATGAACCTGCTCCTGCTGCGCGGTAACATCGGCAAACCCGGTGCCGGCCCGTGTCCGATCCGCGGCCACTCCAACGTGCAAGGGGATCGGACCATGGGCATCTGGGAGCAGATGCCAGAGGATTTCATGGACCGCCTCGCCGCCGAATTCGACTTCAACCCGCCGCGCAAGCATGGGCTGGATGCGGTGCAAAGCATCCAGGCAATGCACGAGGGAAAGGTCAAGGTCTTCGTCGCGCTGGGCGGCAATCTGGTCTCGGCAATATCCGACACCGCAGTGGCACAACAAGCGATGGCGGCCACCCGGCTCTCGGTCCAGATCTCCACGAAACTCAACCTGTCCCACGCCCACGTGGGAGAGGCAGCGATCATCCTGCCGACGCTGGGCCGCAGCGACATCGACGTGCAGGCCTCGGGCCCCCAATTCGTCACCGTTGAGGACACGCTCTGTGCAGTGCATGCATCACAGGGCCGGGTGCAGCCGGTATCGCAGGACATGCGTTCCGAGGTGGCCATCATCTCCGACATGGCCCGGGCGGTACTGGGGGACGGGCACCCGATCGACTGGGAGGGTTTCAGGGATGACTACGATGTGATCCGGGAGCATATCTCCCACGTGGCGGAGGGCTGTGAGGGCTACAACGTGAAGGTGCGCCGGCTCGGGGGCTTCATTCTCGCCCACCCGCCGCGTGATGAACGCCGCTTCCCCACCCCGAGCGGCAAGGCGGTGATCACCGTCAACGAGCTGGAGGCGCTTGAGCTGCCGCCCGGACGACTGATCCTGCAGTCGCTGCGCTCGCACGACCAGTTCAATACGACCACCTACAGCCTTAACGACAGGTACCGAGGCATCAAAAAAGGTCGAAACGTCATCTTCGTGAACCCCGATGATTTGCGCGAGCTCGGCTTCGCCGATGGCGGCTACGTCGACGTGCACAGCGAGTCCGCCGACGGGCACGACCGGGTGATGCGCCAACTGCGCCTCGTGACCTACCCGACGGCTCGCGGCTGTGCAGCAGCGTACTTCCCCGAGGCGAACGTGTTGGTCGCGCTCGCCGATACGGCCGAGGACAGCAATACGCCGGTCTCCAAGTCGGTGATTGTCCGGCTGGAGCATGCGCTCGCGCCCGACTTTGCCGCCAGCCGCTGACGGCTTCGGGCCAGCGGCCCGGAGGCGATGCTCAAATTGGAGGAAAATTAGTCGACTCCTTCGATACGCGGTTGCGATTTGGTATCTGTTGGGTTCCCGCCGAACAACTGTTGACCCCTCCGGGCCGCGGGGCCACGATATAGGCACCGTCATCAGGCGGTTCATGGAAAGGCGTCCCAGTGAAACCCCTAGGATACAAATTTGCCACCCTTGCAGTAGGCGCACTGATTGCTGCGACGTCGCTCAGCGGCTGCGCCAATAGCACTTCGACGACGACAAGCACCGATTCCTCCGTGGCGGGAGCCCCCGTCAAGATCGGCCTGCTACTGCCCGAGTCGAAGACGGCCCGTTACGAGGCCTTCGACCGTCCGCTCTTCGAAGCCAAGATGACCTCTCTGGGCAATTACCAAGTGGTCTATTCCAACGCCGACCAGGATGCCGCCAAGCAGCAGCAACAGGCCGAGTCGGCGCTGACCGACGGCATCAAGGTACTGGTGCTCGACCCGGTGGACGCCGCGGCGGCGGCCAGCATCGTGGCCTCGGCCAAGGCCCAGAACGTCCCGGTGGTCTCCTACGACCGTCTCGTGGCGGGTACCAGCGACCTGGCCTACTACATCTCCTTCGACAACGAGAAGGTCGGCAAGCTGCAGGCCACTTCGCTGGTCGAAAAGCTCACGGCGGACAAGACGCCGAACCCCTCGATACTGATGGTCAACGGCGCCCCGACCGACGGCAACGCCGTGCTGTTCAAGAAGGGCGCCCACTCCGTGCTGGACAAGAGCGGGGTCAAGGTGCTGGCCGAGTTTGATACCCCGGACTGGAGCCCGGACAAGGCCCAGACCTGGGTCGCCGGTCAGATCACTCAGTTTGGAGACAAGATCGACGGAGTCTACGCGGCCAATGACGGCACCGCGGGTGGCGCCGTGGCCGCACTGAAGGCGGCGAACGTCTCACCCTGGCCGATGATCACCGGCCAGGACGCCGAACTCGCCGGCATCCAGCGGATCGTCGCCGGGGACCAGTACATGACGATCTACAAGGCCATCAAGACCGAGGCCGAGCGGGCAGCGGACATCGCGGACATGCTGGCCCGGGGCGAATCTCCCACCGGAACTTCCGATGTCGGGGGAGTCCAGACCGAGCTGCTGACCCCGGTGGTCGTGACAAAGGCGAACATCATGGACACCGTGGTGAAGGACGGCTTCTACACCGTCGCCCAGATCTGCACCGCCCAGTATGCCGTAGCATGCACGGCGGCAAACATCAAATAAAAGCCGGAGGGCCGATCGTCGGGCGTCCGCCGGAAACGGCGGGCGCCCGATGCCCACCGGGACCGGAGGGGCCACCGGAAGCCGTGTCGTGGAGAAGGTGAAGCATGAGTGAAACCACAGGAGCTCGCTCCGTGGCCGTTGTCGGAGATCCAATCCTGAGCATGCGGGGCATCGGCAAGCGCTTCGGCGCCGTGCAGGCCCTGAGCGGGATCGACCTTGACCTGCATGCGGGCCGTGTCGTTGCCATCGTGGGGGATAACGGCGCCGGCAAGTCAACACTGGTCAAGGTGCTCTCCGGTGTACATCCCTTCGACGGCGGGAGCATCGAGATCGACGGATCCGCGGTGTCCATCCCGTCCCCAGCGGTCGCGCGGGACTTGGGCATCGCGACCGTCTACCAGGACCTGGCGCTCTGCGACAACCTCGACGTGGTCTCCAACCTCTGGCTCGGTCACGAGCTCGTCGATCACGGCCGGTTGGATGAGGTGACCATGGAGCAACAGTCCTGGAAGCTGCTGCACGAACTCAGCGCCCGGATTCCCTCGGTGCGCATCCCGGTGGCCTCGCTTTCCGGCGGGCAGCGGCAGACCGTGGCCATTGCCCGTTCGCTGATCGGTTCCCCGCGCATCGTCATCCTCGATGAACCCACAGCAGCATTAGGCGTCGCGCAGACGGCCGAGGTGCTGAACCTCATCGAGCGGTTGCGCGAACGCAACTACGCGGTGGTGCTGATCAGCCACAGCATGACCGACGTGATGGCGGTGGCCGATCGGATCGTGGTGCTGCGTCTGGGCCGGAACAACGGCGAATTCCGGACAGCGGATACCACCAGTGAAATCATCGTCGCCGCCATCACCGGTGCGAGTGATAATGCAGTGACCCGCCGCGCCGCGCAGCGGCCCAGCACGGACCAGGAGAGATCATGAGCACACCGAGCCCGACCACTGGCACACCTTCGGTGGCGGCCGACCTGCAGGATGAACGCCTGATTCAAAACCAGGGTTTCTCCGGCGCCGTGAAGGCATTTGCGCACCGGGTGCGGGGCGGGGACCTGGGCTCGCTGCCGGTGGTGGTGGGCCTGGTGGTGATCTGGGTGGCCTTCCAGATCCTGAACCCGAAGTTCCTCTCCAGCACGAACCTCGTGAACCTGACCATGCAGTGCGCGGCAGTGGGAACCATCGCCATCGGCGTGGTGCTGGTGTTGTTGCTGGCAGAAATCGACCTGTCCATCGGCTCGGTATCGGGACTGGCCTCCGCGGTGGTGGCCGTCGGCTACGTGCAGACGGGATGGCCGCTGTGGCTCGCCGTGCTGGCGGCGCTGGCCACCGGCGCGTTGGTGGGACTGGTCTATGGGTTGCTCTATACCCGGTTCGGGGTGCCCAGCTTCGTGATCACGTTGGCCGGGCTGCTCGGATTCCTCGGCGTACAGCTGTGGGTCCTGGGTAGCGCCGGATCCATTAACATCCCCTTCGATTCCTGGCTGGTGAACTTCGCCCAGCAGCTGTTCCTGCCGCGCTGGCTGGCGTACGTGCTGGCCGTTCTCGCCGTACTGGCCTACGCCTGGACGAAGCTCGCTGCTTCACGCCGGCGCCGTGCGGCGGACCTGTCCGGAATGTCATTCGGTGCGGTGATCGTCCGTTCCGTGGCGCTCCTGATCGTGCTTGTCGTACCCATTTGGTACCTGAACCAGACACGCGGGGTCGGGCTGATGTTCTTGCTGTTCATCGTGCTGGTCCTGGTGGTTCACTTCTGCCTTTCGCGCACCCGATGGGGCCGGGCCGTCTACGCCGTGGGCGGCAATGTGGAGGCGGCCCGTCGGGCGGGAATCAAGGTACGCCGGGTCTACATCTCGGTGTTCGTGCTCTGTTCGACCTTCGCCGCCGTCGGCGGGCTCATGGCAGCCGGGCGCCTGGCCGCTGCCAACCAGTCCTCCGGCGGCGGGGATACGAACCTCAATGCGATAGCCGCTGCCGTCATCGGCGGAACCAGCCTCTTCGGCGGGCGCGGATCGGCGTTCTCCGCGCTGCTGGGCATCCTGGTCATCCAGTCGATTTCCTCGGGGCTGACCCTGGTGAACCTGGACTCCTCGGTACGCTACATGATCACCGGAGCCGTGCTGCTGCTGGCCGTGATCATCGACTCGCTCTCGCGGCGTTCACGGGTCGCAGCGGGCCGTGCTTAGCGGCCCGGCGGGGCAACAACACTCCCGGGCCGTCCGGTCCGTGCCCCGAGGGGTGTCTTCAGATTCGTCAAATGGGCCGATATCCGCCGGGATACGGTAGATTCCTAGGGTGACTTCGACCCAGGACCAGACCCCGTTTTTCATCACCACAGCGATTTCGTACCCGAACGGCGTGCCGCACATCGGGCATGCCTACGAGGTCATCGCCACCGACACGATGGCCCGCTTCAAGCGCCTCGACGGGTACGACGTATTCTTCATGACCGGCACCGACGAACACGGACAGAAGATGCTGCAGACGGCCCAGGCCCAGGGCATCACCCCGCGGGAGCTCGCACAGCGCAACTCGGATGCCTTCCAGGGCATGAACGACGAGTTGGGCATCAGCTACGACCGCTTCATCCGCACCACGGATGCCGACCACTACGAGGCGGCCCAGGCCATCTGGAAGCGCATGGAAGCCGCCGGGGACATCTACCTGGACAAGTACGCCGGCTGGTATTCGGTCCGCGACGAGGCGTTCCACGCCGAGGACGACACCGAGGTGCGCGAGGACGGCGTGCGCTACTCCAAGGAAACCGACACCGAGGTGACCTGGACCGAGGAGGAGTCCTACTTCTTCAGGCTCTCGGCCTACCAGGACCGCCTGCTTGCGCTCTATAACGAGCAGCCGGACTTCGGCGCTCCGCATACCCGCTTCAACGAAGTCATCCGCTTCGTCGAGCGCGGCCTGGAAGACCTCTCGGTCTCCCGCACCACGTTCGACTGGGGAGTACCGGTCCCGGGCAACAAGGACCACGTGATGTACGTGTGGGTCGACGCGCTGACCAACTACCTCACCGGCACCGGCTTCCCCGACACCGAGTCCGAGACCTACAAGAAGTTCTGGCCGGCCGATGTGCACGTGATCGGCAAGGACATCTCCCGCTTCCATGCCATTTACTGGCCCGCGTTCCTGATGTCCGCCGGGCTCCCGTTGCCCAAGCGCGTGATGATCCACGGCTTCCTGAACAACAACGGCGTGAAGATGTCCAAGTCCCTGGGGAACGTGGTGGCTCCGGCGGATTTCGTCGCCCAGTACGGCCTGGACCAGGTCCGCTACTTCTTCCTGCGTGAGGTGCCCTTCGGCGCCGACGGTTCCTACAGCCACGAATCCATCGTGGGCCGGATGAACTCGGACCTGGCCAACAACCTGGGCAACTTGGCCCAGCGCTCGCTGTCCATGGTCGCGAAGAACCTGGAGGGCATCGTTCCGACACCCGGTGAATTCACCGACGCCGACACGGAGCTGCTCGCCGCCGCGGCGCAGCTGCTGGACCTCTCCCGCGACGCCTACTCGCGCCAGGAGTTCAACAAGTCGCTTGAAGCAATCTGGCATGTGTTGGGGGACACCAACGCCTACTTCGCCGATCAGGCCCCGTGGGTGCTGCGCAAGACCGACGTGCCGCGCATGGAAACGGTGCTGTATGTGACCCTCGAGGTGGTGCGCCGCGTGGCGCTGCTGACCCAGCCGGTCATGCCGGCCTCCTCGGCACAGCTGCTTGAGGTGCTGGGCCAGCCCGAGGGCTCGGCCCGGTCCTTCTCCGCCTTCGATACGGCGATCGTTCCCGGTACGCAGTTGCCGGCGCCGACCCCGATCTTCCCGAAGTATGAGGAACCGGCCGAGTAGCAGGACCACCGCACCACATGGGCGGCGCCCGCATTCCAACCCGTGCTCGGGGAGCGGAAGCGGGCGCCGCCTTTTTGGCCGTTGATCGCCTGCGGGCATGGGCGATTTACTGCTGTGGGAGCCCCGGATGAAAGCCGCTTCGCTGCTCTTCGCCGAGGCCTCCGTGCTGGCTGCTCATCAGGACATGGACCCGGTCCTGGATGAGCAGCCCCGGCAGGAATTTCCTTGCTGGCATCGGCAGTGGGTTGATGGGGGAAGAATGGACCGGCTGGGTGCCGGCCGGCGGTTTTCTTCCAAGGCGGGGGCGCCCGCGGCTTCGCTTGGTGTACCGCGTTTCGGGTAATCTCGGGTGCGTACGTGCCGTTGGCAACCGAACGACCTGATGGGTGGGACCTTGGAATCGAGCTATGGAAATACGGGTGGCTGGCCTGAACCGCCCCCGCCTCCTCCGCCACCGGGCGAGCGCCGGACGTCCGGGAAGCCATGGGTCTTCGTGCTGCTCGGCGTGCTGGTCGTGGGCGGTCTGGTCGTATCGCTGATGGTCCTGCTTGACCCCTTCGGTTCGAAGGACCCGGGGCCGATGGCCGTGGCGCCGATGTCCCAGGCTCCGAAGACCGTTGAGCCGGTAGCGCCCTCGACGGCGGCCCCCGAGCCGACTCCGTCGGCCGCCACGGAAACCATGGACCCGCAGGCCGAAGCTTTGAAGAAGCTGCGGAAGCTGCGCAGCGAGGAAGCCGGTGCCTTCGGATCACTCATGGACCGCTGGGGCGTCCAACTCGCTTCCGCCAAGATCGGAGCCGATGACAAGGCGTTCCTGTCCAAGTACGAATCACTGGGCAAGGAGCGCAAGGTGTTCCTGACCACGACCGAGCACTTCGATAACCGGCGCGAAACGGGTGACAAGTTCTGGGTGGTTTTTAGCGGCAAGGGCTTCGAGAGCAAGGAGCAGGCGGAAGCCTGGTGTGCCGATCAGGGGCTGGGCGAGGGCGACTTCCAGCTGCGGGAGTTGCAGGCTCCCTAGGATTTGCCCATTGCTGGGGGCCGGGACTCGCCGGGGTCCCGGCCCCCACAAGCGTCAGGCCCTCATCGCGTCCCCCGGGGAGGGAACAGCGGGGGCCTGACGCATTGCCTGTTGAGCCAGTGGCCCCCGCTATTCGGCGGCCAGCCCCTCGACGGGGGACAGGCGCGCCGCACGCCGGGCCGGTGCCACCGAGGCGATCAGCGCGGCCAGTACGCTGATCCCGATCACCGATGCCAGCTGCAGCCAGGGCAGTGAGACGATGACCCCGGAGAACTCGCCAAGTGCCGACTGGGCACCCAGCGCCCCGTAGAGCGAACCGAGGATGACGCCGAGCAGTGCGGCAACACCGCCGATGAGTACCGCCTCGAGGGCGAGCATGCCGCGTAGTTGGCCCCGGGTCAGGCCCAGGGCCCGCAGCAGCGAGTTCTCCCGGGTGCGTTCGAGCACCGAGAGGCTGAGCGTGTTGGCCACGCCGATCAGCGCGATGAACACCGCCACCGCCAGCAACCCGCTGACGATCATCAGCATCATGTCGATGACCTGCGAGAACATCTGGCGCTCCAGCACGGAGCCGCCGACCTGGTAATCCTGGACGTTCAATTCCTTGGACAGGTCCTTGGAGATCGCCTGGACCTGTGCCGACGAGGTGCCGGGAGCGACCTTGATCCACAGGAAGCTTCCATCCATCGCTGCCTGAGCCTCAGCGCTCGGATCGGCCGCAGGCAGCGTTGCCGCCGTCTCGGTGCTCATCACCGGGGCCACAGAGGTCGCCTCGCTGAGGATCATCTTGAGGTCGGTGACCTGCTTGTTGCCCTGCACATAGACCTTCATGGTGGTACCGGGGTTACCCTGGGCCGCCAGGACCTCGCCCGGGCCGGGGATCCTGGATACGTCGTTGAGCACCGAGCGCAGATCCGCGGCATCCGTGGCGTAGACCGTCTGTCCGCCGCCGCTCAGGGCCACCGGGTTGAGTACGGCGACGTCCTGGACGCCCTCGATGGAACGTGCCTTGCCGGCATCGGCCTGCGTGAACGGGTTCTGGGGGTCGTAGTCGGTGACCGTCAGGTCAACCAGATAGTTCTCGGCCAAGGTGCCGTTCAACGAGACCTTGGCCGTCTGTGCGCCGACCATCATCATCGAAACCAGCGTGACGCCGATCAGCAGGGCGGTGGCCGTGGCGGTGGTACGCCCCGGATTGCGCACGGCGTTCAGCGAGGCCAGCCGTGCCGGGACACCGGTTCCCCGGAACAGGGCACCGACGGCCGAGACGGACTTGGGCAGGAAGAGCGAGGCGAGCAGCAGCACGCCGGGGAAGGACAGCAACCCGCCACCGAAGGCAATGACCAGGTTGTTGGTGAATGCTCCCATGGCCAGCAACCCGCCGCCGAGAAGCAACAGCACGAAACCGAGGATGATCCGCACGAGCCCGGCCTTGTTCTTCAAGGTGGCGTCGTCGGCCGGGCGCAGTGCGGCCAGCGGAGCGACGCCCATCGCGTGGCGGGCCGGCACCCAGGCGGCAATGAGCGTCATCAGCGTGCCGGCACCGATACCGACGATCACCGACATCGGCGAGACCGACAAGACCGCGAAGGAGGCACCGTCGACGTTTGCGGCAAGGATGCCGATGAGGGCGGCCATCACGCCGGTCGCCAGCAGGACGCCCAGGGTGGAGGCCAACAGGCCGATGACCAGTGCTTCGAGGAGCACCGAGCGGCGAATCTGCGCCCGCACGGCACCCAGGGTGCGCAGCAGTGCCAGTTCACGGGTGCGCTGGGCAATGAGCACGGAGAAGGTGTTCATGACCACCAACCCGGTGACCACGAACGCGACCAGGGCGAACACGAGCAGGACCATCGTGAGCTCGTCCTCGCCACCGGACATCGAGGCGACATCGGCGATGATGCGTTCATCGGCGGTGAGCACCTCGGTGGGGGAGATGCCGGTGGCCTTCAGCGCGGCACCGACACCGTCCTTGATCGCGATGGGGTCTGTCCCGTCGGTGCGGATCAGCACGCCCGAGTAGCTCGGTGCCCCGCCGGCCAGGCGTTCGAACAGCGAGTGGTTGGTGGTCAGCAGCATGGCCGCGCCCATCGAGGGGTCGTTGCTGGGTTTGCTCAGCCCCACCACCGAGGCATTGAAGTTCAGCTCCTTGCCCTCGGGGGTCTGGGTTTGCAGGACGACGAAGTCGCCGAGTGAAATGCCGAACTCCTTCGCAAGTTCGAATCCACGGCGATCTGGTCCCCGGCGGTGGGCAGCACCCCGGCATCGAGCTTGACCGTGCGCAGCGACGGGTCGGCGGCGTATTCGACGACGCCGGCGTTGTAGACGTCGTTGCCGGCCTTGACCCGGACCGCGGATTGGGACAATCCGTGGACGGCAGCAACTCCGGGTACGGCGGCAACGGCTTTGAGCGCCTTGTCGCCGATGGCTTCGATGCCCTCTTCCCCGGCGATGTTCCAGTCCGGTGTGGCGACCAGGTCCGCCGTTTCGTAGGCCTCGCCGATGCTGCGTTGCAACGAGGCGGTGGTGCTGGAATTGACCATGAGCGTGGCCGCCAGGAAGGCGGTACCGATCATCACGGCCAGCGACACGGCGATGAAGCGCCGTGAATGTGTTTTCAGGTTTGCCAGTGCGAGCTGGAGCATGGCGCCTAGGCCCCCAGGCCCGAGAGTGCCGCGGTGACCGACTCGACCGTCGGGTTATCCAGCGTGCCCACGATCTGCCCGTCCTTCATCAGCAGCACCTGATCGGCGTAGCTGGCCGCCACCGGGTCGTGGGTGACCATGATGATGGTCTGGCCCATTTCGCGGGTGGAGCTGCGCAGCAGCGAGAGCACCTCGGCACCCGAACGTGAATCCAGGTTGCCGGTGGGCTCGTCGCCGAAGACCACCTCGGGGCGGGTCAACAGGGCGCGGGCAACCGCCACGCGCTGCTGCTGCCCGCCGGAGAGTTCGTGCGGCTTATGGGTCAGGCGGTCGCCCAGGCCCAGTGTGGACACGACGGTCGCCATCCACGCCGGATCGTGCTTGCGTCCGGCAAGCTGCAGCGGCAGCAAGATGTTCGCCTTGGCGCTCAGCGTGGGGACCAGGTTGAACGCCTGGAAGACGAAGCCGATCGAATCGCGGCGCAGCCGGGTCAGCTGGTCGTCGTTCAGCGTGGAAATGTCGCGGTCCCCGATGCTGATTGAACCGGAGGTGGCGGTATCGAGCCCGGCCAGGCAGTGCATGAGTGTTGACTTGCCCGAGCCCGAGGGGCCCATGATGGCCGTGAAGCGGGCACGGGCGAAAGCCACATCGACGCCGCGCAGGGCCTCGACGCGTGTTCCGCCCTCGCCGTAGACCTTGGTGAGCCCGATCGCCGAGACGGCGGCCGAGGTTGAAGTGTGTTCGCGAGTAATCGTCATGATTCAACCGTATTGCGCCCGTGTATGCCGGGGCAGCAACTCTAGGTGGAGATTCACGGCTGTACCTCTCATACCGGGGTATGAGTGCAGGGGTGCGCGGTGCTACGCTCCGGGCATGGAGGCGCTGGCATGGATCCTCGGAACACCGGCAGTGGTCCTGCTCGTGCTCTGGGCCGCATCGCGGGCCCGCTTCACCGGCAATCACTCGGGTGGCGGGCTGGACGGCGCCTTCGGGGTCATGGACCAGCTCTACCAGCCGGCAGCCCTGGAGGCGCGGATCGCACTGGAGGAACGAAAGCGCCAGATCATCGAGGCGGCCAGCGGCCAGGACAAGGATCCGGTACCCGCGCACGAAGATAACAATGTGGAACCTGAAGGTGATCCGGACCCTCCCGGATGTTAGCGTGCCCTCATGCCCCGATCACGATACCTGTTCCCCGCCCTGACGCTCAGTCTCGCCCTGGCGGCCACCGGCTGTTCCAAGCCGGCCCCCGAACCGACGCCACTGCCGCCCAGCACCAGCGCACCGGCTCCCAGCCGGCCGGCCGTCGATGTCTCGACCCTTGATGCACCGCTCGCCGTCCTGGCCACGGCCATCTACACCGGGAAGGCGCCGCGGGCCACCGAACCGGTGAAAGCCGCGCTCGCCGATACCACCGTTCCCACCTCCCCGGTGAAGGTCACCGCCGGCACCGGAACGTGGAACGGGGAGAAGATCGCCGTGCTGGTCTCCGGCAAGGACGCCACCCTCGCCGTGGAGCGCGGTGGAAGCTGGAAGGCCGTCGGCGGCTGGTGGCCGGGGCTCGGGGTTCCGGACACCGTGCTGGGCCCGAGCCGGCACGTGGTGCTGCTGGGGTCTGATGCGCGCGAGGCGACCGGGGAGAAGGTCGATGCTTCCAGGGCCGATGCCATCCAGGTCATCGGCGTCGACGGGAAGGGCGGCGGCGGGATCATGGGCGTGCCGCGGGACATCTGGACCGATGTCGGCGGCGGGCAGATGGCGAAGATCAACGCGGCACTGGCCCTGCACGGCCCCGAAGCCCAGCAGCAGGCGGTCGCCGCCACCACCGGGCTGGACATCGAGGGCTACGTACTGACCGGTTTCACCGGATTCCAGGACATCATCAACGAGCTCGGCGGCATCACCGTCGATGCGACGATGCCGGTGCGCAAGGTCCCCCAGGGCGTGGTCAAGGTCGATGGCTACGACGCGTTCTGGTTCTCCCGCGAGCGCAAGACGCTGCCCAACGGCGACTTCGACCGCTCGTTCAACCAGGGTACGGTGCTGGCCGGGATCGGCGCCAAGGCCATGCTCGAGGGGCCGGCCGGACTGCCGGTCATTTTGGGGGTTGCGGACAAGCACGTGCAGACGAACCTGGATGCCGAGGCGGCGCTGACCCTGGCGGCCTGGGCCCTGCGGATCGACCCGAAGAAGGTGGGGCACCAGGTGGCACCGGCCGACTACGGAACCAGCGCCGACGGGCAGTCCATCCTGGTGCCCAACCAGCTCACCCGGGCATTGTTCGAGGATTTCGCCGACGGGAACATCACCCCGGCGAAGTAGCGTACCGAGGCTACGGGGTGACGACGCCGGTCTCGTAGGCGATGACTACTGCCTGGACCCTGTCCCGGGCGTTCAGCTTGGACAGGATGTGTCCGACGTGGGTCTTCACCGTCGCCTCGGAGAGGAAGAGCCCGGCGGCGATCTCCGGGTTGGAGCGGCCCAGGGCTATCAGCTCGAAGACCTCGGACTCCCGGGCCGTCAGGGACGCCACGGCGTCGGCGTGGGTGGTGTTGGTGGCTGCGGCGCGGCGCAGCATCGGGGCCACGTGGTCCAGGAGCCGCCGGGTGGTCGAGGGCGCGATGACTGCATCGCCGCGGTGCACCGTCCGGATCGATTCGAGCAGTTCCTCCGGCGGGGCGTCCTTGAGCAGGAACCCCGAGGCCCCGGCCTGGATCGCCGAGAGCGCGTACTCGTCCAGGTCGAAGGTGGTCAGCACGATGACCTTGGGGCCGTTTTCACGGGCCGTGGAACCGGCGAGCAGGGCCTGGGTCGTGGCGATGCCATCGAGCACGGGCATGCGCACGTCCATCAGCACGACGTCCGCCCCGGCCAGTGCGGGGGAGGCCAGCGCCTCGCGCCCGTTGGAGGCCTCGGCGATGACCTCGAGGTCCGCCTGCGAATTGATCAGCATCCTGAATCCGCTGCGCACCAGCAGCTGGTCATCCACCAGTGCGACGCGGATGGGTGTGGGTTCTGCCATGGTTCTCAGTCCTCGGTATAGGGGATGGCGACGTGGACGCGGAATCCGCCGGCCTCGGCGGGCCCGGCCTCGACGAACCCGTCATAGAGCCCGACGCGTTCGATCATGCCGTTCAGGCCCTGGCCGGAATCGGCCGGGTCGCCTAAAGCCCCGGCCCCGCGCCCGTCGTCGGTGATCAGCAGTTCCAGCCCGCGTCCGGTCCAGGCCAGCGCCACGCCGGCAGCAGCCGCCGGTCCGCCGTGCTTGATCACGTTGGTCAGTGATTCCTGCACGGCCCGGTAGGCGGTGAGCTCGGCGCCCGCCGGAAGCGAGCGGCGCGGGGAACCCGTGGCGGTGTAGTCGATGGCCAGCCCCGCCTTGCGGGAGGCCTCGATGAGGTCCGGCACATCGCCCAACGAGGGCAGCGGCCGGGTTGATGCCACCTCGTCCCCGCGCAGCACGCCCAGCAGCCGGCGCATTTCGCGCAGCGATCCGCGCCCTGTCGCGGAGATGGTGGCGAGGGTCTCGCGGGCGATCCCCGGGTCGTGCTCGCTGGCGTAGCGGGCACCGTCAGCCTGGGTGATGATCACCGAGAGCGAGTGGGCAACGATGTCGTGCATCTCGCGGGCAATGTGGCTGCGTTCATCGGCGGCAGCGAGGTCCCGTTCCTGCTGGCGTTCGACCTCCAGGCGCCGGGCGCGGTCCTCGAGCGTCTGCATGGCCAGCCGCCTGGTGCGGGCCAGGTCCCCGAACGTCCAGGCGACCAGCACGATCAGTGCCAGTCCGGCGAAACTGATGAGCAATTCGGTGGCCCACCCGCCGCCGCCGCTGAAAGCCGCCGTGGCGAGGATCGCACCGATGAACCCGGTGATGAGGCCGGCAAAGGACTGCCAGCGCTTGCCGTAGACGGCGAGCGAATAGATGACGATCGGTACCGAGACCTGTGAAAACAGGTACTCGTGCAGGTCGATCACCTGGATCAGGTGCGCTGCGGTGATGATCGCGGCAGCCGTGGCGGGTCGGCTGCGGCGCCACGCCAGCGGCAGGATCTGCAGGATCGTGACGGGCACGGCCAGCAGGGTTGCCGAGGACCCGTTCACCGTCGTGCCGCCCATCGACAGGGTAGCGGGTAGGGCGATGGCCAGAAGCCCGAGTGCCAGCAGCAGGTCGATGGTCTTGGGGTGTTCGCGGATCCATCGATCCAGCGTGCGGTGCGGGGTCATCCGCGGTTTCCGCGTGTCGTGCAGCGTGCCATGGTTACCAGCCTACGGCGTTGGATCCACGGGGTCCTCATGCCAGGGGTGGAGTTCGAACGTTGGCATGAGACATCCGATTTTTGATATTCTCACAGGGCAGATGCCGTTTGTGGGGTCGTTGGATGAGATCACCCATCATTTGCCCTGCTGCCCGCTGCTAGAAGATGACTTTATGGTGATTACTGAACATGTATGCGTTTGAACTGTCAACCTCCACTGGAAATGCGGAGCAGTTAGCTGCACTAGATTCCCTCGAGATGCTTCCCGAAACCATTTCTTGTCGTCACGAAAAGTACGACCACGCGTGGACATCGCTCATCCATGTTGCAAAGAAGAATCCGGCTGCCAGGGAACTGCTCGTTGAATTGTCGTGCAGGGGATACTCGATCTTTGGCGCGCCAGCTAAGGGAACCCGACTGGTCCACGAATCCTCTCTGGGCATGTACTGGCCGGAGCTCAAAGACGGTCGCTACTCGGTTGCCGAAGGGGGAGTGGTCTATTCCCTGACCGAGCCTCGTCGAGGTGGAACGCCCCACGCATTACTCGTAGTGTTTAGTGCGGTTAATCCAGTGCCCTTCACCCAGTCGTTGAACCGGCACTTTACGCAGAACTGGCCGGGGCTGGAAAAGTCGATCGTCGATCATGCCGCCGTTCTGCGCGTATCAGATTTAGGTGGGATCGTTGGCAGTTTTTATCTGCCAACCGTGTTCAAAGAAGAAAACATTTCCTTGGTGCAAAATCTGATAACCAAGATACGTCAGCAACTAGGTCTGGGCCGTGAGGATGTTGTCCTTTATGGGGCATCCAAGGGTGGAACCGGAGCATTGTTGCATGCACTTCACGGGCGCTATTCCTGTGTCTCGGTCGATCCCATCGTGACGAACGATCGGCGAGAAACGCCACGCAAGGATTCCTATTTTATTAACACACGAATTTTCCCTAAAACCCGTGATGAAATTTTCAAGGAAGCCGTCAAATCCTTCGTTGACGGAAACGATGAGAAGCCATCTTGTGTCTTTAGCGTCATCACGTCTACCAACAGCGCCGAATACCTGAGCGTTGCTGCATTGGTTGGCTCCGAGCTGGGTGATTTTGCCAACCTCTTCGTCTCTGACAACCCCAGAATCAAGTCCCACGCAGACGTGGCACCCAAAACAGCGGCCCTTGCCATGGGACTCATGAATCTGACTCTCGCAAAGGTTCCGGTAGGACCTGGGGAGACAGTTCTGATTCCGTAGCTGGCGAGCCCCGGGGAATCCCTCGTGAGCAGTCGGACAATTGCCACTGTGAGGGAAACTGAGCATCACGATAGCGATTGAAGGCATATAACTAGTACCGCGTCAGGCAACCTTTGCCCGCTTGATCAGTGAGGCGCGGCGGATGACCTTGCGCAGTTTCGGGTCGGTGGTGTGGTGATTGCGCCAAATGATGAAGCGGCGGATCATGCTGGCTTGGGCCTTGGGCCTTGTGGCTGGGATGGTCCGTGCCGTCCAAGGCGAAATAGCGCAGCGCGGTGAACTGGGGTTCGATCTGGTTCAGCCACGAGCTGTAATACGGGATGTAGGCCAGTTCGACGTTGTTCACCGCGGCCCAGTCCCCGACCCGGGTGTCCACCTTGGTGGAGCGGTGCGGGGAGTAGTTGTCCATGATGATCGCGGTCCGCTGGGCCGCGGGTGCAGGGTGCGCAGGTAGCGGGCGAAGACCAGGAACTCGGTCCGGCGCTTGCGGGTCTTGACGTGCCCGTAGAGCCTGTTGGTGGACAGGTCGTAGCCGGCCAGCAGGTGCCGCACCCCGTTCGGTCGCTGGTAGGTCGCCCGCCGTCGGCGGCGGCGCGGGTTGGCTGGGTCCCCGGGGCCGGTGGCTTTCGGGGCCCACTGGTGTCCCGGGTGGGGTTGGAGGTTCAACGGTCCGAATTCGTCGTAGCAGATGACCACGTCCGGGTCGTCTTTCCCGGGCTCGGCCTTGCCGTCGGCGATCTCATAGAGGTGCAGGACACGGGCCTTCTTCGCTTCGTAGTCCGGGTCGGTGCTGCCCTTCCAGGTTTTGATGGATGGGAAAGGAGACATTTTGTTGGCGCAACAGCATGCGCAGTTCCTCATGGGAAATGTCCTCCACCACCTCCTTCTCCACCAGGTAGTCGGCCAGTTTGGACAGGCTCCAGGTGGAGAACGGCAGGTCGTGGTCCCCGGGGCGGTCCAGGGCGATCCTTTTGATCTGTTCGCGTTGGGCGTCGGTGAACTTCGCCGGGCGTCCTCCGGCGTAGTGGGGATGCAGGGAATCGAAGCCGTCGTCGTTGAAATGGTGCAGGACGTCGCGGACCGGCGTCGGGGCTGGTGAAGGCGACCTCGGCGAGGCTGGCCACGTCCATGCCCCGGGCCGAGAGCAGCACCCTCTGGGCCCGGCGCCAGGTCACCACCGGGCCGGACCCGCCGCGCCGCACGATCTGCAGCAGCAGGGCCTCTTCGTGGTCCTCGATGTCTCGAACCGTCACACGCTGTGTCATCGCAGCCTCCTGGGAAGGGCGGAAACCCGCACCACCAGCGTGCGCTGAAAACACCGTGCCCGCAACGGGAACCGGCCCCGGCCCCGGCCATCAGACTAGGAAAGCAAACATTGCAAGCCGCGGTACTAGCTTAGCGATGGCCGCGGAGAAGCTGATAATCACCCTTGAATGACTGACTAAAACGAGTAAATCGCATCTCACCTCTATCCGCTGACAACGTTGCTGAATGAGGATCCGCTGACAACGTTGCTGAATGAGGATCATCGATATGCTAGCTCATCAAATAGGATAAAATGAGAAAAAGTGCGCTCCGGCTAATGCCGTTGCCTGCGCCAAGTATTGTCATCGAGGATTATTCAGGGCCATTTGGCCTCGCAGCCGAAGTGATTACGGCACGTCCTTTTGTGGTCTTCCTCCGGAGTGATGGCTATGAGCGAAAGTTGAATGTCAAGAGTGAAAGCAATCGATCTTGCCCGGAAGAGCGTCCGGTCCATTGAACGACGGGCAAAACGACTGAAGCGGTTTCGACGCCAGCAGTTAATGGCATTGACCGAAACTATGCCCATCAGGAAGGACTTGGTTTTCTATGAGGCATATTCAGGAAACGGCATGCTCTGCCACCCTGAGGCGATTTTCCAGCAACTCCTAAAGGAGCCGGATATGGCTCACCTGGAACACGTTTGGGTCCTCAAAGATTTCGATCGATATGCTTCCACCATTGAGATCTATCGGGATAATCCCAAGGTCAAGTTCGTCAAATATCTCTCAATTGAGTACTACCGAGCATTGCGAACAGCCAAGTATCTCGTCAACAATGTTTCCTTTCCTCAGCAGTTTTCAAAGCGCGATGGCCAGATCTACCTAGAAACGTGGCATGGCGTCCCGCTGAAGAAAATGGGATATGACGTTGCTGGCAAGGCATCTGACGCTAAAAATATCGTCAGGAACTTTTTCGCCGCTGACTTCCTGTTGTCTGCTGGTGAACGTATGACCGAGCAGATGTATTTGGGTGCCTTCAAGCTGAATAACATCTTCAAGGGTGCCATCATAGAAGAGGGCAACCCCCGCATTGATCGCCAGTTTTTGGGGGCTAGTGGTGCCGCCGAACTTAAAACGTGGTTCGAACGGCTAGGCCTCGGCTGGGACGATCGCGAGGTCATTCTTTATGCACCAACGTGGAAGGGTGCCTCGTACGCAAAACCAGATACCGATGCGACTGCGTTGCAAGCTGTCGTCGAATACCTCTCGTCTAAGGTCGATTCCAAGAAATACCGGGTCCTGCTCAAGGCGCACCAAGTCGTCTCGGATCGTATAGCGCGCATACCGGCGATGAAGGATTTCCTGGTCCCCAATGAGGTGCCGACCAATCTTGTGTTGGGTGCGACTTCCTTACTGGTAACCGACTATTCCAGCATCTTCTACGACTTCCTGGCGACCGGGAAGCCCGTGGCATTTTATGTACCGGACCTTGAAACCTATCGGACCTATCGCGACGTTTATACGGAACCCGAAGACCACCCAGGTGAGCTCGCCCGTTCACTGAGCGAACTCTGGACCGTGATTTCTGAAAGCCTAGAATCCAGAATGATGGCTGAAGGTGTTCGTGCGCGCTACGACAGGGATACGGAGAATCACTGCAGACGCGATGACGGCGCAGCAAGCAGCCGAATCATAGACATCGTCTTCCGTGGAATTGAAGAGGGTTATCAGGTAAAGCGTGACTTTACCGATGGTCGTGAATCGGTTCTTATCTACGTAGGAGGGATGGCTTCCAACGGGATCACTACTTCTGCGCTAAACCTTCTCGACAACATCGACTATGAACGCTTCGACGTGTCGGTCCTATTCCCGCACTCTCGTGACGCAGACAAGGTGCGCAATACCCGATCCATTAACTCGAATGCCCGGATCTTGGTAAGGGATGGAACATTTAACGGAGGTCATTTTGCGAACCGTGGAAGGCTAATGGGACAAGCCCAAGGATGGGACGGACGACGTAAGCACGAACCGAAAGTTGAGGCCATCTGGAAAGATGAGTGGAATCGCTGTTTCGGTGATGCAGAATTCGATTACATCGCAGACTTCTGTGGCTACTCCCCATTCTGGGATTACCTCTTCTTGCAAGGCAAAGCCAAAAGGCATTCGGTTTGGCTGCACAACGACCTGGCGGCTGACGCTGATCGCGAGGTCGAAGGGCAGAAAACCCTCAAGTCTGGTCTCCGAGCAGTATTCACCACCTATGAAAAATTTGGCGCACTCGTTTCCGTTTCGGCTCCGTTGAGCGAGATCAACCGCGAATCTCTGGCCGAATACGTTTCAAAGGACAAATTCGTGTCCTGCCGTAACTCCATCAACGTGGAGAAGATTAATCTCTTGGCCAAGGGTGACCTGGATACCCCAGAAGAAAGTCTAATCATTGAAAATGGCGAGATTCAAATTGGCAAGAGTTCATCGGTGGTTGATGCCGTCGACAGACTGTCGAAACTATTTTCTTTGGCGAGTATTCGACGAGAAATCGGCCGTCGACAGCACCTGAATAAGTTTTTCGACACCACATCAGAAGTCAAGACTTTTGTTGCAGTTGGCCGGTTATCCCCAGAAAAGAATCATGAGCGGCTTGTACAGGCCTTTGAACTGGTTCAAGAGACGCACCCCGACACTCGTCTGGTGATTATCGGCAACGGACCGTTGCGTGGAGACCTAGATGCGTTGATTTCGAGCCTGGGTCTGGACCATGTTGTGACAATGGCTGGTCAGCAGGAGAACCCGTACCTCATCATGGCGAATTCAGATTGTTTCGTCATGTCCAGCGATTACGAGGGACAGCCCATGGTGATTTTGGAGGCCCTCACGTTAGGACTTCCTGTGGTGACTACGGCGTTCGGTTCAGTCCGTGCGGCGTTGCCAGAGGGCGAAGGGCTCGTAGTGGAACAAACTGTTTCGGCGCTGGCTAACGGAATGCGCAGCTTCTTGAACGGCGAAGTCACAAGCAACCACTTCGATGCCAGCGAATACAACCGAGCTGTCATGAACGAGTTCTATGCTGCGATTGGTTCTGAGTACCGGGTCTCGGAACCGGCGGATCATGCAATTGGTATGAAATCATTTATCAGGGCAGAAGACGTTGCTGTTGTGCAAAATTAGTTTGAATTGATGAACGACGACCACGCTAATTCGGCTATGGGGTTCTTGAACTTTGAGCGTGGCGCTGGTGTTCAGCACGGCCGGAGGCCCGCCGTGGACAACAATATACGAAGCCGATAGTTCCGGTGATTCCGATAGCCCCAGGGCTCCTACCAACTGAGCCCGTATGGTGGTTTGAGACAGGGTTTAGGAGAATTAGTTCCATGTCGAATCTCTGTAAATTTACCGAGGAGTTCAAAGCAGGGGCCGTTGAACTCGTCATTTCCTCGGGACGTTCCACCAACGACGTGGCTACCGACGTAGGTGTCAAAGAAGGCACGTTGGGTAACTGGGTGAGGGCCTGGAAGGCCGAACACCCGGATGCCGGCGCCGATGAAGCAGGTCCGGTCGAATGGGCCAAGGACAAGGCCCTGCAGGCGGAGAACGCCGCGTTGAAACGGGAGAACGAATTTTTGGGAAAAGCCAGCGCCTTCTTTGCCGCGAAGCACCTGTAGAAGATTTCTATGCGTTCATCGAGCAACAGAAGGCGTTCTTCCCCATCACCTGGATGTGCCAGAGACTCGGCATTTCCAGGGCCTCATATTACCGGTGGTCGAACCCCACCGGCCACCCGACCGTGCCCTGGGGGGAGGACCCGGGCTGCTACCCGACAATTCTGAGACCGCCGTTCTCCAAAAGCTTTGAAGGTGACGAGGGATTGTGCCACCATTGATTCTTGATGTAAACGCATATCCAGCGGATACCCTTGGTCAATTCATGGATGATATTTCCATGAAGACTAACGAGACGGAAAGAAATTTCATGAATTCTAATCCATCAGTTTTGCATGTGGAAGCGTCTGAAGGTGCCGGCGCATTGGATGCTATCGATGCCTCGAACGGGGCCACCTCCTTCATCCATGTTCAGCACAGAGAAGGTAGCTCTGAGCGAGTAAACCTTACTCAAGTGGCACGGCACAATCCAGACCGGCGTGATCTACTTGTTGGCCTAGCCGCACGAGGTTTTTATGGGTATGTTACAGACGACTACATAACGCGCTATGTCCACGAACGCCGACTTAATGCCCTATGGAACCCACTTAAGTCTGGGGAGTATTCTATGAGCGCAGAAGGGGTTGTTTATAGCTATACCGCTCCTACTGTCGATCTAGGAAATACAAAGCTGCTTGTTATTTTTTCAGCAATGAACGCCCCTATTTATTCATCTAGTTTAATGAGATATTTTGCCCAAAACTTTTCGACTGCTCAAAAATACATAACCCCTGAGACTGCAATTCTTCGAATTTCTGACGTCGGGGGTGTGGTAGGAAATTTCTATATGAACACTTCCTATCACCTGAACAATGTTGAAAATATTCAAAAACTTATTAAAAAAATAAGCATAAGTAAAAACATAATGAGTTTAAATATTGTTTTATATGGAACATCCAAAGGGGGGACGGCCGCACTCTATCACGGTTTAATTGGTGATTATAAGTCTATTTCCGTAGATCCTGTAGTTTCGGATCATCACTACGTAGAGCTTTGGTCGGATTCACATTTTACAGTAAATAGTATTTTTATAGAAACAAAAGAATCACTATTCAGAAGAACTGTCTCCGAATATTTGGAAAACTGTAAAAATATTGAACCTGAAGTTCGAAATGTTGTGATTTGTTCTAAGCGATCTCCGCAATATAAATATATTGAACAAATATTAATTGATCCATTGATTTCTAGACTATCTTTTTTCAATGTGGATCATCCTGGAATTTTAGATCATCCAGATGTTGGACCAAAATCACTGCCCATTACCACTATGATTATCAATTCTTTGCTCTATGGAATTGATATAAAATCAGGACTGACCACCGTTGTATGAGATTAGAGTGCCGGAGCGTCAGTGCGTTTGCAGAGTCGGGTCGCGGCCACCAGTCGAGAATGTGTGACGAATCAGGCGTCAACTTTATGGGGCTCTTGGACTTTTAGACCCTAGTACGTGAATACTGAAGTGTGCATGCCCAACGTTCCACGGCTTGATCCCGCACCAAATAGACCCAGCCGCTCGTAGACGCCCTGCTGGGAGGCAATGTGCGATATGAAGGTGGAGGCCTTAGTGCTGCTCGTTGTTCATGCAGCCGGGCTGATTTGGACGTCAAAGCCGAGGCGTTCCAGCTCATTGACTGCCCTGAGCCGTGCACGGTCCTTATTACGTTCGTCGTAGTAGTCCGCGCCCAACTCCTTGAAGACCTCACCATGGGCGAGCATATGCCAGACGGCAATGATGATGCTGTGTTCAATGGCGACCAGGGCTCTGTTTCCGCCGCGGCGCGGATAAAGCCGCCGGTACCTAGCGGCAAGGAATGAATCCTTGTGCTTGATGGCCGCCAGCGCAGCTGTGCCCAAGGCCGCTCTGAGATAGACGTTGCCTCCACGGGTATGCGAGGACCTTTGACGTCCGGCCGACTCATTCTGCCCAGGGCAGACGCCGGCCCAGGACGCCAGATGCGCGGCATCGGCAAACACCGTCATGTCAACGCCGATTTCCGCAATGGCCACCTGGGCGGTGTTCGCACTGATCCCCGGAATCGTGATCAGGGCCTGGCAGGCCGCATCAAACGGTTCCATCGCTTCGTCAATCTGGCCATTGAGGGTGTTGATCTGCCCGGAAAGCAGATCGATGTGTTGCAGGTGCAGTTTCACCATGAACGCATGGTGCTCGGTGAAGCGTCCTTCGAGTGCTTCGATGAGTTCCGGAATTTTCCGGCGCATGGAACGCAACGAGAGGTCGGCCAAGACCAGCGGATCTCGTTCACCGCCGACCAGAGCCTCCAACATCGCGCGTGAGGAAACGCTGGTCAGGTTCGACGCGACGCTGGAGAGCTTGATCCCGGATGATTCCAGGAACTTCTCCAACCGCTGATATACCCTGGTTCGATCATGGACCAGTGCCGAACGGGCTCGAGTCAGGTCGCGTAGGTGCCGTATCGGTTCGGGCGGGATGAAGGACGCTGCCAAGAGGTTGTGGGCGGCCAGATCAGCTAGCCAGGTGGCATCGTTGACGTCACTCTTACGGCCCGGGATATTGCGGGCCTGTTTGGCATTGACCAACATGACGGGCAGGTGTTCTTCTTCCATCAAGAAATAGAACGGTTTCCAATAATCGCTGGTGGCTTCCATGACGATCACGGTGACACCTTCGGTTTTCAAATGGCTGATCAGTTCACGAATTTGTGCCGTGGTAGCTCCAAAGGTCTTGACCTGCGTTCGGTAGGTTCCTTTCCGGCTGCCGGGTTTCCTTACCGCGACTTTGGCGTCGCGTTTGGAGATATCGATTCCCGCAGCACGCTTATGCACGATATCCATTGTTCCCATCTCCTTATCCTTCACGCAGTTTTCAGCTGGACGCTGGTGGTGCTGGAGGGACAAGGAGTTAAACGGGCTCTCGGACTTTTAGCGTGGTGTCCCAAATATAGATAGGGCTCGTAGCCCTACGATTATGGGTGTTGTCGAGACATTCATAACCGAGGACTACGAGCTGTGATCAAGGATACCGGCGCTGTTGATGCCGCGTCGATTTTGTTCAATCTCGATGACTACCGGGTGCTGTCCGTGGAGGCCTCTTCCACGGCCGGGCGCACCGTTGTCGTCGAGCCCATTTCCACCGAGGCCGGGTGCCCTTCCTGCGGGGTTCTTTCCTCGCGCATCCAGGCCAGACCTGTGCACCGGGTCAAGGACGTCGCGTGCGGAGGGAAGGACCTGCAGGTCTGGGTGCGCAAGCGCCGACTGGCCTGTCTGGAGGACGCCTGCAAGCGGCGCTCCTTTGTGCAGTGCACCGAGCAGCTGCCCCTACGCTCCCGTCTGACCACGCGCCTGGTCGGGGAGATCGTGGACGCCGGTATGAACGAGCTGCGGGCAGTGACCGGGATCGCCCGTGCCACCGGTGTCTCCTGGCCCACGGTGATGCGCAAACTGACCGCGACGGAGAAGACCGTCGGGGACGTGGACGGGAGACACGTGCGCTGGCTGGGGGTGGACGAGCATCGGTTTCGTAAGGTCCGCTACGTGCTGGGAACCACGGGCAAGGTGATGCGGGTCGAGCCGTGGTCGATTGTGTTCACGGATCTGGAAACGGGCACGATCCTGGACGTTGTCGATGGCCGGCGCGGACCCACGGGCAATGCAAAGTCGTCGGTAGCCGTCCCTGAATGATTTTCCGACACGGGCCGCCGGTGCTTTTAAAGACGAAACGCTCCTGTTACACATGGTGATTGTCTAGATCGTCATGCAACACACAGGAGCGCTTCCTTGCCATCTTCCCCCATCAATATCCTCCATGGCCAACTGGAAGAGATCCCCGAGACACTGCGCCCCCTGGTGACACCGGAAACCGTCTTCGCAGCACTGGCATCCTTCCCGGATCCCCGCAAGCCCCGCGGCATCCGCCACCCGCTGGCCTGGATCATGGCCGCCACCTTGTGTGCGGTGCTCACCGGCGCGAAAACCTTTGCCGCGATTGCCGACTGGGCCGCGCACGCGGCCGAAACATCCCTGCCCGGAACCGGGTTCAAAGCCCCGCACGTGACCACGTTCCAACGCGTGCTGGCCCGGGTGGATGCCGACGCGTTTGACCGGGTCCTGGGAATGTGGATGCAAACCCAGGTGGAAGCCCCGGTCATTGCCATCGATGGGAAGGAAGTCCGCGGAGCCAAGAACGGTGGCGGGGACCGCGTGCACCTCATGGCGGCCCTGGACCACGAGAGCCGGACCGTCCTGGGGCAGGTCGAGGTCGGCATTAAGACCCATGAGATCACCCAGCTCGACTCCCTGCTGAAGACCCTGGGACCGTTGAAAGGCAAGGTGATTACCGTTGATGCCCTGCATACGTTGGGGCGCCATGCGGTGTTCCTGCACAAGCGAGGCGCCCATTTCGTGATGACCGTGAAGGGAAACCAGCCCAAGCTGCTCAAACATCTGGCGGCCCTGCCCTGGGACGCGGTTCCCGTGGGCAACGACCAGCGCGATACCGGGCACGGACGCCGGAGCATTCGGCGGATCAAGGTCGCCAGCATCCCGACCGGGGTGCGGTTTCCACATGTGGAGCAGGTGGCCCAATTGACCAGGAAAACCCGGAAACAAGGCGAAACTGAGTATTTGACTCTTTGAGAGCCACCAATATTGCCGTTCAGAGCCACCCCGCCAAAAGACGAATATTCTCTTTCAGAGCCACCCATAGTGCGCTTGAGAGCCATCAAATAAGCTCCTCCCACCATGTGACAGAACATGGTAGAAGGAGCAAGACCAATGGTACGAAAAATCAATGCGAAGCTGATACTCCAGCTTCGTGCCGAGGGAATGTCCGGGCGCAATATTGCCACCACGCAAAGCATCTCCAGGAACAGCGTTTCCAACGTCCTTGATGCTGCATCAAACGCCGGAATCAGCTGGACGGATATCCAAGACAAAACAGAGAATGCTGTTTATGCTTTGGTGTTCCCCGGTCGCGGGGACCACCAAAGCGTTTTCGCCCAGCCAGACTGGGGCGTTGTCCATAAGCAACTGGCGAAAGTCGGAGTGACGCTCAAGCTCCTGCACGGCGAATACGTTGACGAAGAATCCGTCAAAGGCCAGGCCACCATGGGCTACGACAGGTTCTGCAAGACATATCACCGCTACGTCCTGGAACACAGCGCAACGTCCAGGGTCGAGCACAAGGCCGGGATGAGCGTCGAGGTCGACTGGTCCGGTCCAACCATGACCTTGCATGATCCAAACACCGGCACGAAGCAGACGGTCTATCTGTTTGTGGCGTGCCTGCCCTTTAGCCGGCTGGGCTTTGTCGAGGCCTGTCTGGATATGAAGCAAGCCAGTTGGCTGCGTGCCCACGTTTCCATGTTTGAGGCCTTGGGTGGTTCTGTTCCACGCATCATCCCGGACAACCTCAAAACCGGGGTCATCAAACATCCTGCCGAGGGCGAGATCGTGCTCAATGATTCTTACCGGCATCTGGCTGGCCACTATGTGGCAGCAGTGTTGCCTGGCCGTGTCCGGAAGCCAAAAGATAAATCTAGTGTAGAAAATACGGTGGGCCACGTGGCGACCTGGATCATTGCCGGACTGCGCGATACCCAGTTCACCTCGTTGCCTCAGCTTCGTACGGCGATCCGTGAACGGGTCCAGGCGTATAACGATGAGCCATTCCAGAAGCGGGCGGGCTCCCGGTTGAGCGTTTTTCGGGAAGAAGAGCAGCCGTTGCTTCGCCCCTTGCCGGCGGTGCCGTATGAAATCAGCGAGTGGGTCTATCGGCGTAAGGTCGCGAAGAACAGCTACGTGACGTGGAAGCGGAACTTCTACTCGGTTCCGCTGGTCAATGTCGGGGCAAGCGTTGACCTGCGCATCACGGAAACAATGCTTGAGGTCTACCGGAACCAGGAGCGGCTGACCAGCCATCAGTTACTTCCCGCCTCCGCGATCAATCAGTATCGCACCAATGATTCGGATATCCCGGCCGAACAGCAGTGGAAGCAGTGGGAACCGAAAAGGGTCAGGGGCTGGGCGAGTCGCATCGGACCAAACGCGGTGGAAGTCGTGGATCGGATCTTCGCGTCGGTTCCGCTCGCTGAGCAGGGCCTGAACGCAGCACTGGCGGTGTTGAGGCTGTCGAAGAGGTTCGGCCCGGAACGGCTGGAAGCGGCGTGCCTCCTGGCGCTGCAGAGCCAGGTACGTTCGCCGCGGTATGCGCATATCCGGCCGATCTTGGACACCGGTCAAGACCGGGCCAATACCTGGAATGATTCCCTTCCAGAGCCTGAACCGGGCGGATACGTGCGCGGCAGCGATTACTATTCTGGCGGTGCCCGATGACCTCGATGGATACGGAAACCAAAAGGAAATTGCGGGAAATGTCCGCCGGCGCCTTGCTCGAGGCCGTGGAGTCCCAGGACGAGGTCCTCAGCATGGGGCTGACGTTTGAGGAGCGTTTGCGGCTAGCCGTGGACCATGCGTACGCGTCCTTCACCCATTCGAAGGTCAGCGGTCTGATCAGGCGTGCTGGGTTGCGTTACCCCAACGCCGATCTGAGGCAGGTGGATCTGTTGGAGGAACGTGGGCTGAACAGGATGACACTTACTGAGCTGTCGAGCTGCGCCTTCGTTGACCAGTTCCACAATGTCGTCTTTCAGGGATTCACCGGATCGGGGAAGTCGTACCTGGGCTGCGCCCTGGCGAAGCAGGCATGTTTGAAGCTGATCCGCACGCATTACGTGCGCATGCCGGATCTGGAAGAGGAATGGCGGCAAGCCGAAGACAAACCCCTGGGGCAGAACAAGTTCCTGAAAAAGTATGGGTCCTTCAGCATGCTGGTCGTCGATGAGTGGTTGTTGGATCCTCCGAAGGGAGCGTTCTTGCGGATGTTGTTGGAGTTGATGGAGCGTCGGTACGGATCGACGGCAACGGTGTTCTGCACCCAGTACAAGCAGTCGGACTGGCATGCCAGGCTCGGGTCCGGGGTTCACGCGGACGCGATCATGGATCGGATCGTTCACAACACGATCTGGGTCGAGACCGGTAGCTACAACATGAGGGAGAAGACCGCGCTGGGGATGAGCTAAGAGATGTTGCTGAGAGCCGGTGGCTCCCGTCCGGGGAGGTACCGGCTCTCAACGGCAATATTGCTGGCTCTGAACGGCGATATCCGGTGGCTCCCAAACCTACGAATATTCAGCGAAACCACCTGGTCCACCGAAACCGTTTACCTGATCACCTCGGTGCCGGTTCACCGGGGAAGCCCGCGGCAGCTGAATACCTGGGTGCGCGGGCATTGGGCCATCGAGAATTCGTTGCATTGGACCCGGGACGTGACGTATTTGGAGGACAAATCGCAGGTGCGTACCGGGGCTGCGCCCCGGGTCATGGCCTCGATGCGTAGCCTGGCGATCGGTTTGCTGCGTTTGGAGGGGTCCACGAACATTGCCCGGGGGAACCGGTTGATGTCCTTTGACCCGCTTCGGCCGCTGAAAACCATTGGATTTACGGGCTTCTCAACGACTATGCATTAGCCGTGGGCGCGGACCCACCGTGCTCTCCTGGATCGCGAAACGGCCCCGAGCCTGGAGGGACCGGGTGAGGATCGTGGCGATGGACATGTCAGCCGAGTTCCGCAAGGCGGTGTGCGAGGCGCTGCCTGAAGCGGAGATCACGGTGGACCATTTCCACGTTGTTGCCTTGAGTAATCGGATGGTCACCGCGGTGCGTTTGCGCCGTTCCCACGAGACGGTAGGCCGCCGCGGACGGATGACCGAACCGTCATACAAGTACCGGAAGCTGCTGACCTGCAACGTGGAGAACATGAGCTCCAGACAGCAGGTGCGGTTGGAGGAAATCATCGCCGCCGATATTGAGCTCGGTGTCGTGTATGCGGTGAAGGAGAAGGTCCGCGAGCTGCTAAAAACCACCGATTTGGAGGCGTTCGGAACGGCTTGGGAGGCGCTGGAAGCCGGCGTGCAGGCGACCACGATGCCGGAGGCAAAATCGCTGCTGCGGACCCTGAAGTCGTGGAAGGCGGAGCTTCAGGTGTTCTGCGTGACCCGGTTGACCAATGCCCGTAGTGAGGCGGCGAACCTGACAGCGAAGAACATGAAACGGATCGGTCGGGGCTACCGGAATCACCGGAACTATCGGCTTCGTATACTGTTGTCCACGGCGGGCCTCCGGCCGTGCTGAACACCCGCACCACGTCCAAAGTTCAAGAGCCGAATATCAGGAGTGTTGCATGATCAGCACTGCAGCTGACTTTGCATTAATTATGTTGGATCCGGGCCGACCTGACAGATATCGGGCTCAGAGAAACCACGGGTTTCCGCGGTTTCTCTGAGCTGGAACTTGGGTACCTCAGGAGTCCTGAAGATGGCATGCGAACGGCTTCTGTTTGGTTCTGAGTCTTGACAACTAAGAATCAAGCAGAGGCCGTTCGTCTTTAACAAGTCGTGTCCATATCTTAAGACGACCTGGTCAGGTCATGGTTTCAGCGACTACGCAACAGCCCTGACTTCGCACCAAAAGAAAACCCCGGCTTTCCGGGGTTTTCTTTTGGTGCGAAGTGCATAGGACCGGAGCCCTGGAATTCGTCTCACATTTTAAGATTCGTGGCCATGGCCCGACTTTGCAGAAGCCCTGAGGTCAAGAGCCCTGTACATGAGAAATGAACTGAGCCAAAGCCGTCGCCTGATAGTCATCAACATTAAACTCCACAGAGCGTTGATGCGACCGACCAAGCTTGAGTCCGTCAATCAGGCCATTAACGGAATTTTCGACCAACGAACCAAGTCCGGAACCAAGAACACCACGACTCCCAACAATGTCTGTTGCCACCGTCGGGAGCCCCATCACAAGTGCTTCAAGAAGTACCATCGGCTGCCCCTCATGATCTGATGCCAGAATAAAAGCATCAGCTATAGTCATGATTGAAAATGGATTAGATCTGCGTCCTGCAATGAAAATATTTTTTTGTAGATTATTTTTTTGAACGAAGTAATCCAATTCTTGTCGCAGCGGACCGTCGCCCAACAACAATAATTTAGCATTAGTTTGGATCTTAATATGTTCTTTAAATGCCGTGAATAATTTTAGATGTGATTTCTCCGGAGATAGGCGACCTATCGTCAGCCATATCTCATCGCTATCTTTAATAAATTCCAAGATATCTGCGTCAATTACATCTTTAGACATCTCAATAATATCATTTGGTTGGAGAAGGTTGTCAGCGTGGACAAAACGCGACGAATCGAGATCAAAGTTACCTGACAATTCATTCATATTAAGATCTGAAGTTGTCTTTGAGACCGAAACAAATTTATCATACCAGGAAATAAGTGAAAATGTATTCTTAAGTTCGCCATATTTTGTTGACCATTCTTGCTTCATTCTATTATGCATGTAAATTATTCTATTGTTAACTAACTTATCTCCTGCCCCTAAAAGTGCGACCCAAAACGGTGCATAACCATCAAATTCAATAACTGAATCAAATTTGCTACACCCAAAAATTCTTTTAAATTCTCGCTGAAAACCTTTGCGATAGATATCTTCTTGCTCGCCACTCGACCACTCGCCTTGAGTGTTAAATTTATCAATCACCCACCGCTCCTCGAGTGAAACAAGTTGTGAACCAATGCGAGAAATTCTTTGAACATAATTTGGTAAAAGATTGAACTTATTCATCCGATCATTGTCATTAATTAATGATTGAGAATCAAAAAGAAATATAATACGAAATTGTAATGGGTCTAAATTATTTAATAAATTTAGAAAAGAGCTAGTTATTCCATTTGGCATCAGGCTTTGATGAATAAGGAGTATACATTTCTGATCCACGATCAGGTCTTTTCTGTGATCATGTGCCTCTGAGAAAAAATACCTGACAGCACGATCGGCCGCCTTACCATCCTCCATCGGCGTGAATTCAATCTTCGCTACCTCATACTTTTCTGCATCAGTAACCCCAGATACGAGCGCAGTAGACACACACCCAATAAGTTCATCAATTGACAAAGCAAGCGCTCCAGGCAAGCTTTCCATTTCAAAATAGAGCCCGCGTTCCTGGGTGTATGCGTCTAGGTCATAAGCGTAAAAGACCATAGGTTTTCCGGTGGCTAAGAAGTCAAATAGAAGACTAGAGTAGTCGGTGATCAAGACATCAGCAATTGCCAGAACGTCATACGTGTCGATTTCCGCGGGAACTACCTTTACGCCAAGCTTCAGGTTATAGAGTAAGGCCTCTGTGAGGTGATGGGCTCTGAAAAGCACATGAGCATCCAAAGCCTCCAATCGTGCTAGATCATCCACTAGACGCTTCTTATCAAAAGACTTCTCTCGATGAGAACCCCTCCACGTGGGCGCATAAAAAACTACAGCTTTTCCATCATCGGGAATGCCCAAGGTGGCTCGAAGCTTGCCGCAGGACTCCGGCGAGGCATTCAGGGTCTTGTCCAGCCTGGGTGACCCCACTCGCGCCACAGTTCCAGTGTAAAGGCCTTCTATTTCATACCTAGAAATAAGAGTGTCTTGTGTGTGTTGATTAGGTGCAAGCATGTGAGTCGCCTGTAAGAAATTACGACTGACATTTGCGTGTTCCATGAATCCAGTTTGGATATCTCGGCCAAGGGTCTTGAGCGGAGTGCCGTGCCACGTATTAAGATAGTTTTGGCCATCTCTACGAGTGAAGAAGCTAGGGAAGGTCACGTTATTGATCAAATACTTTGCAGTCGCAAGGTACTTTCGATATAACGTTGATCCTCGGAGGACTAAGGCGACACGAGGGTCATTCGCGACGTCACTTGGCACACTTGTTCCAGGCGTAATCACCCAAACATGCAAGAAATCTACATATTTTGGATTATTTCTCATTTCACGATAGATCGCAGCCGGGTTGCAATCAATTTTTGTTCCAAAATAGCTCTCGTAGAGGACGACATTGGAACGTACCGGAAGCGTTTCTAAGAACTCCACATATTCCATCGATTCATACTGCCATTTATGCTTAAAGTACTGATCTGTTGTGATCCCATCTGGACGGGGGAAGGAACTTGTGCTGAGGAATGCACGAATCGCATCTTCGTTCCTGCCCAATGCCATATATGTCACGGCCAAACGGAAGAATCCCAGAGGGCGTTGGCGACTATCGCGAACCACAGCGGTTTCAAATCCGCAGAGAGCTAGCTCAAACTGGCCGAGCTTTAGTAGAGCAGATGCCCGTTCGAACAGCAGGCTTGCATCTTGCATCTGGCATGCATATTCAAGGTTTTCCCGAAGAAGTTCTGATTCGTATGGGGTTAGGTGTTCGTCACCAGATTGTTCCACCCATTTAAGCGAATCATCATTCGGAAACAGCTGGCGAAACACTTGCAACGCAAGTTCGACTTTGTTCGCTTTCTGTAAGCAAAATCCCCAACGGTACACCCAATTCTGTTGTGGCTTATCCGAACGGCGTACAGCGACGCCGTATGAGTCTGCCGCAGATTCATAGAGCCCCTGGCGCTCTCTGGCTAGCCCGAGACGGTAGTGCCATGAAGCAGCTTCAGGTCGTGCAATAACCGCTTGCCTCAAGTAACGTTCGGCGGATGGCCAATCGTAGGTACGATCACATGCCAATCCTGCTCGGTACCGAAGCTCGGCCGAAAATGGGTTTTCGCCTAATGACTCCTGGTAAGAATATGCTGCTGGCTGCCACTGACCACGGCTTTGAAAATATGCTCCGGGGCCCAGCTCCTTTGTGCGGAATTTGACGTCAACTTCGACACCCGCCTCAAGAGCTTCCTTTGCTTCTTTTATTTGGCTTCCAGCAAGCCTCAAAGAAAGACCAAGTTTAAAAGCAATTTCTGGATTGTTTTTATCAATTTTATGTGCATAATTGTATGATTTTGCAGCATCGTTAAATTGACCAAGTTCCGTATACGCGTTTCCTAAAGCTGTGTACCAAGTGCTTTTCTGACTATTTTTTGCTATCGCAAAGTTAAGAACTTCAATTCTCTGCCATGTTGGTGCCGACTTAAGAACTGCGTCAACGTAATCAGCCAGAATTTCAGAACTATTGTCATCATATTCAAGTAGGGCCCGAAGAGTCCGACTTGCATCCTGGTGTTTCTTATTCCGAACCTGAGCACTCGCTAAGCGCTTCAACCAGTCCGCGTTACGTGACCCTTTGGCAATAGCAAATTCATAGCACTGAATTGCGGCATCATCCCGATTTAGACGCTCGTATAGCGAACCAAGCCGTATATGCCACTCCGGATTCGAGCCATCAAGTCCCACCGCAGCCTCGGTAGATTTCAGCGACTTTGCATAGTTACCAAGCTGAAATTGCGCGTTGCCCAAAAGATAAAGCGCCCGGGCATTTCGTGCTTCAGTAAAGTCCACGGCACGCCGAAACGCTTTCTCTGCATCCACCCAATTCCCACTGCGGGCAAGCAATCTACCGGTTTGTAGGTTGGCGTCAGATTTGAGTGAGCGTTTATTCATTGAAATGTTTTTTCCTATCGTGTTCCCTACTCACCATCAATACAGCGAGCCTATACCCGATTTGTCGGCGCGATTTCCCTCCCGAAGAAACGCAATACCGATAGATTCGCTGTCGTATATGCAACAGTTGACAACCGGTCACTATGCATTATGAGGCCGTTCAAATCGTGTCAATTCTATCTCACTTACCATCGCCAACACATCAAATCGTTGTGATAGATCTATTCGATGCTACTCTTAGCGCAGTCCCAGGGCCGGGTGGCTGGAGGGGATTTCACCCTCCGGCTCCCACAGATCCCGGCGTGACAGTCTCCCGTCACCGGGCTCTTCTCAACCTCTTCACCACGCTGTGGTGACCCAGGGCTAATGCAAAGTCGCTGACGGGGCGATGAACCCGATGCGTTCCAGCGGCAGGGCTGATGCAAAGTCGTGGGCGGCCTGCCACGAACGATTCTTCCGACACGACCCAACGGTCCTTTTGATGACGAAGTGTGATGTCTCAAGACACCGGTGACAGTTCTGTACCAACACATCGGTGACACTCGGTGTCTCAAGACATCGGTAACACTCACCCCATTTCTGGTGGGTTCTGGAATTTCGCTGTGGCATGCTTCAAGCTCAGATACGTGACGCCGTCTGGGAATGGATAATCGTATTTCGTGATCAATTCACCGTCCATTGAGATCACCATCAAATCCGCCTGATCCCAGAGGACCTTCACCATGGTGCTGCGGAGCAGTTTGCCCAAATAGAGCTCCACGCCAGCAACCCGCAGGCACCTGTTCTTATTGACCCGCATCAACTGACTGCCCGTTGCCGCCATGTGCTCGGTCCGCAGCGTGGCAGTGAGCTTGGCCGGCTCCGGGGTTGAACCGTTCTGTGGCGTTGGTGATTGCTCTTCACCCGGCGGTACGGCCAGGACAGCCTCGCCGACGCCCGGAGCGGGCTTGGTGCTGAGCTTCACCCATTCCCCAGGCGCGAGATGCTCAGCGACCGGTGTGGCATCCCAAGCCTCCTGCGGTGTCATCCGATCCTCCAAGGACTGATGACCACGCTGCGTGTTGTAGGCCTGGTCAAAGACCTCAACCTGCGCTTGCAATTCAGCGAGGTCCTTGGCGAAAGGCTGCTTCTTCAACCACTTGAACAACGTCGAATGAAACCGCTCATTCTTCCCCTGAGTCGTGGGCTTATACGGCTTGCCGGTCATCGTGGCCACTCCCAGACTGTTGGCGTACGCGACCAATTCGCTGATCACGCCCCGACGGATGGGGTTCAGGGCATCGCCATTGTCGCTGAGCAAGCGCTGTGGCATCCCGCGGGCGGCGACACCCATGCGGAAAACCTTCACCGCATCCGGACCGTTCTCCGTCCTGGCCGCTAAAGAAGCCACGGCCACGCGGGAATGGTCATCCAGCAGCTGGAAGATCACGCATTTGCGACCGCCTTCCAACACGTATTCGGTAGCATCCAGCTGCCAGCAGGCGTTGGGCATCGGATAGCGGAAGGAGCGGTACGAGGAGCGGGGACGCTTCTGCGGGGCCGGGATGACCAGGCCACGTTCGCTGAAGATCCTGGCCAGGGAAGCAATTGAAGGGGTTTGCATGCCCAGCTTGCGCATCTGGTCGTGCACGCTGATCGGTCCATGGTCCCAGCCAGCGGCTTCCATGGACTTGCGCATGGCGACGGCTTGGTCGTTGAGGGTTTCGCTGGTGGAGCTGGGCGAGGTTTTCGGGCGGCGCGAGCGGGGTTCGAGTGCGGCTACCTGTCCTTCGGTGCGGGCTCGTTTGAGGATTTGGTAGAACGTTTTGCGGCTGAGGTGGTGCTCGGTACAGAACGCGGTGACAGCTCCTCTGGGTGCGTCTTGTGGCCATCGGGCGATGGCGAGGCGTATCGTCGGGTCAACTGGATCATTTTTCACACTTTCCAGTTCATCAGCCCGCCTGCTGGCCTTCGTGCCGGCGGCGGGCGGCGAATTCTAGGGGTCGATGCAACACCCGTGGTTATGTCGTGACCAGTAAATCACGTAGACGCTCGGCCGGGGTGTCCCAATCCAACGTTTTACGTGGCCGGCTGTTGAGCTCCTGGGCGACATGCTCCAGATCCTCCAGCCCATAAACACCTAAATCGGTGCTCTTGGGGAAGTACTGACGCAGCAGCCCGTTGGTGTTCTCGGTGGACCCGCGCTGCCAGGGGCTATGTGGATCGCAGAAGTAGACATCCATGTCGGTCGCGTCGCTGAAAGCCAGGTGTTTGGCCATCTCCGACCCCTGATCCCACGTCAGCGAACCACGCAAGTGTTCGGGCAGGGTGAGCATTGCTTCGATGAGCCCGTCACGCACCGATGCGGCCGTGTGATCCACCGGTAGATGTATCAGCATCACGTAGCGGGTGGTGCGTTCCACCAGGGTCCCGATCGCCGAGCCACTGTGCGCCCCGATGATCAGGTCCCCTTCCCAATGCCCGGGCACGGCACGGTCCTCAACCTCTGCCGGGCGCTCAGAAATATTGACCATGGGATCCCGGAAACGCTCCGTACGCTCCCGGGGATTCTTGTGCTTTTTGCGTCGGGTGCGCCCGGTACGCAGGGCCGATTTCACCTCCAGGCTTAGCCCACCACGGGCCTGAAGATAGAGGGCCTGATAGATCGTTTCGTGGCTCACGCGCATAGAGGGGTCATCGGGGAACTCCTTGATCAACAAGTTCGAAATCTGCTCCGGGGACCAGTGCTTACGTAGCTTGGCAAGCACGTAATCACGCAGTTCTCCCGGCGCTGCCAGCTTACTGGGCTTGGGCCGCTGGCGCTGGGCGGTGGAGGTTCGCTGGGCGGTGTAGGGGCGGTATCCCAACACAGGGTGGGAGTTGCGCTTGATCTCCCGGCCAATCGAGCTGGGGCTACGCCCCAGCTCCCGGGCGATGGCCCGCTGCGAGGCACCGGCTTGGAGCATGTCCCGAATCGTTTCGCGCTCGGGCAGCGACAGGTAGCGGGTGCTGTTCGTGGCTTCGAGGACCTCCAATGGAATCTCGGGGATCAGCGCAGGTTCCAGGTTCCCGGGGTCGAGGCTGGCCGGTGAATCGGGCACCCGAACCTCTAAAACGGGCAAGCAGGTTTCGAGCGCAGGTGTTTCGCAGACGAGTGTGGTCACCTCCTGTTTATACGCGTCTGATGAAAGGTTTGGGGTATCAAGACGATCTATGACCGGCATCAGTGCCTGTTCCCAGCGGGCTGCATTCTTCCGCTTTGCGCCCGTGGCGGCTACGGCTGTCTTCTGGGGCATGCCCTCACGGCGTAGTGCCAAGTATTGATCGCGTTGACCCGAGAGCCGGGGGATGTTGCGGATCCCGGCGGCCCTGGCCCAACTGGCGCCTTGGCTGGGTTCCACGCCCACCTCCCGGGCGGCGACGGTGACGCTTCCCACGCGCGCCAGTGTGGTGAGGAACCCCTCGCGCAAGGGTTTGAGTTCCTGTTCTCTGGCGCTCAGGGCGCGCTGGGGCCTGCGGGTGACCGCCTTGATGGAATAGGCCCAGTTGAATGCAGTTTGGACGTTGATCCCCAGCTGCCGTGCAGCATTGGCGACGTTGTTCAGGCGGTCGTGCAGGACGAAGAACTCCTCGCGCTGCGCGGGGGTGTATTCCTGTCCCGGGGGCTGGGCAGTGGTGCGGGACCACATGGTGCAAGTGGCACGGTTGAAGCCCAGTTCCCGGGCTGCGGCCGCGATGGTGCCCAGACGGTCCAGCGCCTCGAAGAACGCGGTCTTATCTTGGGGTGTGTGGCGCCGGTTGGGGCGCTTAGCCGGGGCCGGGGGTGTGGCGGCTGTTTTTCCCCTTAAGGAAGCATTATTTGATGGTGAGGGTGCGGTGTTCATGGTTGTTGCATCTCCCGAGGGATTCGGGGGTGTTGCAACGATCACTAGAACTCAAGGGCTGCGTGCTTTACGCGGTTAAAGGTGGGGTGAAGTGTTACCGCTTTAATCGTGGAAGTGTCACCGATGTCGTGAGGCAGAACTGTTACCGATGTCCCGAGAGAAAACACTTTTGATGACGAAGAACCCCTGTTAAAACTGGTGATTGTCTAGATCATCGTTCCAACAGGAGTTCCTCCATGCCATCTTCCCCCATCAGCATCCTCCACGGCCAACTGGAAGACATCCCCGAAGACCTCCACCACTTCGTGACACCGCAATCCATCTTCCAGGCACTCGCCTCATTCCCGGACCACCGCAAACGCCGCGGCATCCGCCACCGGCTGGGCTGGATCCTGGCCGTAGCCCTCTGCGCCGTGCTGGCCGGGGCGAAGTCCTTTGCAGCCATCGCGGACTGGTCAACGTACGCAGCCTCAACCTCCCTGCGCAACACCGGATTCACGGCACCGCACGTGACCACCTTCCAACGCGTTCTGGCCCACGTGGATGCCGAACCCTTCGACCAGGCCTTGGGCGCATGGATGCAAACCCAGGTCCAGGCGCAGGTCATCGCCGTTGACGGTAAGGAAGTCCGCGGAGCGAAAAACGGTGGGGCGGACCGTGTGCACCTCATGGCGGCGCTGGACCACGAAACCGGCACCGTGATCGGGCAGGTGGACGTGGGCGTGAAGACCAACGAGATCACCCGGCTCGATTCGCTCCTGGAAAGCCTCGGCGACCTGCAGGGAAGGATCATCACCATCGACGCACTACACACCCTGGGACGACACGCGGAGTTCCTGCATGCACGAGGGGCGCACTTCCTGCTGACGGTGAAAGGCAACCAACCCAAGCTGCTCAGGCAACTTCAAGCCCTGCCATGGAAAGAGGTCCCGCAAGGGAACCAGCAACGAGACACCGGGCACGGGCGCAGGAGCATCCGGCGGATCAAGGTCGCCACGCTCACCGGGGGAATCACGTTCCCCCACGCCCTTCAAGCTGCCCAACTGACCCGGAAAACACGACCGCTGAAGGGAACGAAGTGGTCCGTCGAGGTCGTTTACCTCATCACCTCGCTGCCGGCCCACCAGGCAAGCCCGAAGCAGTTGAACACCTGGATCCGGGGCCATTGGCGAATAGAGAATTCCCTCCATTGGTGCCGGGACGTCACGTTCCAGGAGGACGCGAGCCACGCCAGGACCGGGGTGGCGCCACGGGTGACGGCCAGCCTGCGAAACCTGGCCATCAGCCTGCACCGCCTGAACCACAGCAGCAACATCGCCAAATCAAGCCGCTACCTGTCCAAGCACCCCGCACGACCGCTGGAACGCATCGGGTTCATCGCCCCGTCAGCGACTTTGCATTAGCCCTGGGGCAGGGAAGAGCGCCGCCACCCTGGATCGCTTCTTCATCGAAATCGGTCCCGAAAACACGGCCTCGATCGAGGCCGTGAGCATGGACATGGGAGCAGCGTTCAGCAAATCGGTGCGGACCAACGCACCGGACGCGGTGATCTGCATCGACCCGTTCCACGTCGTCCAGCTCGGTACCAACGCGCTCGAAGTGGTGCGCCGGGACCAGTGGCAACGGGCCAGGGCACTGCCGGACCAGTCCTTCGCCAAGAAATACAAGGGCCACCGGTTCGCCCTGTTGAAAAACCCCGGAACCCTCACCGAAAAACAGTCAGCCACCCTGGATCACCTGCGCGAGGACGGCGGGACACTTTGGCGGGGGTACCTGCTCAAGGAATCCCTGCGTGAGATCTTTGCCGGGGACCTGAGCTCCGCTGAGGTCATGGCGATGATCCAGGACTGGTGCGATGCGGCCTCCGACAGCGGGCTGGGTCCGTTCATGAAGGCCGGGGCAACCCTGCGCGGGCACATCAACGGGATCCATGCCGCGGTGAGCCGGGGACTATCCAATGGCAAGCACGAGGGGCTGAACAATAAGATCCGCACCATGACCCGCCGCTCCTATGGATTCCATAGCCCGGAGGCGGCACTGGCCTTGATCATGCTCGCCTGCGGGCCGGTGGAGGTCAGGCTCCCGTATCAGAAATAGCGGGACCCACATTCACGTCAGGAGAACCCAATGTTTCTCCTCAAATAGTTGGTCAGCTTCCGACTCTTCAAGCACAGCATGAGCTAATGATTGATTGAAGCCGGGAATTAGATAAGCAGGATCACTCTGCGCTCTTCGTTTTCAGCGTGTGATACTTCAACTGATTTGGCGTAATCTGGTAACTCACTGTCATTCAAAAAGCGGTCATGTGAGCGTGCCACCAGCGCCCTCACCAGGGGGACTAATGAACAAGCCGTCAGGCCATAGGGGCGACTAGGTGCCGACTTTGAATTCACTTAAACCGCGCGCAAAACTCGTGGAAAAGGTCAATCGGGCGCTCGTCCGAGAACGTAAAAACCGTTGGCTGCAGTCCAAAATCGCACCTGGAACGGTGCTCTATGAATCATTTTCGGGCAAGGGCATGCTCTGTAACCCAGAGGCGCTATTTAGATACCTGCTCAACGAGCCGACGTTTTTGAAGCTGAGTCATATCTGGGTTCTGAACGATTTTGATCGGTTTGCGGCAACGATAGTTGAGTTCGCATCTCACTCGAATGTCACCTTCGTCCAGCATGGAACTCCCGACTACTTCAAAGCGCTCTCGACGTCGGAGTACTTAGTTAACAATGCGAGTTTTCCCGCAGAGTTTGTCAAGAGACCCGGGCAGATATATCTGAACACCTGGCATGGGGTGCCGCTCAAAAAAATGGGTTATGACGTCTCCGGTCACGTCGCCGATACCCGAAATGTTATGCGCAACTTCCTGAGCGCCGACTATCTCCTGTCGAATTCCAAGGCAATGACAGAATGCATGTATCTAGACGGGTTCAAGCTCCGAAACATCTTCCAAGGTGCGATCGTTGAAGAAGGTAGCCCACGGACCGATCGACAATTTAGTACTCGAGAATCTCGGCAGGAACTCGAGTCGCATCTCAGCTCAACAGATCTCCGCATTGATGACCGTGAAATCATCCTCTACGCACCCACCTGGAAGGGTGAGACCTACTTTAGTCCGCTCAATGATGCTGCCAACCTGAGTAATTTGGTCAGGCACCTTGAAGCTAGTGTGGACACTAGTCGTTTTCGAATCCTAGTTAAAGCGCACCATATTGTTTCGGATGGTTTGCATCGAGATGCGGAGCTGGCCGCGCATCTGATGCCAAACAGCGTGCCTACCAACGTTCTGCTTGGTGCAACCAGTATCTTGATCACCGATTATTCAAGTATTTTCTATGACTTCCTCGCACTGGACCGTCCGGTTTTGTTCTATGTTCCCGACATAGATGAGTATCGCCGATACCGTGATCTCTACGTTGAGCCGGAGGAGTTACCCGGTCCAGTTATCAGGGAGCTTGATCACCTTGGCGAACAGATTTCAAAGATATGTGTTGGGTTCCCCGGCAGCTGGACAGCGTCGCCCCAGCACAAAGCGACGCGCGAAACATTCGCGCCGTATGAAGATGGCCAGGTATGTAAACGTATCGCCGACATTGTCTTCCGGAAGAACGAAGATGCGCACCGCGTCCGACGAGGTTTTGCGGACGGACGTAAGCGCATTCTTCTCTATGCGGGTGGGATGGCACCGAACGGAATCACGACATCGGCGCTGAACCTGTTGGACAATATTGATTACACACGTTTTGACGTCACCGTCTTGACCCCGTATTCAACTGAGCCGGCAAAGACACATAACCACGCTCAGGTCAATTCGAATGCACGACTGATGTTCCGCTTTGGTTCTTTCAATGGTGGTCATCTGGCCAACCTCCTGAGAAGAAGGGCCCTGAGCAAGGGTAAACGTTCGTATGTATCCGACCAGGCGAGTGTACGCCGGCTCTGGGATCTGGAATGGACCAGATGTCTCGGAAACGCAGAATTCGATCACATGGTTGATTTCAGCGGATATTCAGCATTCTGGGGAACCCTGTTTCTGAGCGGTCCGGTGGCCACCAGATCAATCTGGTTACACAATGACCTTGCGGCCGATGCTCACCGTTCTATTGCTGGGGAGACGCCTCTGAAGCACGGGCTTCATGCGACGTTTGATATTTATCGTCACTTCGACAATCTGGTGTCTGTGTCGGAGGGCCTTAGTGACATTAATCGGGAATCGCTAAGCAGCTGGGCGCCGTCGACTAACTTTACCTGGGCATCGAACACTATTAACGCGCGCAAGATCCGTAAGCTTGCGGGACCCGAGCGAGCAGCAAGCCGGCGAGGCGCTGCCCGAACGTCGGAACTGAGTTTTGATGAATTGGGTCGAATGGTTCACAACATGTTGAATCCCGATGAGAAACGGATTCGACCGATCAAGAACAGCGGGAAAGACCACGAAGCAGTCGAGAGCCCGACGTTTTTCAACTTCATTTCAGTTGGCAGGCTGTCTCCGGAGAAGAACCATGCAAGATTGATCGCAGCATTCGCACAGGTCCACCGGGAGGAGCCATTGTCGCGGCTTGTTATTGCTGGAAATGGTCCGTTGCGAGGTGACCTTGAGGCTCAGATACATTGCCTCGGGCTCGGGTCCTCGGTCAAGTTGGTCGGGCACACCAAGAACCCCTTCAAATTGATGGTGCATTCGGATGTTTTTGTTCTTTCAAGTGACTATGAAGGACAGCCCATGGTCCTCTTGGAAGCGCTCGTTCTAGGGCTTCCGGTGATCACGACGTCATTCGGTTCGGTCTCTGGCGCACTTCCACCAAACGTCGGCACCATCGTGGACCCTAGCGTGGAGGCCCTGGCCAACGCCATGCTCGCGGCTATGTCGGTCTCCGGAGAGACTGTGAAATTCGATGATGATGCCTACAACCGACGGGCAATTTCTGAGTTTGAGAGAATCATTGATTCCTAACGCATCGAATGAATGCAGGGTTTCAGGTGTCCATCTGGACTGAAGATTTGCCTTTAATTCCCAACATGTGAGACGCCTTGCTCACATGTTGGGATGATTGATTAGAATCGGCTCATGAGTGAATCCCTGAATATTGCCGTTATTCCGGGCGATGGAATCGGTCCCGAAGTCATCGCCGAAGCAGTCAAGGTCCTGAAGAAGGCCACCGAGGCAGAGCCCGTCAAGCTGGTCCTCACCGATTACAAGCTCGGTGCCGAGCACTGGCTGCGGACCGGCGAGACCCTGCCCGAGGAGACGCTCGAGGCGCTGCGCAGCCACGACGCCATCCTCTTTGGCGCCGTCGGAGCCGCTCCGGGCGACACCCGGATTCCTTCCGGCCTGATCGAGCGCGAGATGTTGCTCAAGCTGCGCTTCGCGCTGGACCACTTCGTGAACCTGCGCCCCTCGCGCCTCTACCCGGGAGTGCCCAGCCCGCTGGCCGAGCCGGGCGACATCGACTTCATTGTCGTGCGCGAAGGAACCGAGGGGCCCTACGTCGGCAACGGCGGGGCCCTGCGCGTGGGAACCGAGCATGAGATCGCCACCGAGGTCTCGGTGAACACCGCCCACGGCGTCCGACGCGTCGTCCGTGACGCCTTCCGTCGGGCCAACGACCGCCCGCGCAAGAAGGTCACGCTGGTCCACAAGCACAACGTGCTGGTCCACGCCGGCCACCTGTGGCGCCGCACGGTGGAGGAGATCGCCACCGAATTCCCGGAGGTTACCCACGATTACCTGCACATCGATGCGGCGACGATCTTCATGACCACCAACCCGTCGCGCTTCGACGTAATCGTCACCGACAACCTGTTCGGCGACATCCTCACCGACCAGGCCGGCGCCATTACCGGCGGCATCGGGCTGGCGGCATCGGGCAACATCAACATGGACCGCACGGCTCCGTCCATGTTCGAACCGGTGCACGGCTCGGCTCCGGATATCGCCGGACAGCAGAAGGCCGACCCGACGGCGGCCATCCTGTCCGTGGCACTGCTGCTTGACCACGTCGGACTCTCCAAAGCGGCACGTCGCGTGGAACTGGCGGTGGAAACCGACATCGCCTCGCGCGACGAGCTCACCGATGAGCGCGCCACCTCGGAGATCGGCGATGCGATAGCGGCCGCGCTGTCATAAGCTAAGTAAGGTCCGCATGGCGGACACCGCGAGGTCCTGCCGTCACGAGGCCGGGCCCGACCCGACGAAGAAGGAAGCCTGTCGGCATCATGGAATTCAATCAGCAGCAGTCCCAGCACCCCAAGAGCGCTGAAGAGCGCGCCGCAATCCTGGCCAATCCGGGCTTCGGTGACTACTTCACCGACCACACGGCGGTGATCGACTGGACTGCAGGTGAAAACGGTGTCGGTGGGCAATGGCATGATGCGCGGATCGAGCCCTACGGCCCGATCGCCCTGGACCCGGCTGCCTCGGTGCTGCACTACGGGCAGGAGATTTTCGAGGGGCTCAAGGCCTACCGCCACGCCGACGGCTCGGTGTGGACGTTTCGTCCGTACGCCAATGCGGCGCGGCTGAACAAGTCAGCGGCCCGGTTGGCGCTTCCGCAGCTGGACCAGGACGCCTTCGTCGAATCTCTGCGCCGGATCGTGGCCATCGACCAGCAGTGGGTCCCGACCGGCGACGGCGAGGCGTTGTACCTGCGACCGTTCATGATCGCCACCGAGGCGTTCCTCGGGGTGCGGGCCGCCCGCAAGGTCTCCTACCGCGTCATCGCCTCCCCGGCCGGCAACTATTTCGGCGGCGAGCTGAAGCCGGTGGGCATCTGGGTTACCCATGCCTATGCCCGTGCCGGGCGCGGGGGTACCGGGGCAGCTAAATGTGGCGGCAACTATGCTGCATCGTTGATCGCCCAGCTCGAGGCGGAGGAAAACGGCTGCAAGCAGGTGCTCTTCCTTGACCCGTTCAATAACGAGGCCGTCGAGGAACTAGGTGGAATGAATGTCTTCTTCGTCACTTCGGCGGGCAAGCTGATGACCCCTGCGCTGACCGGCACGATCCTTGAGGGTGTCACCCGCTCCTCGATCATCCAGCTGGCCAAGGACCGCGGCATGGAGGTCGAGGAACGCACCATCACCCTCGATGAATGGCGCCAAGGCATTGCCAGCGGGGACATCGCCGAGGTCTTCGCATGCGGCACTGCCGCCGTGATCACACCGATTGGGCTGCTGAAGAACGGCGAGGAGACCATCGGCGATCCCGACGCCGTCGCCGGTGAGGTCACCATGGCACTGCGTGCCGAGCTGCTGGGCATCCAGACCGGCACGGTCGAGGACCGCCACGGCTGGCTCGAGCGACTGGCCTAACCGCAACACCGTGCACAGAAATGGCCCCGGACATTGTTCGGGGCCATTCTTGTGACTGGAAAATGCGTACTACGATGGATGCTCGGCGTTCCGCTTCGGCGAGAGTACGCAAAATCGTAGGTGAAGGCCACCGAACGGTGGCTTGGCGTGGAAAGAGGCGGTAGTGCGACTGAAGTCGTGGGCGATCGGGAAAGCTCGTAAGGCAGTACGTACCAAGACCGGGATCAAGGTTCGCAACGCCCTCGGTCTGACGCAGACCCCGAGCGGAAACCACGAATTGGATGCGGTGCCCATCCCCGGGCAGATCGTTGTCTACTTCAGCGACGTCTCCACCAAGGCCTATCAGCTGCGCCAGTGGCTGCCCGTGTTGGAACGCCTCCACCAGGAGCGGCCCGTGCTGCTGGTTTTCCGCAAGGTGGCGACCATGCGTCATTTCGCGGACCTGACGACCCTGCCCAAGATCTACGTCCGCAGGCTCGAAGACCTCGTTACCCTCTACGATGCGAACGACTTCTCACTGTGCCTGTACGTCAACAACGGCGTGGCCAACTTCCAGTCGCTGAGCAGCTCGCGGCTCGTCCACGTGCACATCAACCACGGTGAGAGCGACAAGCTTTCGATGGTCTCGAACCAGGCCAAGGCATATGACTACGTGATGATCGCGGGAAACGCGGCATTGGAGCGCCACCGTGCCGTGCTGATGGACTTCGACGAACGTCGGCTGCTGCCCGTCGGCCGCCCCCAGCTGGATGTCGACTACGCCTCGATCCTGCCGGCCTTCGAGGGGCGCACCGTGATGTACGCGCCGACCTGGGAGGGTGAAAACAGCGCCAACAACTACACGTCGATGGATCTCTATGGCGCTCAGGTCATCGAGCGGCTCCTGGCCGAGCCCGCAACGCGCGTCATCTACAAGCCGCACCCGCGGATCCGGAATTCCACGGATGCGGGCGTCAAGAACGCCCACCTCTCGATCCTGGCGTCCCTGGAGGAGGCTAATGCCCACGGCGGGGAGCACGTGGTTGCCCTGACGGAGGACATCCTTGCCCTGTTCGGTGATGTCGATGCCCTGGTCGCCGATGTTTCCAGCGTTGGCCTCGACTTCCTTTATCTGCGCCCGGAGCGTCCGTTGATCCTGACCGATCGCCGCAACGACCGCGAGGCGATGAACCGCGATGCGCCCATCAGTGGCGCCTGCCCGGTCATCGACGGGCAGCCGGGCAATGACGTCGTCGAACTCCTGATCGAGCTCATCGACCAGGACGCGTTCAAGGAACAGCGCCTGGCCATGCGCGAGCACTATTTCGGGCAGCGGGACAAGGGCGAGTCCACGGCCGAGTTCATCAGGGCCATCGGTGAGCTTATCGACGGGCGGCGGGCGCAGCTGGTGGGACACCCCTACTATGCGAACGCAGTGGAGTCCGCAGACTAGAATCGGACCACTTCCACACGAAGGAGCCAATCAGTAAGGCTCCTGTACCTCTGAACTGCTCCCCGAAAGCATGGACCTGAATTATTCAGTCCAACTTTCGGGGAGCAGTTCACTTTTGCTTGGTCGCAGATAGTGGTTCCAAGACTTCTTTGCCGAGGAGGCTTTCACAGTGGCGACATGCACATCGCTGACCCACCCGGTGCGTTTGGCGTCTTTTACCCGGTACCAACCGGTAGCGGCAGCTGGTTGCCTGGCTGCCAGGGCGCGGCGCCGTGCCTTGTGGGCTGGCGAGCCGATTGCTACCGGCATAACAGCCAGAATGCAGGTCGAGGGCCACTGTGGCGAAGGGGCGCGCGACATGGGGGCGGGGGGCTGCAGGCGGTGCAATGGCCTGGATGCTGGGCGGCGAATCTGGAAGAGTTGCTGCTGGAGTGGTGAGAACGGGTGTGGGACCGGCAAGCACCAGAGCTAAAGCCAGCGAAGCCGTCACCATCATCCAGGAGGCGCCACGGCCAATGCTTGCGAGGTACGGATTGCGCAAGCGGAACACTCAAGAACCTGATGGCCGAATGCCTATTCTGCCAGTTGCCGCATGCCGCAAGCCATCCTTCGGCAGGTCACACCAAGGTGGTGGCCAGAGCGGCGTCTGGCATCGGCAGAGCCGTCTCCGATTCCCGGGTGCGTTACTCGCAGGACATGCGAAAGGCCGGTGGTGGCTTCCCCCCTGCGAAGGAATCCAGCACCGGCCGCGCCAATGGAAGAGTTACTTCTTGACGACCTTTGACGTTGATCCCGTGACAGTTGTGGTCTTCGGGAAGGTCAAGCGGAACTGAGCCGCCTTCGAGGACTTCAGTGTGGCCGTGGTGGTTGCCTTACCCTTTGAGAACTTGACGGTCTTCAACGTGACCCACTTGGATCCCTTCTTGACCTGGATTTTGGCTGACTTCGGATTGTATGCGAGATTGGTGTATTTCTTGGTGCTGTAGTACTTTGCGGCGGACTGGAAAGTTACCTTTTTGCCGCTCCGCTTGGCCAGGAGGCTGGCGTAGCCCTTGCCCCGGACGTAGAACGTCTTGGTGGTGCCGTCGGTCTTGTTCATCCAGGAGTATCGGTAGTCACCGCTGTAGGCGGAGATCTTGGACTTACCGATCACGAATTTTCCGGTGCCCTGGAACGGACAGGTTTGAAGTTTCTCCACGTTCTTTTTGGTGCGGTCGCTGAAGAACAAGGTGGTGAGGAGTTTGCCGTTCCTGGTGACGGGGGCCTGCACGCTGTAGTACTTGTAGGCGGAGGACTTCTTGATGGTGGCCTTGACCGGGGTTTGTGTGCACCCGAGCTGGCCCTTGGTATAGGTGACGTCCGAGATCGTGTACTTGGTCACGTCGACCGGACGACTTGCAGCCTGTGCGGGGGCGCCCATGAGCGTCAAGCCCAGCGCCGCGGTCATGGCAGTTGCTGCAAGCGTCTGCAGCAGTGATTTTTTCATCATGGTCTCCCTGGGGGTTTCGAGTTTTAAAGCAGATCGACCGATTTCGGAGCCATGATTCATGGATTTCCGGTTAGTCGGTGCTCCGTTCAAGGGAAGACATTACGGGCGAGAAAAGTGATCATCAACCGAATGTTCGAAAGGCGGCACGTGAAAATGAGATATGCGTCACATAAATTCAGGTGCGAAGCCAATGTGTGCCGCGTGGCTGCTGGATTTGTACTTTGCTGTTCGCGTCCGCACTGCGGCATGGGGAGAACTGCCCGGTCTGGGCTAGCTTTCGTCCTGGGTATCCGTGGTAATCGGGTGCGAATCATCGCGGAATTTCCAGCCGATGCCTGGAATCCGGGTGCAGTTCCGCGGTGACGGGATCCTGCAGGTCCAAGGCACCCCTGCCGCGTGGGAGCGCGGGACAAAGAGGCGAACCAGCAAGGCGCTTTGCACTGGTTGGCCGAGCCAAAGCCCTGGCAGGCAACTGCGCCGAAGAGCCGTCCAGGATTCCCGAACGCACCTAGCCAATGAATGCAAGGGTGTGGGTCGATCACTAGGTGTGTGGGTCGGTAGTCGGGGGCCGGGCTCAAATGATTCTTAAAACGCCGAGGAATTAACCAGGGCCGCAAAGGGGTCGCTGGAAGAATGAGGGGTATGAACTCCCCTTCTTCTTCCATCCCGCAGGACGGCTTGTTCGACGCATCCCTGGTGGAGCGCCTCGAGCCCGTTGATGACGGGCTGATGGATGCCAACGGCGGGGAGCGGAAGCGGTTCAGGGCCTTTGAACCCGATGCGGTGATGCTGGTGCCACCCTCCCTGGAGGAGTGGCTGCCCGAGGGGCACCTGGCCCGGTTCATCGCCGAACTGGTCGAGAACGAGCTGGACCTGACCCGGTTCTACGCCTCCCACAAAAAGGCCAAGGGCCAGCCGCCGTACGACCCGCGGCTGATGCTGCGCATCGTGCTCTACGGCTACTGCACCGGGGTCCGCTCCTCCCGCCAGCTGGAGCGCGCATGCACGGACGTGGTGGCGTTGCGCTGGCTGGCTGCCCAACAGGCCCCGGATTTCCGATCCATCGGCCGCTTCCGCCAACGCCACCTGGCCGCCTTGGCCAACGTGTTCCTGCAGGCGCTAGAACTCTGCCGGGCCGCGGGCATGGTCAAACTCGGGATGGTCGCGCTGGACGGAACGAAGCTGCGGGCCAACGCCTCTCGGCACCAGGCGATGTCCTACGCGCGGCTGACCGAAAAGCAGAAGGTCCTGGCCCAGGAGATCAGCGATCTGATGGCGGAGGCCAAGACCGTGGACGAGTCCGAGGATGCGAAGTTCGGTCCCGGTAAGCGCGGGGACGAGCTGCCGGTGGAACTGGCCAACCGGCAGGCCCGGTCCAAGGCCATGGCCGCCGCGCGGGCTTCCTTGGAGCAGGAGGCCGCGGACAAGGCACGGGTAGAAGCCGAAGAGAAGGCCGCCAAGCGCGGGGATGACGATGATGAGATCACCGGTGCCGGTGACACCGCAGCCCGGGAATCGGAACCGAGGCCCACGGCGCAACGGAATTTCACGGATCCGGAAGCGCGGATCATGAAGACCGCCGACGGGTCCTATCACTATTGCTATAACGCGCAGGCGGTGGTGGACGCCGGGCATCAGGTCATTGTTGCCGCCGAGTTGGGCCAAGGGGCCAACGATTACGGACAGCTGGTCCCCATGGTCGAGCGGGTCCAGGAAAACCTGGGCATGATGCCCAAAACGTTGAGCGCCGATGCCGGGTACTGCTCGAAGGCGAACCTGGTGGAGGCGGGGCGGATGGAGGCGGAGCATGGGACCGGGTTCTTCATCTCCACCGCCCGGGTGAAGCACTCCACCCCGATCCCGGAGTCCCCGCGGGGCCGGATCCCGGCCAACGCCACCTTGGGTGAGCGGATGGCCCGGAAGCTGAAGACCAAGCCCGGAAAGAAGATCTACTCGCGCCGGAAGGTCATCGTGGAACCGGTGTTCGGGCAGATCAAAACCCGTCAGGGTAAGCACTTGTTGTTGCGCGGACTTCAGAACGCGCAGGCGGAGTGGAAGTTGTTGGCGGCAGGGCATAACCTGCTCAAGTTGCATGCGTTCCGGGCCCAGGGTGCCGGATAGCCAGGGTCGGAGGTGGGCCCTGGCGCTGCGCGCCAGAACCCACTGGTCCGGTTTGAGGGCCCCGGGGAAGGGCGGATGCGCCCGAAGGCCTTTTTCTCCGTGGTGTGACCCTGCGGCGGCCGGGCCGGGCCGGTATTCCTTCGTGGGTGGTGCCGTTGGTCAAACGACTACCGACCCACGCACCTAGGATATACATATGCGCATTCTCGTTACCGGCGGCGCCGGCTATATCGGTTCACATACAGTCCTGCTCCTGCTCGAGGAGGGGCATGAGGTCCATGTGCTTGATAATTTCTCGAACTCGTCGCCTGAGGCGCTGGAGCGTGTTGCGGAGATCACCGGCAGCCGAGCCCTGATGCACGAGGCGGACCTGCTGGACACCGAGGCCATGGACGCTGTCTTCGCCGAGGCTCGGCCGGAGGCAGTGATCCACTTTGCCGGACTCAAATCGGTGGGGGAGTCCGTGGCCCAGCCGCTGAACTACTACCGCAACAACGTCGTCGGTACGCTCAATCTGCTCGAGGCCATGGAAGCCCATCAGGTCCGCACCCTGGTCTTCAGCTCCTCGGCCACCGTTTACGGGGACACCGAAGTCCTGCCCATCACCGAGGACACCGCCCTCTCGGCGACCAACCCCTATGGGCGGACCAAGCTGCACATAGAATTCATGCTCAATGACTTGGCGGCTTCGGACCCTCGCTGGGCTATCGCCAAGCTTCGCTATTTCAACCCGGTCGGAGCGCACGAGTCGGGTCGGATCGGCGAGGATCCGCAGGGGATCCCCAATAACCTGATGCCGTACATCGCGCAGGTGGCAGTGGGGCGCCGCGAAAAGGTCAACGTCTTCGGCAGCGACTACAACACCCCAGACGGCACCGGCGTACGCGACTACATCCACGTCCTGGACCTCGGTGCCGGACACCTGGCCGCGCTTGAATACCTGCGCGTGCACGGCGGGCTGCATGCCTGGAACCTGGGCACCGGAAACGGCTCCTCGGTGCTTGAAGTCATCGCCGCCTTCGCCCGCGCCTCCGAGAAGGGGATCCCGTACGAGATTGCCGACCGCCGCCCCGGCGACGTGGCGGCCTCCTATGCGGACCCGACGCTGGCCCGGGAGCAGATCGGCTGGAAGTCCGAACGCGGGCTCGAGCAGATGGTCACCGACATGTGGCGCTGGCAGTCGGGCAACCCCGAGGGCTACCCGGTAAGCGAGCCGTCCGAGGAGCTCCCCGACCAGGACCTGCCGGCTAAGCCGGCGGCGGACGCTGCGGGGGACGACGAAGAAACCAGTAAGCTGTAGTCCATGCGTATTGCTCGATTTGTACTCGATGGTGACCCCCTTTATGGCGTAGTGGAAGACGATGAGGTGGCCGTGATCTCCGGCGACCCCTTCTTCCAGGGCGTCCGGCCCACCGGCGTCCGCCATGCCCTGGAGGACGTGCGTCTCCTGGCCCCGATCATTCCCCGCTCCAAGGTCGTCTGCTTCGGCCGGACCTATGCCGACCATGCCAAGGAGCTCGGCAACGAGGTCCCGGCCGCCCCGTTGATGTTCCTGAAACCAAACACCGCCGTTGTCGGTTCGGGGGATCCGGTCACGCTTCCCTCCTTCTCCGAGGAGATCTCCTACGAGGGCGAACTGGCAGTGGTCATCGGTCGGATCTGCAAGGACGTGCCGGCGGAAAAGGTCGACGAGGTCATCTTCGGCTTCACTTGCGCCAATGACCTGACGGCCCGCGATGCCCAGCGCAGCGATGGCCAGTGGGCCCGCGCCAAGGGCTGGGACGGCTCCTGCCCGCTGGGTCCGTGGATCGAAACCGAGCTGGATTACGACGACACCGAGATCACCTCCCGGCTCGACGGGAAGATCGTCCAAGAAGGCAACACCTCGCAGCTGGTGTGGGGCGTACGTGAACTCGTATCGCTCGCATCCCAGGCCTTTACGCTGCTGCCGGGCGACGTCATCCTGACCGGCACGCCGGCCGGCGTCGGCCTGCTCACCGAGGGGCAACGCTTCGAGGTCGAGATCGAGGGCATCGGAACGCTATCCAATACGTTCCGGCGCTAGGCCTTTCGGAACCTCACCGGATCGGCTCCTGAAGGGAGGCGCCGGGTTGCCGCGGATCACCGCAGGCACCCCGGCGCCTCCTTCGCTTTTGCCGGGAACCGGGGAAACGCAGATCCGACATAGAATGGTTTCATCATGACTGACGCAGCCCTCATTCCCACAGTGACCGATGAAACCCCAGTGCGCGTGCGCTTCTGCCCGTCCCCGACCGGCACCCCGCACGTTGGACTGATCCGCACAGCCCTGTTCAACTGGGCCTACGCCCGCCACACGGGCGGCAAAATGATTTTCCGCATCGAAGACACGGATGCGAAGCGCGACTCCGAGGAAAGCTACAACCAGCTGCTCGACGCGCTGGACTGGCTCGGCATCACCTGGGATGAGGGCGTCAATGTCGGCGGCCCGCACGAGCCCTACCGCCAGTCACAGCGCAGTGACATCTACCAGGATGTCATCGCCAAGCTCAAGGTGGCGGGCCACCTCTACGAGTCCTACTCCACCCCGGAAGAGGTCGAGGCCCGCCACCGGGCCGCCGGCCGCGACCCGAAGCTCGGCTACGACAACTTCGACCGGGACCTTTCCGAGGAGCTGCTGGCCGCCTACCGCGCGGAGGGCCGCGAGCCGGTACTGCGCGTGCGCATGCCCGACACGGATCTGACCTTCACGGACCTGGTCCGCGGCGAAATCACCTTCAAGGCCGGAACGGTGCCGGACTTCGTGGTGGTCCGGGCCAACGGCCAACCGCTCTATACGCTGGTCAACCCGGTGGACGACGCGCTGATGGGCATCACCCACGTGCTGCGCGGCGAGGACCTGCTCTCTTCCACCCCGCGCCAGATCGCACTGTACCTCGCGCTGATCGACATCGGCGTCGCGAAGTACATGCCGCTGTTCGGACACCTGCCTTACGTCATGGGCCAGGGCAACAAGAAGCTTTCCAAGCGCGATCCCGAGTCAAGCCTCTTCCTGCACCGCGACCGCGGCTTCATCCCCGAGGGGCTGCTCAACTACCTGGCCCTGCTCGGCTGGTCGCTGAGTGCCGACGAGGACATTTTCAGCCGCGAGACGCTGGTGGAGAAGTTCGACGTGAAAAACGTGCTCTCCAACCCCGCCCGCTTCGACCTGAAGAAGGCAGAGGCCATCAACGGCACCCACGTGCGTTTGCTCGAGCCCGCGGACTTCCGCGAACGCCTTATTCCCTACCTGCGGGCCGCCGGCCTCGTCGGGGCGGAACTTACCGAGCGCGAGCACGAGGTCCTCACCGAGGCGGCTCCTCTGGTCCAGGAGCGCATCACCTTGCTGGGCGAGGCTCCCGACATGCTCGAATTCCTCTTCCAGGCCGATGGCGACGTCGAACCCGCTGCCGATTCGCTGAAGGGCCTTCCGGAGAACACGGCAGAGGTGCTGGATGCCGGTATTGCCGCCCTGGAAGCGGCTCCCGAGTGGAGCACCGAGGCCATCCAGGCAGCCCTGCGGGACGCGCTGGTCGAGGGCATGGGCATCAAGCCCCGCCACGCCTTCGGCCCGATCCGCACCGGGGTATCGGGGAAGAAGATTTCCCCGCCGCTCTTTGAGTCGATGGTGATCCTGGGCAGGGAATCATCGTTGGCCCGGCTGCGCGCCTTCCGGGCCACCCGCTAACGGACGGGCGCCAACACCAATGAGCAGCAAAGAGAACGCCCCCGATCTGGCGGCCACCCTCCACCTGGCGGGGGTCACGAGGATCGGGGGTGTCCTCTTTGATATCGACGACACACTGGTTGACCTGCGCTCTGCAGCGCTGGCTGGATTCCACCGGCAGACCGCCACCGACTTCGCCGGCGTGCGGGCGCAGGACCGGAACGCGGCCGCCGACGACTACGCCCGGGATGGCGGGGGGCACTATGAGCGCTATATGGCCGGGGAGCTTTCCTTCATCGGCCAGCGCATCGAACGCATCCACCGCGCCTACGCCATGGTTGGCGTCCCCTCCCCGGAGGCGGCTGGGTTGGAAACCTGGAGCTCGGACTACGAGAAAGCCATCCGCGCCTCCTGGGCGCCGTTCGACGACGTGCACGCCTGCCTGGACGAACTGGACGCCCTGGGCATTCCCTACGGCGCGGTGAGCAACAACGTCGAGGAATACCAGCGCGGCAAGCTCAAGGCCGCCGGCCTTGAACGCATTACCGTGCTGGTCGGCTCCGATACGGCCGGGGCCCCGAAGCCGGATCCTCGTCCATTCCTTGCCGGGGCGGCCTTGTTGGGCACCGCTCCCAGCGAAACCCTTTATGTGGGGGACAACCCGATCAACGATGTGCAGGGAGCTAAGGCTGCGGGGTTGCCTGCCCTACTGCTTGAGCGTGACCCAGATCTCAAAATAAACGTCTTCGGAACCCTGTCTGACCTGACCTTTCTGGGCCTCATGATCCGCGGAATTCAGGGGTTTTAGTGCAGCCCTAAGGTGGGGGAGGACCCGATTTGTGGTTTCCCGGAAAGCTCTGTAAAGTTATTTCTCGTGCTGAGGCGCAGGAAAGCTTTCGAAAAGAAAGCCGGAGAGCAGATCAGCGCTGTGGGGTATGGTGTAATTGGCAACACACTGGTTTCTGGTACCAACATTCTAGGTTCGAGTCCTGGTACCCCAGCGCTACGGTCTTCGCGAAAGCGAAGGCCGGTCTGCTTGGGGGGTGAAAGCCCTTCGAGCAGAGCATACGGTCCCATCGTATAGCGGCCTAGTACGCTGCCCTCTCACGGCGGTAACGCGGGTTCGAATCCCGCTGGGATCACGATTCATTTGAATCGGGCTGCAATAGCCCTAAAACATTGTCAGTATCAAGGTCCCATCGTATAGCGGCCTAGTACGCTGCCCTCTCACGGCGGTAACGCGGGTTCGAATCCCGCTGGGATCACATAAAAAAGGTTTCGGATATTTTCCGGGACCTTTTTGCCATGCCCGGGATGAATGATCCTGCGGACCAGACCGAATGCCGGATTCATTTGGCATGATGTAACAGTGACTACTGCACATGGCGCCGACCCGGGCGCGACCCCGGAGACCGCGCCGGCCGACCAGAGGGCCCTCGCGCTGCTCGCGGACGTGAGGGCCTCACTTGCCAGGATTTCGCTGCCACTGGCTGTTCCCGGCGTTGCCGAGGCCCGGCGGGCGGCTGCTGCCGCACTGGAACAGCTCGACGACTACATCCTTCCCCGCTACGCATCACTGGAGGCCCCGTTGTTGGCCGTGGTGGGAGGATCCACCGGCTCGGGGAAGTCGACCTTGGTCAATGCGCTGGTTGGACGCCCGGTCACCCGGGCCGGTGCCATCAGACCCACGACCCGCCAGCCCGTCCTGCTGCACCACCCCTCCGATGCCCGTTGGCTCACTGACGGACGCATCCTGCCCAGCCTGGCCCGCGTCACCGACCCGCCGCAACCAGGCGGTGCGCCGCTGCCCGCCGACCGCGTCGGGGCGAACCCGGACACCGGCGCCATCGGCTCGCTGATCCTGATCGCCGATTCGGAGGTCCCTGCGGGCATAGCGCTTCTGGATGCGCCGGACATCGACTCGGTGTCCGATGAGAACCGCCGCCTGGCCAACCAGCTGCTGGCGGCGGCCGACCTGTGGATCTTCGTGACCACGGCCAACCGCTACGCTGATGCCGTGCCCTGGAAGCTGCTGGCCGAGGCGGCGCGGCGCCGGATCATGGTCTCCGTGGTGCTTGATCGGATCCCCGCAGGAGTTGAGTCCGAAATCACCGCCGACCTGCGTTCAATGCTTCGATGCGAGGGACTGGGCGAGGCGCGGATTTTCGCCGTTGCCGAGGCCGAACTCGATGGATTGGACATGCTCCCCGCCACCAGCGCGATTGAGCTCAAGTCCTGGCTGGATGGACTGGCGGCCGATGCCGGGGCCCGCCGCTGCGTCGCCCGGCAGACACTCGCCGGAACAGTGGCAGGGCTGGCAGGCACGGCGGCGGCCATCAGCGAGGCCCTCTCCGGCCAGGAGGCGGCGCGCCGCGACCTGGCCAGGGTGGTCGATGCCGCCTTCGACGTCGCGGGGGAAACGATCGTTGCTGCCACCACCGACGGCACGTTGCTGCGTGGTGAGGTCCTGGCCCGATGGCAGGACTTTGTGGGAACCGGGGAATTCTTCCGGTCACTGGAAACGGGAATCGGTCGGATGCGGGACCGCATCGGCGCGTTTTTCAGCGGCAAACCCAAACCTGCAGCCACCGTGGGCGAAGCCATCGAGACCGGGCTGCACGCGGTGATCGTCGAGGCGAACGCCAATGCCTGCGAGGAAGCGGCCCGGCACTGGCGGTCCGATCCCGCTGGACGCCGCCTGCTGGAGGCCGTCGATCTGGCGGCCCCGGACGAGGGATTCGGTCCCCGTGCGGCAGCGGAAATACGTGCCTGGCAAAAGGACCTGATGGACGTCATTGCCGCCGAAGGCGCCGACAAACGCAAACATGCCCGCATGGTCTCCTTCGGCATCAACGGTGTTGCGGCGGCCCTGATGATCGTGGTCTTCGCCTCGACCGCCGGGCTCACCGGCCTGGAGGTCGGCATCGCCGGGGGTTCGGCGGTGGTCGGACAGAAGCTGCTGGAGGCGATCTTCGGAGAGGACGCGGTGCGACGACTCTCCACGCGAGCCAGGCAGTCGCTCGAAGAGCGTACGCAGGCACTGCTCGACACGGAGGCCGAGCGCTTCCGGAAGCTGCTTTTGCCGCCGCCCGGTGCGCCGACGGCGGCCGATTTCGACAGCTACTCCGGGCAGTTGGAAAAACTCTCCTCGGGGGAGCGCGCATGAGCCGGCGGCGTCGGGAAGCGCCCGACACGCCCCTGGTCCAGCGTCTCGAGGCGCTGGAAGCGGCCCATGCCCTGGGCGAGGGGCGGATCGCCGAGGTCGATGCAGATGCTGTGCTCGAATTATTGGAACGGGCTTCGACCCGGCGCTCGCTCTCCGGGGAGCACACGGTGGTCGGGTTCTTCGGTGCCACGGGCAGCGGAAAGTCCTCGCTGTTCAATGCCGTGGCCGGCGCCGAACTGGCCCGTGTCGGCGTCATACGACCCACCACCTCCGAGGCCAGGGCAGCGATCTGGGGACCGATCGGCAGCGAACCGATCCTGGACTGGCTGCGCGTGGCTCAGCGCCACGTGATTGCCGATCCGTTGCTGCTGCGCAAGGGCGGCTTCTTCGGCGGGGACCGCGAGGTCGGCGGGCTGATCCTGCTGGACCTCCCGGACTTCGACTCCACCGCCGCCGAGCACCGTGAAACGGCGCAGCGCCTGGCCGGACAGGTCGACGTGCTGGTGTGGGTGTTGGACCCGCAGAAATACGCCGACGCCGCCATCCACCGCGGTTTCATCGCGCCGCTGGCATCCCATGGCGCCGTGACGCTGGTGGCGCTGAACCAGATCGATCGGTTGCGCGATCACCAACGGCAACCGGTGCTCGACTCCCTGGCCGACATCCTTGCGGCTGACGGGCTGGACGGAGTCCGGGTCATCCCGACATCGACCACGACAGGAAACGGCATCGATGTGCTGCGTTCGACCATCGCAGCCGTGACAGCCGAACGCACTGCCTCCACCGCTCGGTTGCTGGCCGATGTGGGGGACAGCGCCGCAAGGATCGGCCGCGGTGTGGCTGATCCGCCGGTCCTGCATACGGCGCCGGGCACCGGGGCCGAGAAGCTGTTGGCCAGCGAGCTCGGCGAGGCTGCGGGCATCGGGACCGTGACGGATGCCGTGGCGAAGTCCTACCGGATGGACGCGGCGGCACGGACCGGGTGGCCGGTGACCCGTTGGCTCGGGCGGATCCGGCCGGATCCGTTGCGCCGGCTCAACCTCAAGGCTGCCGGGGTGAACCCCGAGGTCAACCGGACCTCGCTTCCGGCACCGGGCGCGGCGGCGAACGCGCGCAGGGACGCGACGGTACGTGGTTATGCCGACGCGGCGGCACGCACCGCGCCGGAGGCCTGGGCGCCGGCGATCCGCGCCGCTGCACGCTCACATGCGCGTTCGCTTCCCGGGGACCTGGACCGGGCCATCGCCGGCACCCCAATCGGTGCCGGCCGGGGATCCTGGTGGTGGCCGGTGGCCTCGGTGATCCAGTGGCTCTCGCTGCTGGCCGCCCTCGGCGGTGCCCTTTGGCTCGGCGCCTATGCCGTCGCCGGGTTCCTGCAGGTAAAGCTGCCCGACGTCCCAGCGGTTCAGGGATTCCCGGTGCCCACGCTTATGCTGGTGGGCGGCGTGCTGCTGGGAATCATGCTGGGCATCCTCACCGGATTCGCAGCACGGATTTCGGCTGCGGCGCGTGCCCGTGCGGCGCACAAGAAACTTGAAGCATCCATCGGGCTGGTAGCCCTGCAGGATATCATCCTGCCCGTGAAGGAAGAGATAGAACGCCTCAATGAGTTCCAACAGGCAGTGGCCCGTGCCCGCGGATGAGCAGTCGACCGTCGGAAAACTGGGTGAATCGGGGCTCCTGGCCCGCATCCTGCCGCGCCTGCGCGGGGCGCAGGCGCTCCTGGGCCCCGGTGACGATGCGGCAATGATCGGTGCACCCGACGGCCGATTCGTCTTCAGCGTCGACACCCTGGTCCAGGACCAGGATTTCCGGCTCACGTGGGCCTCGGGCTACTCCAGCAGCGGATACGACGTGGGCTGGAAGTCAGCAGCGCAGAACCTCTCGGACATCAATGCCATGGGGGCCGTTGCCACGGCGGCGGTGATCAGCCTGACGCTGCCCCACGAAACCCCGGTTGGCTGGGTCGAGGACCTCGCCGATGGATTCAGTGCGGCGGTGCGCGAGCTGGGAGCGATGCGCTGCGCGATCGCCGGGGGAGACCTCGGCCGTGGACGGGAAATCTCCATCACAGCCGCTGTGACCGGTGACCTGGCGGGCGCGGCGCCGCTGCTGCGCTCCGGTGCGCGTCCCGGCGACGTGGTGGCCGTCTGCGGGATCCTGGGCGCCGGCGCGGCTGGGCTCGCGCTGCTCGAATCCTCCCGGGGGCCCGGTGGCTGGAATGAACAGGAGGCGCGGCTCGTGGGCCTGCAGGCCCGTCCGCGTCCACCGCTGGCAGCGGGACCAGCTGCCGCAGCGGCCGGTGCCACGGCGATGATGGACCTCTCGGACGGGCTGGGCCGCGATGGGGCCCGGCTCGCTGCGGCCAGCGGTGTCGTCCTGGCCCTGGAATCGGCGGCGTTGGCCCCCGATGCCCTGGCCCTGGAACCGGTGGCCGGGGGCCTGGGCGTGGAGGCCCTGACGTGGGTGCTCGGCGGGGGAGAGGACCACGGGCTGCTGGCCACCTTCGGCCGGGACGTTGAATTGCCTTCCGGGTTCAGGCAAATCGGAGATGTGGTGGCAGGAACGGCCGGTGGCTGCACCATCGATGGGGCGCCGCTGGGTGCGTTCCTGGGCTACGACCACTTCGGCGGCTAGCAGCCGCGCCGATCCGCCTATTCGCTGGACTTCTTCAACGCCTCCGAGAGCGTGTTGGCCGTCTGCACGACGACCTCCTGGTGCACGCGGCCCGGCTGCCGGGAGAGTCGCTCGATGGGACCGGAGATCGACACGGCGGCAATGACCCGGCCGGAGGGCCCGCGGACGGGGGCCGAGACCGAGGCGACGCCCGGTTCGCGTTCGCCCAGGGACTGGGCCCACCCGCGCCGGCGCACACCGGCCAGGATGGTGGGGGTGAAGCGGGCGCCGGTCAGTCCGTCGAGCAGCCGCTCGTGGTCCTCCCAGGCAAGAAGCACCTGGGCGGCGGAGCCGGCCTTCATGGAGAGCTGGGTTCCGACGGGGATGGTGTCGCGCAGGCCCACGGGCCGTTCGGCGGAGGCGACGCAGACGCGGAAGTCGCCTTGGCGGCGGAAGACCTGGGTGCTTTCGCCCGTGGCGTCGCGCAGGGCGATGAGCAGCGGTGCAGCTGCGGCGATGAGCCGGTCCTCCCCGGCCGCGGAGGCTAGTTCGACCAGGCGGCTGCCGAGCACGAAGCGGCCGTGGATGTCCTTGCCGACCAGCCGGTGGTGGGCAAGCGCCTGCGCCAGCCGGTGCACCGTGGGCCGTGAAATGCCGGTGGCAGCCACGAGCTGAGCCAATGTCGTGGGTCCGGCCTCGAGTGCGTTGAGCACGAGGGCCGCCTTGTCGATCACGCCGACTCCGCTTGAAGTGTCCATACTATGATATTGCCGTCTCATTATTTGAGATGCAAGTCTGCGTGTTGGATATTACGCCCGCCTCGGTGGTTTGCTTGAGGCAAGAGGATGTCTACCCAAGGAGGGAGTCGGTTATGGCCGCTCATCAGGCAGCGCAAACGTTGGCCGAAAAGGTATGGGGTGCACACGTGGTGCGCCAGGGCGAGGGCTCCGGAGAGGCGCGCCAGCCCGACCTGATCTACATCGACCTGCACTTGGTGCATGAAGTCACCTCGCCGCAGGCGTTCGAGGGCCTGCGCTTGGCCGGTCGCGGGCTGCGCCGCCCCGACCTCACCATCGCCACCGAGGACCACAACACCCCCACGCTGGACATCGACAAGCCGATTGCCGACCTGACCAGCCGTACGCAGATCGAAACCCTGCGCAAGAACTGCGCCGAGTTCGGCGTGCGCCTGCACTCCCTGGGCGACAAGGAACAGGGCATCGTCCACGTGGTCGGCCCGCAGCTGGGTCTGACCCAGCCGGGCATGACGGTGGTCTGCGGCGACTCCCACACCTCCACCCATGGAGCCTTTGGTGCCCTGGCTTTCGGCATCGGCACCTCCGAGGTCGAGCACGTCATGGCCACCCAGTCGCTCTCGCTGAAGCCCTTCAAGACCATGGCCATCAATGTCGAGGGCGCGCTGAAGCCCGGCGTCAGTGCCAAGGACATCATCCTGGCGGTCATCGCCAAGATCGGTACCGGCGGCGGCCAGGGCTATGTGCTCGAATACCGCGGTTCGGCGATCCGCGCGCTGTCGATGGAGGCGCGCATGACCATCTGCAACATGTCCATCGAGGCTGGCGCCCGCGCCGGCATGGTGGCCCCGGACCAGATCACCTTCGACTACCTGCAGGGCCGTCCGCACGCGCCCCGGGGTTCCGACTGGGATGCCGCCCTCACCGACTGGAAGGCGCTGCACACCGATGCGGATGCCGTCTTCGACGCCGAGGTCTACCTCGACGCCGATAAGCTGGAGCCGTTCGTCACCTGGGGCACCAACCCGGGCCAGGGTGTCTCGCTCTCGGAGAAGGTCCCCTCGCCCCAGGACTTCGATGACGAGAATGCCCGCGCGGCCTGCGAACGCGCGCTGGAGTACATGGGCCTGAGCGCCGGTACCCCGATGAAGGACATCCGCGTCGACACGGTCTTCCTGGGTTCCTGTACCAATAGCCGCATGGAAGACCTGCGCGCCGCAGCTGCCATCATCAAGGGCCGCGAAAAGGACCCGGCAATCCGCATGATCGTGGTTCCGGGCTCCGCCCGCGTCCGCCTCGAGGCCGAGGCCGAGGGCCTGGATAAGGTCTTCAAGGACTTCGGTGCCGAGTGGCGCTTTGCCGGCTGCTCGATGTGCCTGGGCATGAACCCGGACCAGCTGGCCGAGCGCGAACGCTGTGCCTCGACCTCGAACCGCAACTTCGAGGGACGCCAGGGCAAGGGTGGACGCACCCACCTGGTCTCCCCGCAGGTCGCTGCCGCCACTGCGGTGCGCGGCACGCTCTCTTCCCCGTCCGACCTGTCCATTCCCGTAGCAGTCTAAGGATCACCGCCATGGAGAAATTCACCAGCCACACGGGAACCGGCGTTCCCCTGCGCCAGAGCAACATCGATACCGACCAGATCATCCCCGCCGTATACCTGAAGCGGATCACCCGCACCGGGTTCGAGGACGCACTGTTCGCCGGATGGCGCAAGGACCCCTCGTTCATCCTGAACACCGAACCGTTCAGCACCGGCTCGGTGCTGGTCGCAGGACCGGACTTCGGCACCGGCTCCTCGCGCGAGCACGCCGTCTGGGCGCTGAAGGACTACGGCTTCAAGGCCGTGCTCTCCTCGCGCTTCGCCGACATCTTCCGCGGCAACTCCGGCAAGCAGGGACTGGTCGCCGCCGAGGTGGCGCAGTCCGACATCGAGCTGATCTGGAAGGAGATCGAAAACCACCCGGGCACGCAGGTCACCGTGGACTTGACCTCACGCACCGTCACCTGCGGTTCGATCATCGCCCCGTTCCAGATCGACGACTACACCCGCTGGCGCCTGCTGGAGGGCCTGGATGACATCGGCCTGACCCTGAAGCATGAGGGCGACATCACCGAATTCGAGGCGCACCGGCCTGGGTACAAGCCGCTGACGCTGCCGGTACGCGACTAGCGCGTGAGCAGAACCACGCCATCGGCGTGTTGACCGGGCCACGGCCCGCCGCGACGCCGGTTCCGGGCCTTGAGCCCGGGGCCGGCGGGAGCGCCGCGGCCTTCGTCGAAGGCGGGATCCGGCCTCCGCCAATGGCGGGGGCTGTATGCTTACTAGGTCTAACCCCCGGAACCCGGGGCCAATACAAGCGGTGAGGTTCATAAGTTCATGGGCAAAGTCCTAACGATTCATGGCGGCGTTCCGCTCAAGGGCAAAGTGACAGTTCGAGGTGCGAAAAACCTCGTGCCCAAGGCCATGGTCGCGGCGCTGCTCGGCGATTCCCCCTCGGTGCTGCGCAACGTGCCCGAGATCAAGGATGTCGCGGTCGTGACCAGCCTGCTCAAGATCCACGGTGTGCTCGTGTCCAAGGACGAGGCCACCGGTGACCTGACCCTGGATCCGACCGCTGCAAAGACGGCGCCGTCGAACGAAATCGACGCCCATGCCGGTGACTCCCGCATCCCGATCCTCTTCTGCGGTCCGCTGATCCACAGCATCGGCGAGGCCTTCATTCCCGATCTGGGCGGCTGCCGCATCGGCGACCGCCCGATCGACTACCACCTGAACGTGCTGCGCCAGTTTGGAGCGATCGTCGACAAGCGCCCCGGTGGCATTGCCATTTCGGCTCCCGAGGGCCTGAAGGGCGCGAAGGTCTCACTGCCCTACCCGAGCGTCGGTGCCACCGAACAGGTGCTGCTCACCGCCGTCCGCGCCGCGGGCACCACCGAACTCGTCGGTGCCGCCGTGGAGCCTGAAATCCTTGACTTGATTGCGCTGCTGCAGAAGATGGGCGCGATCATCGTCGTCCAGAACGACCGCACCATCCGCATCGAGGGCGTCCCCACGCTCAAGGGCTACAACCACAAGGCCCTGCCGGACCGCAACGAGTCGGCCTCCTGGGCCTCTGCCGCCCTGGTCACCAAGGGCGACATCTTCGTCGAGGGTGCGGTCCAGCGCGACCTTACCGCGTTCCTGAACACCTACCGCAAGATCGGCGGCGAGTTCGAGGTCACCGACGACGGCATCCGCTTCTTCCACCCTGGCGGGCCGCTGAACCCGCTGGTGCTGGAGACCGACGTCCACCCGGGCTTCATGACCGACTGGCAGCAGCCGCTGGTCGTGGCGCTGACCCAGGCCGACGGCGTGTCGATCGTGCATGAAACCGTCTACGAGAACCGGTTCGGCTTCACCGATGCCCTGGTCACCATGGGCGCCTCGGTGCAGCTGCACCGCGAATGCCTCGGTGCCATCCCGTGCCGGTTCGGCCAGCGCAACTTCCAGCACTCGGCGATCATCTCCGGACCCGTGAAGCTCAAGGGCGCGGACATCGACGTGCCGGACCTGCGCGGCGGCTTCTCGCACTTGATCGCCGCCCTCGCGGCGGAGGGGACCAGCCACGTGACGGGCATCGAGCTGATCAACCGCGGCTACGAGAAGTTCATGGAGAAGCTGATCGGCCTGGGCGCCCGGGTCGAACTCGCCGAGCTGGCCAAAACCGCCTAGGACCCAGATGACCAAGGAAACAGCGGGAACCCGGTTCGCCTTTGCCCTGGCGGCCGGCGTGGTGCGGCCCATCATGAACGTGCTCCTGGGCCGCACCTGGCAGGGCTTCGACACGTTGCCCGCCGGCGGCGTGATCGTGTGCCCGAACCATGTGACGGAGATTGATCCGCTGGTGGTCGGCCACGCGGTCTACTCCAACGGGCGCTACCCGCGTTACCTGGCCAAGGAATCGCTTTTCACGGTGCCCGTGCTCGGAGCCGTGCTGCGCGGCACCCGGCAGATCCCGGTGGAGCGTTCCTCCGCCGGGGCCAGCCGCTCGCTGGTCGCGGCCCGCGAGGCGCTCGACGCGAACGGGGTCATCATCATCTACCCCGAGGGCACGCTGACCCGGGATCCGGAGCTCTGGCCCATGCGCGGGCATACCGGCGCGGCGCGACTTGCCCTGCAGACCGGTGCCCCCGTGGTGCCGATGGCCCATTGGGGTGCCCAGGAACTGCTGCCGCGCTATGCCAAGAAACTCCACCCGTTCCCGCGCAAGCGGGTCACGGTCAAAGTCGGATCCCCGGTGGACCTCGAGGACCTGCGCGGCGGACCCCTGACCCGCAGCGTGCTCGATGAGGCAACCGGCCGGATCATCGCGGCGCTCACCGCCGAGATGGCCCTGCTGCGCGGGCAACAGCCCCCGGCCGAGGTGTGGGATCCGGCCAAGCACGGACAATCCGGACAGGGAAGGGACTTCGAGTCCGGTAAGAATAAGAATCAATCCAAACAGGCCGGCAACGGCGAAGATAAACCAGGAGACAACTAGATGAGGCCAGCGCCTAAGAAGATCGCGGTATTGGGTGCTGGAAGTTGGGGCACCACCTTCGCCAAGGTGATGGCCGATGCCGGCGCCCCGCACGGGACCGGCATCCAGCTTTGGGCCAGGCGTGCCGAGGTGGCTACGGAAATCAACACCCGCCATACGAACACCCGCTACCTGCGTGACACCCTGCTGCCGGGAAACATCACCGCCTCCGCGGACCTGGCGCAGGTGCTCGGCGGAGCCCAGATCGTGGTGCTCGCCGTCCCCGCCCAGTCGCTGCGCGAACAGCTGCGTGCCTGCCGGGAGCTGATCCCGGCCGATGCGGTGCTTGTCTCGCTGATGAAGGGCCTGGAACGCGGAACCGACATGCGCATGAGCGAGGTCATCGCCCAGGAGCTCGGCGCCGATCCGGCATCCATCGCCGTGCTCTCCGGGCCGAACCTCGCCATGGAGATCGCCCGCTGCCAGCCCACCGCCTCCGTGGTGGCCTGCAGCGACGAGGACACTGCCGCCTGGATCGCGCAGGCCTGCTCGGCCAGCTACTTCCGTCCCTACACGAATTGCGATGTCATCGGCGTGGAGCTCGGAGGCATCGTCAAGAACATCATCGCCCTGGCCGTGGGCATTTGCGACGGCATGGGCATGGGAGACAACACCAAGTCGTCGGTGATCACCCGCGGCCTGGCCGAAACCACCCGGCTGGCCCTGGCCCTGGGCGGCAAGCTGGAGACGCTCTCGGGCCTCGCCGGGCTCGGGGACCTCGTGGCAACCTGCTCGTCCTCGCTCTCGCGCAACAACACGGCAGGCCGACTGCTCGGCCAGGGCCTGACCCTGCACGAGGTCAACGAGCGCATGACGCAGACGGCCGAGGGGATCAAATCGGCCCGTGCGGTCCTCGACCTGGCCCAGGCCCGCGGCGTCGAGGTGCCCATTGCCGAGGCCGTGGTCATGGTGCTCGAGGGCGCGCTGAGCGTGGAGAACATGGCAGCACGGCTCCTGGGCCGGGAATTGAAATCTGAAGGAGAAACCAAGTGAGCGATACCGCCACCAGCAAACCCCGCATCGTCCTGCTCTTCGGCGGCCGCTCCTCCGAACACCCGGTCAGCTGCGTGACGGCAGCCGGCGTCATGCAGGCGATCGACCGCGACAAGTACGAGGTGGTGCCCGTGGGCATCACCCGCACGGGGGAGTGGACCCTGGTTGGCGCCGATCCGGCTGCCTGGTCGCTGCGTTCCGGCGCCGCACCGGAGGTCGCGCGCGGAGAGGAGCTGCTGCGCATCTCGGCCGAGGCCGGAACGGCAGAACTGCTCTCCAGCAACGCCGATCACGCGGTACGCAGCCTGGGCTCCGTGGACCTGGTCTTCCCGCTGCTGCACGGCCCGTTCGGCGAGGACGGATCACTCCAAGGCATGCTCGAACTGGCCGATGTCCCCTATGTGGGCTCCGGCATCGCCGCCAGCGCCATCGGCATGGACAAGCACTTCATGAAGGTCGTCTTCGAGGCGGCCGGCTTCGAGGTCGGCCCCTACGTGGTGATCACCGACAAGCAATGGCAGCGCGACCGCGCGGCCGCACTGGCTTCGGCCGCGCACCTGGCCTACCCGCTGTTCGTGAAGCCGGCCCGGGCCGGCTCATCGGTGGGCATCAGCATGGTCCAGGATCCGGCCGGGCTGGAGGCGGCCATCGAAGCCGCTCGGATCCACGACCCCAAGGTGGTCATCGAATCCGGGATCGTCGGCCGCGAAATCGAATGCGGCGTGCTCGAGGGCCGCGGCGCGCTGCCCGCACGTTCATCGCTGCCCGGTGAGATCGCGGTGGCCGAGGGTGGCCATGGCTTCTACGACTTCGAGGCCAAGTACGTCGACGGGAATGCCGCGCAGCTCAGCTGCCCGGCCGCCCTGCCCGAGGATGCCATCGCGGAATTGCGCGAACTCGCCGTGAGGGCGTTCGACGCGGTGAACGCCGAGGGCCTGTCGCGGGTCGACTTCTTCTACACCCCGGACGGCCGCTGGGTGATCAATGAGATCAACACCATGCCCGGCTTCACGCCCTCGAGCATGTACCCGCACATGTGGGAGCAGACGGGCATCGGTTACGCGGAACTGATCGACGAGCTGATCTGGCTCGGACTGAACCGCAAGACCGGCCTGCGCTAGAAACGCCAGCAAGCGGCCCCGGGCCGCCTTGGAACCGGCAGTGCATCCAGGGCATGCCCGGGGTTTTCGTGCGGCACGAGGACTTCCGGGGTGCCTCGTCCCTGCCGTGTCGATGCCGCATGGCTCGCGTGAGGGACGCAGGTGCCATTGGCGTGGCGGCCAGTGACCGGTCAGGGAACGTCTACCGTCTTTTCCACGTTGGAGCACTGGCGCTGGGCGGGGATCTTGGCTGCGGCGCCGGAAAGGGTTGCCAGCACGGTGCTGGAGGGGATCTGCTGCGGGTCGAAGAGCAGCTCGGTGGCAGGCGTCCGCCCGTAGGTGGTCAGCGTCCACGTCCTTTCACCGTCCTTGGCCAATTTACCCTCCTTGGCCAGCCAGTCGACCCCGTTGACGCTCACGCAGGGATCGCTCGAGGGTGCCGGGGGCACTACGCCGCAGCGCAGCACCAGCTGGGAGGGTTCGCCCCAGACGGCTGTGGCCTGGCTGTTTGTCTTGCGCAGCGCCTGCCCGGAGATCTCCTGCGGGAGCTGCACCATCATCTGCGCACAGAGCGGGTTCGCCGCGTCGTCGGCCGGTTGAACCGTGGCGATGGGCGCGCAGGCGGTCATGGACAGCAGCGCCGCGGCCAGCGCGGCGATCGCCACGGGGCGGGCGAATCGGGGCCGGATTCGCGGGTCGGTACTTCCGGATTCTTCGGGGGAGACGTTCTCGTCGATCAATCTTGGCACTTAAACAGCTTACCGGTCGTCCTACATGACTAGGATGTGTAAGGCATGTCGAACAACGAAGAGGAATTCATGAGCTACGAGGGCTACCAGGGCTACGAGCAAGAAGAGCAGTATGAGGACGAACCGAAGAAGCGTCGTCCCGTGAGGATGATCATCTTCGGGGCCATCGCCCTGGTGCTCATTGCCGCTTTGGCCGCCGGCGGCTACCTCTTCTCGTTGGCTCGTTCCTTCGACGGACAGTCGCAGAAGATCCATGATGCCTTCCCGGCCGAGGAAAACCGTCCGCAGTCGACCGGCGCCGTGAACATCCTGCTGCTGGGCAACGACACCCGGGCAGCCAATGCCCCGGGGGAGAACCTGGCGAGCATCCCCAACGGCGGACGCTCGGACACCATGATGCTCGTGCACATTCCGAAGAACCGCAAGGGCGTCTACGTCACCTCGATCATGCGTGACACCTGGCTGAACATCCCGGGCAAGGGCGAGCATAAGATCAACGCCGCCTTCGCCCTCGGCGGCGTGCCGTTGGCGGTGCAGACCCTCGAGGAACTGCTCGGAACCAGGATCGACCACGTGGCGTCCATCGACTTCGAGAGCTTCAAGGGGCTGACCGATGCGCTCGGCGGCGTGATGATCGACAACCCGATTCCGTTCAACTCCGATCAGCTCCACGGGCAGCACTTTGCCAAGGGTCCGCAGCTGATGGACGGCAAGGAGGCGCTGGCCTTCGTGCGTGAACGCCATGCGTTCAAGGACGGCGACTACCAGCGCGTGCGCAACCAGCAGCAGTTCATCAAGTCGGTGCTCGGTGAGCTGCTGGCCAAGGACACGCTGTTGAACCCGGGCCGGATTTCCGACGTGGTCTCCGAGATTTCCCCGTACATCGCCGTGGACGATTCGCTGGATGCGCTGAAGATCGGCCAGATCGCCGCCTCCATGGGCGGCGTGCGCCCCGGCTCCATGCACTTCTTCACGCTTCCCACCAAGGGCACCGGCCGCTCGCCCGACGGTGTACAGTCCATCGTGGTTCCCGACATGAACGCCATCGATGACATGGCCAAGGCCCTGAAGAATGACAACATGGCGGCGTTCCTCAAGAGCCACGACCTCTAACAAGGATTGGTGCCTCAGCCCCGATGAGTTTGAAGATCCATACGAATGCGGAAGCGATGGCCCAGTGGCTTGAGCGGTGTGTCAAGGCGCTGGGCAACCACAGCGACCGCCTCAACGCCATCAACATCTTCCCCGTTGCGGACGGTGATACCGGTAGCAACCTGTATCTGACGGCCCGCACCGCGCAGGATGCGGTATCGCGTTGGGAAACCAACGACGTGGGCGAACTGCTGACCCTGGCGTCGCGAGCCGCCATGGAATCTGCCCGCGGCAACTCCGGGACCCTGCTGGCGGTCTTCCTGGCCGGCTTTGCCGAGCCGTTGATGGGCCACGAGCGCCTCGGTGCGGCGGTCCTGGCCCAGGCCCTGGAACGGGCCAAGGTCAGGGCCTGGTCGGCTCTCAGCGAGCCGGTGCCCGGCACCATGCTCTCGGTCTTTGCCGCAGCTGCCCAGGCGGCGGCACGGGTCGCCCGTGCCCCGGGCTCGGATATCTCCTCCAAGGCCGCGCTGATCGAGGTGCTCGAGGCGGTCCGCATCGCCTCGCGCGCCGCGGTTATCTCCACCGAGGCCCTGCTCGACCCGCTCACCCGCGCCAAAGTGGTCGATGCCGGGGCGGTGGGCATGCTGATCATGCTCGACGAGCTCCACGCGGTGGTAACGGGCACAGTGGTCGATGCCGACGCGTATTCCGGGCTGCACGGCTATGGCATCCAGGACCCGCACATCCACGCCACGGCCTTGCCGGTGGAGGGCGTCGAAGTCATGTGCACCATCACGCTCGATCCGCTCGAGGCCGCCACCCTGCGCGGCCAGCTCGACGCGGTGGGCGACTCGGTGATCATGAGCCCGGTCAACCCCACGGAAAACGGCTACCGCTGGCGGGTCCACGTGCACACCCCGGTCGCCGAGCATGCGCTGGAGGTCATTCGGAAACACGGCTCACCGGTCAACATATCGGTCACGGACCTCTGCTCGCACGATGGCTGAACAGTTTGACATCACCCCCGAAACCCCGCTCGAGCGGGTCATCGGTGCGGCCTCGGCGCGCAAGGTCGAGCAGGCCTTCGGCTACACCCTGTGCGGTGAGATGCTCGGGCACTACCCGCGCCGGTACCTGGACGTCGGGGAACTCTCGCATATCGCCTCGCTGCCGTTCGGCGAGGAGGTGACCATCGTCGCCGAGGTCGAATCGGTCAGCGAAAGGCGCATGCACAGCCGCCGCGGCTTCCTCATTGAAGTCGTCGTCAAGGACGCGCTGGGACCCGAACAGGGCCGGATCCGGATGACCTTCTTCAACGGCTACGACGCGCGCAAGCAGCTTGTTCCCGGCACCGTTGCGATGTTCAACGGCAAGGTCGGGCATTTCCAGCAGCACCTCGAACTGGCCCAACCGGACTTTTCGGTGCTCGAACAGGCGCAGGACGCCGACCCGAAACCGATCCCGATCTACCCGGCAACGGCGAAGCTGCCGAACAAGAAGATCCGCGACGTGCTGGAGATCCTGCTTGACGGGGTCACCGAGGCAGGCTTCCCCGAAATGATTCCCGGCGCCGTGCTCAAGCGCCACGGCCTGCTGGGACGGTGCGAGGCGCTGCGGACCATCCACCGTCCGGCGCAGGTCCCGGACGCGATGCGGGCACGGCACCGCTTCGTCTTCGAGGAGGCGCTGCACCTGCAGTTGGCCCTGGTCGCGCGCCGGGCCTACCGGCATGAACAGGAGGCGGTGAACCGGCAGGGGAGACCCGATGGCCTGCTTGCCCGCTTCGATGAGCAGCTCCCGTTCGAGCTCACCGACGGGCAGCTGCTCGCCGGCAGGGAGATCGCCGATGACCTGGTCCGCGGCTACCCGATGAACCGGCTGCTGCAGGGTGAGGTCGGCTCCGGCAAGACCTTCGTGGCGGTACGCGCCATGCTGCAGGTCATCGACTCCGGTGGACAGGCGGCTCTGCTGGCCCCGACGGAGGTCCTGGCCCAGCAGCACTACCATTCGATCCGCCGTGCCCTGGGCCCGATGGCCGAGCCGGGGATGCTCGGCTCGGCGGAACAGGGCACCCGGGTGGACCTGCTCACCGGGTCGATGACCGCCTCGAAGAAGAAGGAAGTGCTGCTGCGTGCGGCCAGCGGCGAGACCGGGATCCTGGTGGGCACCCATGCGCTGCTCTCGGACACGGTGTCCTTCGCCGACCTCGGGCTGATAGTGGTCGACGAGCAGCACCGCTTCGGCGTCGAGCAGCGCGACGTGCTGCGCAACAAGGCGCTGAACCCGCCGCACATGCTCGTGATGACGGCAACGCCGATCCCGCGCACCGTGGCCATGACGGTGTTCGGCGACCTGGAGGTCAGCCTGATGCGCGGGCTCCCGTTCGGGCGGGCGCCGATCACCACCCACCTGGTCCCGCTGAATGATGAGCGCTTCAGGTCCCGGATGTTCGGGCTGATGCGAGAGGTCGTCTCCCACGGCCACCAGGTCTACGTGGTGTGCCCGCGCATCACCGAGGTGGCCCTGGAAGAGGATGCCGAGCTGCTGGACCCCGACGCCGAACCACCGGTGACCGGCAGGAAGCCGGCGCCCAAGAGCGATAAGCCTCCCTCGATGACGGTCGAGAAGATGCTCGAGTTGCTCAAGGGCAATTCGGCCTTCGACGGGGTGGGCATCGGGGTGCTCCACGGCAAGCTGCCGGCCGATGCCAAACGCGCGGCCATGGTGGACTTCGAACAGGCGCGGACGCAGATCCTGGTGTCCACGACGGTGATCGAGGTCGGCGTGGATGTTCCCAACGCCACGCTGATGGTCGTGGTGGATGCCGATTCGTTCGGGATTTCCCAGCTGCACCAGCTGCGTGGGCGCATCGGTCGTGGCCAGAACGCCGGAACCTGCCTGCTGGCCAGCTGGCTGCCGACGGACCACCCCTCGATGGCCAGGCTCAATGCCGTCCAGTCGACCACCGACGGGTTCGAGCTGGCCGAGGCGGACCTGGAGGAACGCCGGGAGGGAGACATCCTGGGCGCGAGCCAGTCGGGCAGCAAATCGACGTTGCGGCTGCTGCGCGTGATGAAACACGCAAAGACCATTGCCAAGGCCCGCGCCGAGGCCGAATCCCTGATCGCCGGGGACCGGGAACTGAGCAGGTATCCCGCGCTGGCCCGCTCGGTCGGCGAATGGGTGGACGAAGACATGCAGGCATTTTTGGAAAGAGGCTAGCGGAATGACCCGAATCATTGCAGGGGCATTGGGCGGACAGACGCTCACATCCGTGCCCGGAGACGCCACGCGTCCCACCACGGACCGGGTCAAGGAGGCGCTCTTTTCTCGGCTCGAAAGCTACGATGCACTCCAGGGCGCCCGCGTCCTTGACCTTTTCGCCGGGTCCGGTTCGCTGGGCGCCGAGGCGGCGAGCCGCGGCGCACGCAGCGTGCTGCTGGTGGAACTGGCACCCAAGGCCGCTGCCGTGTGCCAGCTCAATGCGACCGGTGTGAACAAGGGCCTGAAGGCGGAGGTCGTATCAGTGCGCAAGGGCAGCGTCGATGCGGTGCTCGAGTCGTTCGCCCCGGTGCCCGGCGGAAGCCGGGGCCGCAGCTGGGACCTGGTCTTCATGGACCCGCCGTACCCGCTGACAGAGGACCAGCTGGCCGAGTCGCTGAAGCGGCTGTCCCTGCTGCTGGAGCAGGGGGCCACCGTCGTCGTGGAGCGTTCCTCCCGCTCGGCCGAACCGGCATGGCCCGAAACCATGGTCCGGTTCGCCGAGAAGAAGTACGGGGAAACGCGGCTATGGTTTGCCGAACCGGTCGAGATCGGCGCCGACTAGCACGGTGCCCGGGTGCGGACCGAGGCTGGCCAGCCGGGCCAGCGCATCGGCCGGCCAGGATGCGTTGGTGCCCATCAGGATCATGTTGCCCGGGTAGCGCCGGCTGAACAGCTCGGGCGCCGCGGCGGAGCTCACCTGGGCAAAGACCTCGGAGACCGCACTGATTTGCGCATCGGCGAAGGTCAGTGGGGGATCGTCTCCCACATTGATCAGCACAATGCCCGCAGGATCAAGGAGCGCCGCCATCTCGGCGTAGAAATCGGGCCCGGTCAGGTGGTCCGGCGCATCCCAGCCGCTGAAGATGTCCAGCACGATCACGTCGAACACCTCGGTGGCCAGTTTGCCGCCGAGCACGCCGCGGGCATCGCCGATGAGCACCTGGCAGTCCGTGCCCGGGGCCAGCGGCAGCGCGTCAAGGACGAAGCCGAGCAGCTCGCGTTCGGAATCCACAGCCACCTGGTGGCTGCCCGGTCGGGTGGCCTGGATGTAGCGGGCCAGCGTCAGTGCGCCGGCGCCCAGGTGCAGGACGCGCAGCGGCGTCCCCGGCTCGGCGAACACGTCAATGTGGTTGGCCAACCGGCGCAGGTATTCATAGAAGATCTCCCCGGGGTGCTCGAGGTTCACATGGGATTGCTCGGCATCGCCGATGGACAGGACCCAGGCCCCTTCGACGAACGAGTCAGGTTCGAGCGTTGCGTGGGAACCGAACCCGGAGAGCCAACGCTTCATGGGCTTGGCCATCTCAGGCACCCACCAGGTCGCTGAGCCGCGACAACCGGCGCGAGGCCTCGATCAGGACGTCTTCGCGCTTGCAGAAGGCAAAGCGCATCAGTGAGCGGGTACGGTCCGCTCCCTCCGGGTGGCAGAAGACCGAAAGCGGGATTCCGGCGACGCCGATCAGTTCCGGCATGGAGCGGGCCAGCACCGCCGCGTCAGTGAAGCCCAGTGGTGCCACGTCGGCGACGATGAAGTAGGTTCCCCGTGGCCGGTAGACGGTCATCCCGGCTTGGTCCAGGCCCGTGGCAAGGATTTCACCGCGGGCGCCGAGATCGGCGGCAAAGCCGGTGAAGAAACCGGTCGGCAGGCGCAGTGCTGCTGCGACCGCTGGTTGGAAGGCCGGACCGGAGCTGTAGCTCAGGAATTGCTTGACGGTGCGCAGCGCGGCGACCAGATGCGCCGGGCCGGTAGCCCAGCCGACCTTCCATCCGGTGAAGGAGAAGGTCTTGCCGGCCGAGGACAGGGTCAGCGTCCGGTCACCGGCGCCCTCCAGCGTGGAAACCGGGATGTGCTCGACGCCGAAGGTCAGGTGCTCGTACACCTCGTCGGAGAGGATCAGCGCATCGTGCTTGATGGCCAGCGCAACGATATGCTCGAGCACCTCGCGGCCGAAGACGGCGCCGGTCGGGTTGTGCGGGTTGTTCAGGATGATCATCCGGGTCCTGTCCGACACGACGGAGGACAACTGCTCCGGGTCGGGCTGGAAGTCCGGCGCCAACAGCGGGACGGTGCGGTGTACGCCGCCGGACAGGGCGATGGTCGCACCATAGGAGTCGTAGAACGGCTCGAAGGTCACGACCTCGTCTCCGGAAGAGACGAAGGCCAGCACGGCTGCCGCTATGCCTTCGGTGGCCCCGGTGGTGATCACCACCTCGGTGTCCGGGTCGAGGACCTGCCCGTGGAAGCGGGCCTGGTGCTCGGCGACCGCCGTGCGCAGGTCGGGGCTGCCCGACCCCGGGGCGTACTGGTTCAGTCCGTCGGAGATGGCCTGTTTGGCGATCTCGGCAATGGCAGCGGGGCCCTCGGTATCGGGGAAGCCCTGGCCCAGGTTGATGGCCCCATGGCGGTTGGCCAGGGTGGTGATCTCCTCGAAGATCGTGACGCCCAATTGGTTGTCTGCTGACAGGAGATTGGCGCCGGCGGCCGTGCGTTGCCACGGAGAAAGGATAGACATGCACCAAGTATCCCAAGCCCGGGTGTCCGGCAGGCGCATTATCGGTGTCCCGTTCGACACGAATTTGCCTTCGAGGTGCTGGAACGCCGCCGTTCGTCCCGGATGTTGATAGATTGCGAAGCATGCGTCGCGCCGTCTGCCCCGGATCCTTTGACCCCATTCACAATGGCCATGTGGAAATCATCGCCCGTGCCAGTAACCTCTTCGACGAGGTGATCGTTGCCGTGTCGACCAACTACTCGAAGGCGTACCGCTTCGCGGAGGAGGAGCGCCTGGCCATGGTCCGCGAGACGGTCAGCGGACTGCGCGGAATCAGTGTGGAGCCGATGGGTGGCGGCCTCTTGGCCGACTTCTGCCGATCCCACGGCGCCGATGCCATCGTGAAGGGACTGCGCTCAACCATCGACTACCAGTACGAGGCGCCGATGGCTGCCATGAACAGGCATTTGACGGGCGTGGAAACCGTGTACCTCACGGCGGACAGTCGTTATTCCCATTTGTCATCCAGCCTGCTCAAGGAAGTCCAGGCGCTGGGTGGAGACGTGGCGGACTACCTTCCGCGCAGCGTGATGAAAAGACTTGAATATAAAGGCTGAAAAACCGAAAGAAGTCGAACGATCGGGTTTTCTCAAGTAAAGTCACATTCATGATTCAGAACAAACGCGTCACAAAGGCCGTGATTCCCGCCGCCGGCCTCGGAACCCGCTTCCTTCCGGCCACCAAGGCCATGCCGAAGGAAATGCTCCCCGTGGTCGACCAGCCGGCCATCCAGTACGTCGTGCAGGAAGCCGCGAAGGCGGGTCTCGATGACATCCTGATGATTACCGGACGCAACAAGCGTGCGCTCGAGGACCACTTTGACCGCGTGCCTACCCTCGAAGCGACGCTTGAGGCAAAGGGTGATCTGGAAAAGCTGCAGCGGATTCAGGAAGCCACGGATATCGGCGACATGCATTACATCCGACAAGGCGATCCCAAGGGCCTGGGGCACGCTGTCCTGTGTGCCAAGCGGCACGTTGGAAACGAGCCCTTTGCCGTCTTACTCGGCGACGACCTGATCGATGCGCGCGATGTCCTGCTCGAGACGATGATCGACGTGCAGGCAAAGACCGGCGGATCGGTCATTGCCGTCATGGAAGTCGACCCGCAACAGATCAGCGCCTACGGTTGTGCCGATGTCACTGCCATCGAAGGCGAGGACTATGTTGCAGTCCGCGCGCTGGTGGAAAAGCCGAACGTCGAAGAAGCCCCGTCGAACCTGGCTGTCATCGGACGCTATGTCTTGTCCCCGGCAGTGTTCGAGGTGCTTGAACGCACGGCTCCGGGCCGGGGCGGGGAAATCCAGCTCACCGATGCGCTGCAGGAACTTGCCACGATGGAGGGCCCGGGCGGGGGAGTTCATGCCGTGGTTTTCCGCGGTCGCCGCTATGATACCGGGGATAAACTCAGCTACATCCAGGCTGTCATTACGCTCGCTGCCGAGCGCGAAGACCTCGGACCAGACCTTGTTCCCTGGCTGAAGGAATTTGTCTCAGGTCTTTAATGCCAGTGTGAAAAGCCCAGCTTTCACACAGCATGAGAAGTTATGGTGGAGCGTCATGTGCCCTGCGCATGACGCTCAACGACCTTGTTTGAGCGTCAGTAATAGTCTGGCGGTTTTGGAGACCCTGATTGACTAAGAACCTCGAATTTGGCGACGGCTACATGCCGCGCCGCTTGACGCGCCCCAAACGCAACCGCGTCAGGACCATCATTATCGTGGCACTGGTCATGGTGCTGGCCGCCGGGCTGACCTCCGGGGGATATGTCCTGAATCTGGCCAACACCTTCAATAAGCAGACCCAGCAGTTGACGAACGCCTTCCCCGAAGAGGAGACCCGACCCGTCAAGGACCCCTCGGACGGGTCGATCAACATGTTGCTCATGGGTATCGACAGTGGCACTGGCAAGCAGGCTCCCACCGAACTGCTGTCCCACGGCGGTACCGGGCAGCGTTCGGACTCCCTGATGTTCGTCCATATCCCGGGGGATCGATCGGGAGTCTATGTCATGTCGATCGTTCGTGACATGTGGACCGAAATCCCCGGACACGGAATGAACAAGATCAACGCAGCCATGTCGTTCGGAGGCGTGCCGCTGGTTGTCCAGACCGTCGAGGGCCTCTTCGATACCAAGATCGACCACGTGGCCTTGATCGACTTCCAGGGATTCCGGGATCTGAGTACCGCCCTGGGCGGGGTCACGGTGAAGAACGAGATCCCATTTACGGCAAACGACACGGATTACTTCTATCCGGTCGGAGATCTCACTCTCGAGGGTGACAGGGCCCTGCGGTTCGTCCGTGAACGCAAGTCCTTCGTCAACGGCGACTACCAGCGGGTCCAAAACCAGCAGAAATTCATCAAGGCAGTCATTGCCAAGATGCTCGCTGCCGATACGTTGACGAATCCCACCAAGATCTTCGAGGTCATCGACAAGGTGTCGCCGTATCTCACGCTGGACAGCGGCCTTGATGCCTCTGCGGCTGCGGGAATCGGCTTGCAGCTCAAGGGATTGCGGCCCAAGGACGTGAAAATGTTCACGCTACCCACCCTGGGTAGCGGGAAATCCGCCGACGGCCAATCCATAGAACTGAAGGACTCGGCGGCCATAGATGCCATCGGAAAGGCCATGCGGACCGATTCGCTGACCAAGTACCTGGCAGATAACCCGCCGAAATAATTGGCCATAGGATTTAATGATCGGTGGCGCCCGCGGAAGGGGTCGCAGGTCGGATCAACTAGAATCAACTGGGCCCCAGGATCCTCTGGGCCGGTCTCAATAGCAATTAATGAGGTACAGCCTGACATGAGTGCTGCGGAATATGCGGCGCGCAACAACCTAGCAAGGGTTGGTGCGCGTCCGCCGCTAATGACCTACCTGAGGCAGGCCTGGGAACGTCGCGATTTCGCTTATGAGCTCGCGCGCAGCCGTGTTCAGGCGATGAATGAACGAAACCGCCTCGGCATGTTGTGGATCGTGCTTAAGCCGACGATGAATGCGCTCATGTACGGGTTCATTTTCGGTGTGCTGCAGGGCGGCCGCAGGCCCGAGGACTTCCCGGTCTTCGTAGTCATCGGCGTTTTCCTCTTTGAGTTCTTCAGCGCCAGCATGACTGATGGGGCGAGGGCCATCACCGGAAACTCGGCATTGGTCCAGTCCCTGAGTTTTCCCAGGATCACCCTGCCGATCTCCACAGTGCTCAAGCAATTCATGATGCTGGTGCCCATGCTCGGTGTGATGGCGGTCTACTGCATGATCCTGGGGACCATGCCGCGCTGGTCCTGGTTGCTGATCATTCCGCTGGTAGCTATCTTCTCCGTTTTCAATACGGGGATTGCCTTGATTTGTGCACGGCTCACGGTCCACGTCCGTGACCTCACACAGCTTCTACCCCTGGTCAACCGCATGCTCTTCTACACGTCCGGTGTGTTGTTCAGTGTGGATCGCGTCCTGAACGCGTTTCCTGGACTCGTGGTCATCTTCGACTACCACCCGATCTACCAGACGCTGTCGATTGCCCGCGGAGTCATGATGGATGGAGCCGAGTATGCCTATCCGCCGATCTATTGGCTATCGCTGTCGATCATCGCGATCGTGACACTCATTGCCGGTGTCGTTTTCTTCTGGAAGGCTGAGGAGCGGTATGGCCGTGCAAACTGATTTCGACGACATCATCAACCCCAAGCTCTACCCCCGCCATGAGCCTCTTCAGATAGGCGAGGCAGGGAACTCGAATGAAACGGCACCGACCAGCGAATCGGTCGAAGCCGTTGGCTCCGGTACCCGCAAGCCCGTCGTGGTGGTCGATGACCTGCACGTCAAATACCAGATTTTTGCCGGTGGGAAGGCGGCCGGTGCCGCTGCCGGCCGGCAGCTCCTGACCAAGGCCCGCGGATTGCGTGAAGTGCATGCCATCAAGGGTGTTTCATTCGTTGCCTATGAGAATGAGTCAATCGGGGTCATCGGCTCCAACGGCTCGGGCAAGTCAACCCTCATGCGGAGCATCGTGGGGCTCACGCCTCCGAGCTCCGGATCCGTGTATGCCTCGTCCAGGCCGAACTTGTTGGGCGTTGGCGCGGCCCTGATCCCGGATCTGTCCGGAGATAAGAACATCATGCTCGGTGGCCTGGCCCTGGGGTATTCACGCAAGGAAGTGCTGGAAATGCGGAAGGAGATCATTGCGTTCTCCGAACTCGAGGAATTCATTGATCTGCCCATGCGCACCTATTCATCCGGCATGTCGGCACGGTTGAAATTTGCGATTGCCGCATCGAAGCAACACGAGATTCTTATCGTCGACGAGGCGCTTGCTGTAGGCGATGCCCGATTCCGCAAACGCAGCGAGGCCAAAATTCGTTCGATCAAGGATAACGCAGGAACCGTCTTCCTTGTCTCGCACTCCATGAACTCGATCCTCGATACCTGTGAGCGCGTTATCTGGATCAACAAGGGCGTTCTGCAGATGGACGGCGACGCGCGATCCGTGGTCAAGGAATACAAAGCTTCGAGGCTGAATAAATGACGCTTGTCGAACCATCTCCCGGAGTTTCATACGTTATGCCGGTCCTGAACGAAGAACCCTATTTGAGGGCCGCAGTTCAGAGCGTATTGGCACAGGAATATCAGGGATCCAAGGAAATAGTGCTGGCCGTGGGTCCTTCTACCGACGGTACCGAGGAGCTCGTTGCGCAGCTTTGTGCGGAAGACTCTCGGATTAAGGCGGTTCCCAACCCCCAGGGTCGGACGCCGATCGGCCTGAATCTTGCTATCCGCGCCTCGTCCCACGAGGTGGTCATCCGGGTTGATGCCCACAGTGAATTGGAACCGGACTACACGTCACGCGGAGTGCAGACGCTCCTGCGCACCGGCGCACACGACGTCGGTGGCCTGATGGATGCCCGTGGTCGGAGCCCGTTCCAGCGGGCCGTGGCAGCCGCCTACCATTCCCCCCTAGGGCTTGGTGGAGCCGCCTACCATAGCAGTGCTCCCGAAGGCCCCGCCGAATCCGCATACCTTGGCATCTTCCAGCGGAGCGTATTCGACGAGGTCGGTTACTTCGATGAGACGCTGTGGCGCGGACAGGACTGGGAAATGTGCCTGCGTATTCGCCAGGCCGGACTCACCGTGTGGTTCGACCCCGAACTGCGCACCGGATACTTCCCACGGGAGAGCTTCAGGAAGCTCTCTGCGCAGTCGTACGCATCTGGAGTGTGGCGGGGTGAGCTGGCCAAGCGGTACTCCGAGGGAAAATCGATGAGGCACCAGCTTCCGCCACTGATGGTGGCCGGGACGACCCTGGGCCTTGCAGCACTTCTCATCGACGCACTGCTAGGGAAATCCATTCCGACGGTTCCGCGAAGGCTCATGAAACTGGCCAAGCTCGCACCCGTTGCCTATGTGGGGTTGTTGGCCGTGGCCATAGCTAAGACAAATGAAGGTCCGGCGCGTGAACGACTCCTGCTTCTTGGTGTGCTGCCGAGCATCCATTTCCCCTGGGCCTTTGGATTTGTCAAGGGCAGGGTCCGCGGAGCAAATGGAACGCTCGATAAGGGAAGGGTGCGTTAGTGACCACCGGGCATGAACGGCCTGCACGTCCGACGCTTGAACAGCTTCGTGTCGTGTGCCAACCGCCGGAGGTCCGTGCACGGCGCAATGCCGAGCATTGGACAGCTGAGCTCTACCTGCGCCATATTTCCATCTACCTGACCGCAGTGCTCGTGCGGACCCGCATCTCGGCCAACGGCGTGACGGGTCTGATGATCCTCGCCGGCTGGCTAATGTCGGCAGCGCTCCTGATCCCAGGTATCTGGGGCCCCCTTCTTGCCGTTGTCCTGTCGCAGGTTCAGCTCTACTTCGACTGCAGCGACGGCGAAGTCGCACGTTGGCGGAACTCGCAGTCTCCCCGTGGCATCTTCATCGACATGGTGGGGCATCACACCACTGAGGCGCTGTTGCCCATAGCCCTGGGCTACCGGGTGTTTATTGAACTGCAGGAACAGTCTTCGCCCCATGCCTGGCCGATGCTCTCCCTCGCCGCAGTCGTTTCGGTACTGTTGGTCCTGAACAGGTCGCTGAGCCTCATGGTCCACGCTGCTCGAGGCATAGCAGGGTTGCCGAAGCTTCCTGACACGGCCGAGGCCCGGGCCGTGCCCCCGACTGGTTTTGTGGGAAAGCTCCGCTCGGCGGCACGCTTCCTCCCGTTTCACAGGATGCTTCACGCGGTGGAGCTGAGCATGCTCATCCTGTTGATGTCGATCCTGTCGGCGCTTATTGGGACACCAGGGGTGGCCGAAGCATGGATGCTAATCGTGCTGCTTCCGGCAACCCTGCTGGTCAATGTGGGACACTTTGTTGCCTGCATGGCATCGGCCAGGCTCAGGTAGCGGCCAGATGGGTGAAACGAGCCGGCAGCCGTCGATAGGTGTCGTTGTCCTGACCATGGGAAACAGACCCGATGAACTCCAACGTGCCCTGTCCACCTTGATGTCCCAGGACGCGGTGGACCTCGACGTGGTGGTCGTTGGCAACGGCTGGGACCCGATCGGGCTTCCCTCTGGGGTCCGTGGCCTCTTCCTCGAGGAGAACATTGGCATCCCTGCCGGAAGAAATGCCGGGGTGCCCAATGTATCCGGGGAGTTCCTGTGTTTTCTTGACGATGATTCGTGGTTCCTTGACGCCGGTTTCCTGGCCGATGCCGTTTCGCGGTTCAGGCGGCATCCGCAGATGGGAATGCTGCAACCGCGTATCACCGATCCTGCGAACGAAACTGATCCGCGCAGATGGATCCCCCGTCTGAATAAACGAACAGCCGAGGAATCAAGCAGGGTCTTTCACGTTGGAGAAACATGCCTAGTCATGGCGCGAGCCACCTTCGAAGCGACCGGCGGCTGGGCCGGAGGCTTCTGGTACGCCCACGAGGGCATCGAGCTGGCCTGGCGGGTGTGGGACACCGGGCACCATGTCTGGTACGCCGGTGACATGCGCATCGGCCACCCGGTGGTCGACCCCCGGCGGCACGAGGAGTTCTACCGGCTGAATGCCAGAAACCGGGTGTGGTTGGCCAGGCGCAACCTGCATTGGCCCTTCAGCTGGATCTACGTCAGCAGCTGGGTGCTCATCGACTGCGTGCGACTGCGCCGGGAACCGGCTAGCGTGCGCCAGTACCTGAGCGGATGGAAGGCCGGGTGGCAGGGAAACCCCTGGTACTCGGCGCCGCGGCCCAAACTCAAATGGCGGACGCACCTGCGCATGGCACTTGCCGGGCGTCCGCCCATCGTCTGATTGATCCCCCCATCACTCTTCAGCCTCATCCACTTCACAGGAGACCACTATGACAAGAACAGTTCTCACTTACGGAACCTTCGACCTTTTCCACATCGGACACCTGAACATCCTCAAGCGACTCAAGGAAAAGGGCGACCGCCTGATCGTCGGAGTCTCCACGGACGAATTCAACGCGGTCAAGGGCAAGAAACCCATCGTTCCGTTCGAGCAGCGGTTGGAGATCGTACAGGCCATCCAATACGTTGACGAGGCAATTCCCGAGGACAACTGGGACCAGAAGCGTTTGGACATCGCCAAGTACGATGTCGACGTCTTTGGCATCGGTGAGGACTGGAAAGGCAAGTTCGACGATCTCGGTGACAAAGTCGAGGTCGTCTACTTGCCGCGCACCTCGGGAATCTCCACCACCGAAATGAAGCGCGTGCTCAGTGCTTTTGACGAACGGCACGTCGACGAGCTGAAGCGCACCCTCGACTCACTGAGCCAGATCGTCAAGGAACTGAGCTAGATACCCGGAGGGGGAGTCAGTTCCCGACCCGGGGTAATGGCCCGATGGTTGGCGGGATTGTTCCCCACGTCCAGTACCTTCAAACAGGCGCCAAAGGCGGCCTCCCGATGCGGTTGGCCGCCTTCAGCGTCTGCCTTGCATCTAGAACAGTTATCCGGTGGGGAGCGCCGGATGCAGCTCGTCGGCGGACTCGACGACCTCATCGAACCAGTCGATGAAGGGATAAGCCGAGCGGATCTCGCCTGCGCTCAGACAAGTTGAATCGTCCGCCGGTAGAGCCAGTCCTAGGACCCGGTGCCCGATTCCCCGGTCCGGAGCGCCGAGCAGCTGCGAGCCGAAGCCATCACGCAGCTCGAGTTGAGTGGCAACGTCGAAGTCGGCAGTACCGAAGACCCGGCGGCACTCGCGCGCAAAGGCCTTGCGGGTCAGTGCTTCCTGCTCTGGGCTGGGCCAATGCCTATTCATGTTGAACTGGTTCAAGGTCCACCGTTCCTCGACCGATACGACATGTGAACCGGCCCGGACAAGCCGCTGCACATGTTCCGGGAGACGGGCGAGGTTCGCCACCCGTTCCGGGAACGGATACACCGACGAACGGTCGAACTGGACCACGATGCGGTGTAGTAACGGATCCAGCCCGCGAGCGAATTCCAGGAACGCCTCGGTGACTGGACCCGGTGCAAAGTCGTGCCTGAACAGCGACACCTTGCGTCCGTCGTCGGGCGAGTCAAGCACGAACTCGTCCGAGTCGTCGAAGAAGAACTCGATGCTGCGGCGGGCAGCGTTACCGTGTTCAGCCGGGGCGAACCTTTCGAGGGCCCCGCCGTGCTTGCTCTGGTCCTGGATCCCGCTCTCAATGGCCCTCCCGATGCATTCCAGCAGCTCGCCGATGGTCTGGCGATTTCCCCGGGCATGTCCTCCAAGGCGAAGTAGAGTCCCCGCTCGGCGCGGTACTCTTCGAGGTCGTAGGCGTAGAAGATAATCGGTTTGCGGCGTGGCAGGAAATCGAAGAAGATCCTCGAATAATCGGTGACCAGGACATCAGTGATACCCAGGACCTCGTAAGTGTCGATGGCGGCCGGAACAAGGTTCACTTCCAGCTTCATGTCCCTGATGAGCGCCTCGGTCAGGTGATGGGCGCGGAAGACGACATGTGAATCACGGGTGGCCAGGGCCTTCAGGTCGGCGGCCAGTCCCCTCGCATCGAAATGCTTAGAGCTGGTAGTTCCCCGCCAGGTCGGCGTGTAGAAGACCGCCGACCGTCCGTCATCGACAAGACCCAGGCGTGCGAATACACCGGCGCGGATGGCCGGATCCGCATCGAGCATCCGATCGATCCGGGGGCTTCCCAGCTGGGCGGTCTTACCTCTGAACAGGCCATCGGTTTCGTAGGGGACCACTAGACTGTCGGGGGTGTGTTCGTTGGGGGCGAGCAGGTGTGTGGCGTGGAGCAGGTTTCGGCTGACGTTGCCGTGCTGCATGAAACCGGAGGTGATGTCCCTGCCCAGTGCCTTCAAAGGCGTGCCGTGTGGGCTGCTCTGGATATTTCGGACAGTGGAGCCCCATGAAATGATGGGGACTACCGGAATGAGGAATCACCGAAATGTCATCAACACGTCGCAGGTTCAGCCAGGAATTCAAGGATTAACTGTGCCGCGAAGTCATCGACTCGTCCAAGGCCATCAAGGTCGTCGCCACCGAATACGGGGTTGGCGCTGAGACGTTGCGCAGTTGGCTGAAGAAGAACCGGCAAGCCAACGGAAGCCCCACCACCGAGCCGGAACCGGAGCTGAACGTCGCTGACCGTGCCCGGCTCAGGGAGCTGGAACGTGAAAACCAGTAGCTGGAAGCCGAGGCCGCGTTCCTAAAAGGCGGCTGCATACTTCGCACGGGAGCCACGGTAGTGGCGAAGTAAGAATTCATCGACTCCTACGCCGCCGCGTCCCGGAAGGCTCCGGCAGTGCTGAAGATGTGCCTCTGGTTGGAGGTCTCCCGCTCGGGTTTTTACCACTGGCGTTCCCGCCCGGTCTCGGCCACCGCAGCCCGCAGAACGGCCCTGGCTGCCCGGGTGCATCACTTCTTGTCAGGAATCCGAGGGGACCTACGGGTATCGCCGAATCCACGCGGACCTTCAGGCCGAGGGCACCGAATGCTCCGAAGGAGCTGGCGCGCCAGATCATGCGCCAGGAGCATCTGGTTCCGTGCCAACCACGGCCCTTCCGCACCACCACGGTCGCCGATGCCGAGGCGGCCGCGGCGATGCCAGATCTGGTGAAACGGGACTTCACCGCAGACCGCCCAGGCGTCAAGTTCGTCGGATATCACCTACATCCACACGTGGCAGGGGTTCATCTACCTGGCCACGGTCATAGACTGCTACTGGCAAGAAGGTCGTTGGCTGGGCGATCGAGGACCATATGAGTGCCGAGCTCGTGGAGAAGGCCCTGCGCAATGCCGCTGAAACGACTCGGATCGAACTCAACGCGATCACCCACAGAGACAGAGGAAGCGTGTATACCTCGGCCTCATATCGGGGGCTGGTCACCGGTTTGGGGATGCGCTCATCCATGGGGAAAACCGGGATTTGCTGGGACAACAGCCAGGCAGAAACTTTTTTCTCGGCCCTGAAAAACGAGCGGGTCTACCGCACGACCTACGCCACAAAGGAACGTGCCCGTGCGGACATCATCCGCTACATCGAGGGCTTCTACAACAGCCGCAGACGCCATTCGGCGCTCGGTTACCGGCGACCGAATGACGTCCACTATAGTTACCAGCAGCCGGCGACGGCAGCGTAGAGTAACCACTAATCCGCTGTCCGAAAAGTCCTAAGCAGCCCACCCGGTACTCGGTCAGGTACACCGTTCCGTCGGGTTGCGTGAAGAAGATCTGCTCGGGAATGCCGAACACCGGGTTCAACACGGTCAAGCTGAACGGCTTTCCCTCTTCGTCGAACTCCCAGATGCCGTCGGTTGCGGCTGCCGGATCCATCCGGGGGGGCTTCCGGGGCCGTGCCGCGGGAGCGGATATCCTCATGGAAACTCAACATGCGCACCGATTCGGGGATGCGCCCATCGCTTACCAGCCGGGCCTTGACCCGCTTGTAGCTTGGCCGGGCCTCAACGGTCAGGATCGTTGTCGGTACCCCGGCAACGTCGACAAATACCCTGGCCCGCTCCAGCATGGCCGAGGTCAACCCACCGAAGGAGGCGGTAATCGCCATGGTGGACATGTAATAGTGTCCGGTGGGCAAAGCCGTATTTCTGAGACCTATAAGCATTGACTCAGCATATCCGTTGGGCTGTCGGAACCTCCGGGCCGTGCACGGCGGGCCGGTTCATCAGGAGGCGGGTTCCCGAACCGATCCCTCACCCAGCAGCTCCCGTGAAGCAAGAATGAAGCGCTGCGTGCCGGTGCCGCGACATCTTTCGCCAAAGACATGATCGCGGAACGCGGCCTGCTGCTCCGGTTCGCCGCCGTTCGCGAGAGCGACGATGAGGTCGGCCGCCTCGGCTGGAACGCCATGCCATGCCGGCACGTAATCAAGGATCCGGTGCTGTCCGGATGCCGGGCCGTTGGCCGGTGGAGCTGAGGGCAGGAGCAACACCGATGGCTTGCCGAGACCCACTGCATCCATAGCCATCGCCGAAACATCGGCGACGACGACATCAGCCGCCGCCAACAAGTCGATCGGGTCGGATGAGACGTCGGTGACCGAGGTCCGGGATGCCGAAGCAGCGGGGGCAGTGCGGATGAGGTGTTCGACCCGCTTCCTAGCCCGTGCATGGGCCGCCGAGAGGCTTCCGGTTTTCGGATGCGGGCGGAAGATCAATCGGATCCTTGGATCGGCTAGCAGTGCCTTGCAGAGTCCAACCCCGTGCTCTGCCAGCGAACCATATGCCATCTGGCTGCTGTCACCTTCCCACGTTGGCGCGTAGAGGACCGTCACTGCATCGGGGGACCGGTCGGCCCGCTGGGTGGCGAAGTCAAGCTGGGGCCGGCCGATCTCCACCAGGTGATGCGGATCGATGCGGCTGACCGCCGCCATGATGCGGGAACGTGACGCTTCTCCGGCGATAAAGGCAAAGTCATAGGCCTTGAGCTGGTTGGAAACCATCGAGGATTTTTCACTTTCCCCATGGCTGAGATGGACGTGAACCAGTCCGTTGAGTCGCAGGACGGTGAAGTTGGCTTGGTTGTTATTGACGTAGAAGATCACCTGAACGCGGTGTCCCTCGACAAATGACTCAAGCTCGGCAGAGGTGGTACACAACTGGACCGGCAGGGTCGTCGCGTCCATGATGGGGCGTGCCGTCGATGCGTTGGAAAGCAGCACCGTCACTGCTGCTCCTTCGACAGCGAGTCGTTCAAGCGGGGCGAGCCACTGAAGGAGCTGGTACCTCCCCTCCGGGGTGTCGGCGAAGTAGACGGCAAACGGTGAAGGGTTTGCCGGAAGGACGCGGCCGTTGAGGCGCCGGCGGGCAGCGGGCTCGCTGACCGCCGAGCCGATTCGGGCCGATAACTGTGTAAATGCGCGCTTGAGTTTTGGAACCATGGGCATTTGACAAGCCTAACTGTGGCGTCGACTGGTTTGCAGGATGCTGTACCAGCGAGCGGGTCGTGAAGCATGCATCCGTTGGCAGCCGCACCGAAGAACACGGGCAATGGATTTTCCAAGGGCGAGAGTGTTGAATGGATTCCAGTGGGGAGAGACTCATGGGCTCATCCCATGGAACAGCCGTAAGGATCGGAGATATCCGAATGCCAGGATGGCGGGGCAGGATCGGACAGCAGCTTCCGGATGGACGCTGGCGCCAGGCGATGGATTTCTCCCGGAAGCCACCGAACGCCGAGCGCGGGCTTAACGCCCTGCGCGATGAACAAACCCGGATCGTGAGACGTATCGTCATCGAGTCGGACACCCCCTGTGTGGTCAGCGATGACGGCCGAACCCTTACTATGACAGCTGCGGCATGCGCCCGGCTGCGGGAGCAACTCGCTGAGCGGGGTATCGACTCCTTGTCCATAGAGGCCGATGCCCTGTCCCGGAACATCATCGCCGGGTGGTCCTGCGCCGATAAGGCCGTCTCGCTAAGGCAAAGGGACCTGCACGAGACCCTGGGCGTCAGGATCCTGGTGACCGGAGACGGAAAGCCCTACACCGTCCCCAACATCCTTGACTTTGACGCTCCGGTCGACCTCGTCTACACGTGGGTGGACGGGGCGGACGCGCAATGGCAGGATGAACGCGCCCATGCGCTCGCAGCGGTCGATACCACCCTGCTGCCAACGGCGGCCGATGCCGTGCGGTACTCATCCAATGATGAGCTGAAGTACTCCCTGCGCTCGGTAGAGGCATTTCTTCCATGGGTTAATCACATTTACCTGGTGATGGGGCAGCAGCCACCGGTCTGGCTCAATACCGATCATCCTGGTTTGACCGTCGTTGACCACGCAGAGATCTTCGCCAATACCGGCAATCTGCCCACGTTCAACTCGCACGCCATCGAGGCCCAACTCCACCGCATCCGCGAACTCTCCGAGCATTTCATCTACATGAACGACGACGTGTTTTTCGGGAAGCCGGTGAGCCCCAGCCTGTTCTTCACCCGCGGCGGGCAAACACGATTCCAGCTGTCAACGCAGCGTTTCGAAACGGAGGTGGGCAGGGCACTGCCAGTTGATGTGGCGGCACTGAACAACTCGGAACTATTGCAGGTCGAGTTTGGGGTCCAGTCGACATTGAAATTCAAACACGTGGCGCATCCCCAACGCCGGTCGGTCCTTGAAAGGATTGAGGCCCGGCACCCGGTCGAAGTCGCGACAACGGTGTCGTCGAAATTCAGGGGTACAAACGACCTGTCGATTCCGTCATCGCTGGCCCACTACTATGGCGCGGCATTGGGGATGGCGGTTCCAGGTGACGCCAGCTACAAGTACGTCGATGTGGGCGAGGAAAGCGCCCAACTCAATCTGGCCAAGCTACTGTGGGGCAAGCGGCCACACATGCTCTGCCTGAATCAAGTATCGGGCGGTGACAAGGACCTGGAACGGCAACGCACAATGGTGACCCACTACCTCCGCCAGGCCTATCCATGGCGTTCGTCGTTCGAGAGGGTTCCCTGAGTGCTTGGAGTCCGCTAGTTGCCGCTCGACCGCCTATATGGGAAGCGCAAGGCTGAACACCTCAGCAGCCCCGGCAGCTGAATGTCCATTGTCTGGCCACGAAGCGGGCCAGCAGTCACGATCCGTCCAGGAAGGGCACATGAACCACCTTCAGGAGCGACTTGCGCGTTCGATACAGGACCTGCAGACCAGCCGCTCACGCCGGGAGCTGGTGCGCCGCCAAGCGGTCGGTGCCAGGGGATTCGAGGAACTCCATGCCGAGGTGACCGGCGGGGTGCTTGCCCTAAGGATGGTCCTTGATGCCAGGTACGACGTGATTGACCTGTCGTTGTTGGCCAGTCGCGAGGTGCTGTGGAGCGTTCAGCTGCTCCCCGCCCCAAGGCTGGGGGCCGGTGGAGCGGCGGGTGGCGCAGTCGCGTATGTGGCAGAAATCGATCTATGCGCGCTCGCCGGTGTATGGAACGCACGTCCAGATGTCGTTGATGTTGCAGGTGATGGGGCGGTTGCCGCTGGCACGCTCCGTTTGACCGTCAGGATCCGATCCAGGGCGGACCAGGTCCAGAAGCGGGCGTTGGCCGTCGAATTCCAGACCGAAGACGGAACCTACCCCAACGGCAGGCAATTCATGGCCATGGTGAATGGCGGGGTGGTTGACGCGGATGCCGAGGTTCTCAGCCATGTGCCGCTAGGCCGCTGTGGGCTGACGGTGCTCGGACGGCTGGACGGTGTTGGCGGTGGCGCGGCCCTGGTTGCCCCTTACGTCAACAGGAACGGATACCTGGCTTTGGCGGTGGGCAGGGAAGCCCGTCCCACCATCAGCCTGGGCGTTGATTCAATAGACACGACGAATGCCGTACTGTGTCTGCGTGGGCGGGCATACACCGGATTCGACAAGGTGGCCTCGTCCCGGTTCCAGCTGATCGGCCGACGTTCTGGAAACGTGCTGGAAGGACCATCCAGCTTTGGCGCGCTTCGTGATGCAACGGCACGGAATTTCGGAAGAGGGCGCTATCTCTGGGAGGCGGTCCTAGACTTCGCCACTGTCGATTGGGATCAACTCGATACGGAGGACAACTATGACCTGTGGGTCGAACTCCTGCTTGAAGGACGCGAGGAACCGGTCAGCATCCGCGTTGCCAAGACCCCGTACGTCGTCCGCGCCACTACCCGGGCAGGGCACCTGATCCGTGGCGGGGAAGTCCTCGTCCTGAACCCGTATTACACCTTTAAGCGCAAAGCCACCTCGCTACTGATCGAGCGCTTTTCGCTCAAGTCATTCACCATGATGCGCGAATCGGGCCGGGTGGGACGGGCGTTGGCCAAGCGCGGAAACAAACCGATATGGATCATCGGGGAACTGCCCTACAAGGCCCAGGACAACGGGCTGTATTTCTTCAGGTACGTCCGCGAACACCACCCTGAGATCGATGCCTACTACGTGATCAACCAGGGTTCGCCGGAGCTGGATAACCTGCGGGGCTTGGGCCATGTGGTGTTCCACCATTCCGAGGAACACTTCAGGCTGGCCCTGCTGGCTGACCGGTTCATCGGAACCCACCATCCCGACTATCTGTACCCCACGCGGATGCCCGAGTTCCGCAGCAAGGCCACGGGGTACCGGGTGTTCCTGCAACACGGTGTCATGGGCACCAAGTGGATGGTGCCGAACTACGGAAAGCGATCGACCAGTTTTGAAACGGACCTGTTCTGTGTTTCTTCGGAACGGGAAAAGGAGTACATCGTGGGAGACTTCGGATATTCCCCGCGGGAAGTGGTCGTCACAGGCCTTCCCCGTTTCGATTCGCTGCTGGCGGGCGATGTCGATCTCAAGCCGCGCCAACTACTTGTCATTCCCACATGGAGGGACTGGCTGCAGACCGACGCAGCGTTCGGTGAATCGGAGTACCTGCGGCTGTGGAGCGACTTCCTGAACCATCCGCGGTTACTCCGGCTCGCCGAAACTGAAAACGTCGAGGTTGTCTTCTGTCTGCATCCGAATATGCAGGGATTCACCTCCTACTTCGAGCATGCCCCGGCACGCATCGTGCGGCAGGGGGAAACCGACGTCCAGTTCCTGATGAAACAGAGCGCGGCGATGGTCACCGACTATTCAAGCGTCGGATTCGACTTCAGCTTCCTGGGCCGGCCGGTGCACTACCTGCAATTCGACCGGGGCCGTTTCCTGGGCAAAGCCGGATCCCATCTGGACCTCGATTCTGAGCTTCCTGGACCGGTGGCCCTTGATCTTGCCGCGCTCTTCGACCAGCTCGAGGCAACTGTTCGGCGTGGATTTGCCATGGAACCGGAATATCGGGAACGCTCGGATAGGTTCATCGTCGCCAAGGACTTGAACCATTCGAAACGGGTCTTCGAAGCGGTGGCTGCGCTGCAGGTAACTGCGAGTCCTGTGGAGAAGATCGCCAAGACCGAATTCGCCGAGCGGTTGTTGGGCAGGCTGCGCCGGAGCAAACGCTATTTCTCTGTCATGAAGGCGATGCAGCGCGGACTGCAGAAGCTACCCATGGACAGCAGGCTCATGGTCTTCGAATCCGGGCTGGGCAAGCAATACGCGGATTCGCCACGGTATATATACGAGGAACTGGTACGCCGGGGTGATGCCCGCAAGAAGGTATGGATCTACGATGGGCCCCGGCATTTCGCCGATCCGAACACGACTGTTGTCAAACGGCTTTCACCGCAGTATTTCTGGGTGATGGGCCGGGCGAAATACTGGGTCTCGAACCAGAGCTTCCCGTATTACATGACCAGGCGCAAGCGGGGGGTCTACCTGCAGACCTGGCACGGGACGCCGCTCAAGCGCATGCTGCACGACATCGGAGAGATCCAGGGGCGTGATCCGGGCTACGTCGAGCGAGTCGAGCGGGCGACGGCACAGTGGACGCACCTGCTATCCCCGAGTCCCTATGCCACAGCGGCCATGCGGAGCTCATATGGATACACCGGCCCGGTCCTGGAGCTTGGCTATCCGCGCAATGATCCATTGGTTGCCGATTCCGCGGGGGAGAAGGCCTCACAGGTGCGGCGCGGGCTGGGCATAGCGCCCGGGCAACGGGTTGTCCTCTACGCCCCCACCTTCCGGGACAACGCCTCCAACGGCCGGGGAAGGTTCGGTTTCGAGATGCCGTTTGATCTGGCCGGCTTCACCCAAAGGTTCGGAGACGACACGGTGCTGCTCCTGAGGATGCACGTGCTGGTCCAGGCCGGACTGGAGATCCCGCCCGAATGCCGGGGCAAGGTCATCGACGTTTCGGGCTATCCAGAGATCCAGGAGCTCTATCTGGCAAGCGATGTGCTGATTACCGACTACTCCTCCGTCTTCTTCGATTATGCGCTGCTGCGCCGTCCTATCGTGTTCTACGCGTATGACTTGGAGGTATACCGGGACGAGCTGCGCGGGTTCTATCTCGATTACGCGCAGGAGATGCCGGGACCTATTGTTGAGAGCGAGGATGCACTCTTCGCTGCGCTGCAAGGCGCACTTGACGGAGACCTGCAGGACGGCGGAAGGCGCGAGGAGTTCCTCGCGCGGTTCGCTCCCCGCGACGACGGCTCGGCTTCTGCCCGGGTAGTCGAAGCACTTTTCGAATCCTCCTAGCGCGGCACGTGCGCCACGCCATAGGAGATACGTTTGGGTTCTCTTCCCGCTTCGGGCTAAGATGTAATGTCGGTCTATGTTCTACAGGAGTCATCATCAGCGAAAAGCGTTCAGGTCGTTCGTCGTCACACGGCATCGATCGCAGTTCGCCCTTGGTCCTTTCGACCAAGGATCTCGGGCGCAGCCCGGGAAGCATGACAATTCTCGATGAGCAGGTCGCTGCGCCCGCTGAACTGGGTGTAGCACTCGTCGGCGTTCAGGAAGGGTCGGAAATCGACCTGGATCTGAGGTTCGAGGCCGTGCACGAGGGTATCTTGGTTTCCGGAGTGGCCACTGTTGAAATCAACGGTGAGTGCGGAAGGTGCCTGGAGTCCATCGCGTATGACCTCGATGCCGATATCCAAGAACTCTTCTATTACGAGGGCATTAATCTGCCCGAGGATGACGAAGAGGATGACCAGTGCCGGGTTATCGATGATCATATTGATCTCGAGCCGGTACTTCGGGATGCAGTGGTGACCGCGCTGCCATTCCAGCCGGTGTGTAAGGAAGACTGTGCAGGGCTTTGTTCCGAATGCGGAATGAACCTGAATGAGGATCCGGAGCACCACCATGAGGTCTTGGATCCTCGTTGGGCAGCCCTTGCCGGTTTGTCCGACAACGCCGCGGACCACGCGGCGAATAGTACACATTCAGTCGATAGAGAAGAGAGATAGCCGTGGCTGTTCCTAAGCGGAAGATGTCCCGCTCGAATACTCGCGCCCGCCGGGCCCAGTGGAAGGCGACTGCGCCTCACCTGGTCAAGACCGTTGAAAACGGCCGCGTCACCTACAGCCTGCCGCACCAGGCTAAGGTTGTCACGGACTCCGCAGGCACCGAGCTGTTCCTTGAGTACAAGGGCCGCAAGGTAGCTGACGCGTAAGTCTGTCAGATGCCTTCATCAGAAGAGCTTTTGAAGCGTCTCGGAGTCGATATCGACTCCGGGACGCTTCGTCTTGCTCTCACACATCGTTCCTTCGCGTACGAAAATGGTGGCCTGCCCACCAACGAACGCCTGGAGTTCCTGGGTGACTCGATCCTCGGCTATGCCGTCACCGATCACCTGTACCGCCAATACCCCGACCTTCCCGAGGGCGACCTGGCGAAGCGCCGTTCGGCCGTCGTCAGTACACGTGCCTTGGCCGGCATCGCCCGTACCCTCGGCGTGGGCGAATTCATTCTTCTCGGCCAGGGCGAGCGTCTCACCAACGGTGCAGACAAATCATCGATCCTTGCCGACACCATGGAGTCGCTGATCGGTGCCACCTATCTGACGCACGGCATCGAAACCGCGCGCCTGCTGGTCATGCGCCTGGTTGGTCCGCTGCTGAAGGACGTCGACGCGCTCGGTGCCGGCACGGACTGGAAGACCTCCATCCAGGAGATCGCCGCATCCAACAAGCTCGGCACCATTGAATACCGGGTTGAGGGTTCTGGTCCCGATCATGCTCGAAGCTACGTGGCAACCCTTCACATCGGTGGCCAGGCCTATGGCTCCGGTGCCGGCCCCTCGAAGAAGGAAGCCGAACAGGAAGCCGCAGCATCCTCCTGGAAGATGCTCCGGACCCCGGCCAAAGACGCCAAGGAAAACTAGCGGTGCCCGAGCTTCCCGAAGTGGAGGTCGTCCGCCGCGGGCTCGAGGACTGGGTGGTTGGCCGCACCATCGCCACCGCCCAGGTCCTTGATCCGCGTTCCCTGCGCCGCCACCCGGGTGGCCCGGCTGATTTCCTCGACACCGTTATCGGCACCACGCCCCTGGCCGCGATACGCCGGGGAAAGTTTCTTTGGCTTCCCCTGGGAGGCCTGCCCGTACCGTTAGCCATGGTGGCTCACCTGGGCATGAGCGGGCAGCTCCTGGTCGAAGAACACGAGGCCCCCGATGAAAAGCACCTCAAGGTCCGGTTTGAATTGGCCGAGACCGCAGGAAAACCCGCCGAATTGCGCTTCATTGACCAGCGAATCTTCGGGGGAGTGTTCCTCTCCCCGCTGCAGCGCACCGATGACGGACTGCCCGGCGGAACGGGCAGCGATAGCGCGCTGATCCCCGAGGCCGCGGCACACATTGCACGGGACGTGCTGGACTCTTCGCTCGGGGCCGACGACCTCTACCTGGCCCTGCGCAAGCGACGCATCGGTCTCAAACGGGCCATTCTCGATCAGCAGGTGATCTCCGGGGTCGGAAACATCTACGCCGATGAAGCGCTCTGGGCCGCCAAGCTGCATTCAAAGCGCGCAACCGACACCATCAGGCGCCCCGAGGTGGCGCTGCTCTTCGCAGCGTTGCGTGATGTCATGGGCCGGGCCCTGGAGGCTGGCGGAACCAGTTTCGATGCCCTGTATGTCAACGTCAACGGTGCTTCTGGATACTTCGACCGCTCGCTCAATGCCTATGGACGCGAGGGCAAGGAATGTCAGCGCTGCCGGGACGCGGGGCTCACCTCCTTGATCCGCCGGGATCCATTCATGGGTCGTTCCTCGTATTCCTGTCCGCGCTGCCAGCCAACGCCACGTAACGCACGGAACTGACCACGAATTCAGGTGAAACGCCTGTTCACAGGCCATCTTCTTGAACGTAGGCTTTCCCCATGGCCACCAGCGCGCACTTCATCGTCAATACCCTGGCACTCAAGCGCGGGGGACTGGTGAAGGCCGTCCGGGAACGGGCCTCCGTTCTGGCGGCAAGCGGTGCACTCCAATCGGTTCATATCGACGTGTTGGGTGCCCAGTCAAGGCTCGGGGCTGACGTTGCCGACCTTAAGCGCGATGGCCACCTGCACCCGGACGTGATCGTCAAGAGCGTGCTCAGGGCGCTTGACCAAAGTGGCCCGGAAAGTCGGGTGCCGGTGGTCATCGAGGAGGAAGCTGAGATCAGCAGCTATTTCGCCGATTCCAGCGGCCGGGCGTTCCGGCTCTTCAGAAATGGGCTCTTTGAACGGTATGTTCGTTTCGACAGGAGTGGGGTGCTCGAGGTCATCGAATATTTCAGCCCGGCCCGCTATCGCGTCCGCCGTGAGGAAATGGACGAGACCGGGCGGATCGCACGCATCCTCGAATATCAGCAGGGCAGCAACAAACCCACTGTCCAACGCTACATCGGGCGCAACGGAAGCTGCTTCCTGACGATTTGGCAAAACTCCGGGCAGGACGCGTGGGCCCAATCGTTCCTGCACGGTCCCGAAATCGAACTGGACAGTACCGGAAAGCTCTATACGCGGGCCTTCGAGCTGCTCCTCACAGCAGAGGAAGCCCCGGCAATCTGTGCTGAATTCCGTGAAAACCTGCCCAATATCCCCGCCGATAACCTGGACGATATAGTGCGGGCGATCAGCCACCCTAACCTCCTGAAGATCATCACCATCCATAGCAACCATCTCAATCCACCCTATGTACGGGGTTCGGGAACCAGCCGGAACTGGACGCGGACGCTGGAGCACTTGGACGAGTTCGATGCCATGGTGGCGCTGACCCCAGCACAGAAGGCGGACATCGCCGCGGAGGCCGGCCACGCCGAGATGATCACAGTCATCGGCCAGGTCGCCCCCGCGCCGCAGCCGCTGGTCGAGGTGAATCCACTGCGTTTGGTCCTGGTTGCCAGGACACATCCGAAGAAGCGGGTGGACGAGGCAATGCGGGTCATGGCACACGTGTTGACCAAGGAGCCCAACGCCGTCCTGGAAGTCTTCGGTTTCGGGTATGGGGACGCGGAGGAGAACAAGATCAAGGAGTTGATCGCGGAGCTGGGCATCGTCGATTCAGTGCGCTTCATGCCTTTTGCCCATGGCACAGACGCGATCTATGCCGGGGCCTGTGCCACCTTGCTGACCTCGGCCTCGGAGGGATTCCCCCTAACGCTGCTTGAGAGCATGAGCCACGGGGTGCCGGTACTTGCCTACGATGCCAATTACGGTCCCCGTGATGTCATCCGGGAGGGGATCAACGGATTCCTGGTTCCCTTTGGTGAACACGAGGCGCTGGCCGGCCGGGTGGTGGAGCTCATGCGGAATCCGGCATTACGTGAATCCATGGGCAGCGCCGGCCTGGAGACACTGGCTGACTTCGGCCCGGAAAAATTCAGTGCCCGCTGGCTGGAACTGCTCTCCCACTCGCCCCGTGCCCTACGTATCCGCGGGTCGACAGTCGGGCCGTTGGCTCGGTCAGCGCGTTGGATCGAGGGGGATCTGGAGTTGACAGCGCACCCAGACGTACCCGAAGGCACGGTGTTGGTACTGACGGAGCGGACCGGGACAGCGCCCGAAGCGAAAGCAGCCCTCGCCGGTGGGCGCTGGATTATCACGTTGCCACAGCTGCCTCCCGGAACGATCTTTGACGCACACGCCGTCATGGCAGGTGCCAGCAAGCGGCTCCAGGCGGGTCCGGTGGAACAGAGCGAGGGTTCCGGGTGGCGGATCTATGCCACGCAGGGTGGCTGGCTATCGCTGAAGGCCGTGGTGCCGCGTCAAATGACGAACTGAGCCTATCGGAGCCCCGGCCCGGCAAAGGCGGAGAGTACCGCATCGTTGAACGGAGTCCAGGCTTCAACTGCCCACGGTCCGAAATCACGGTCCGTCAGTGCTATGCAGGAAATTCCTGCTTCGGGATCCACCCAGAGGAACGTGCCAGCCTGTCCGAAGTGCCCGAAGGTCTTCGCCGAGTTCCCGGTGCCGGTCCAGTGCGGGGACTTGCTGCCGCGGATCTCGAACCCGAGGCCCCAGTCGTTCGGTCGCTGCCTGCCGTAGCCGGGCAGGATGCCATCCAGCCCGGGGAACTGGACAGTGGTGGCGCTGTGCAGTGTGGAAGGTGCCAGCAGCGTGGGGCGCTGCAGCTCGGTGGCGAAACGGAGCAGATCTGCCACGCAGGATGAACCATCGGCTGCTGCCGAACCGGCCAGTGACGTTGATGACATGCCCAGCGGCTGCAGGACCGCTTCATCCAGATAGTCGGCAAAGCCGATACCGGTGGATTCCTCCAAGGTCCGCGCCAGCACATCGAATCCGGTGTTCGAATAGATCCGTCGGGTACCGGGTGCAGCACGTACGGCCGTGCCCGAAAAATCGTAGCCGGCTGTATGCGCCAGCAGGTGGCGCACCGTTGACCCCTCGGGACCAGCCGGCTGCTCGAGCTCCAGGGCTTCCTCCTCGACCGCAACCAGCACGGCGTACGCGCTGAGCAATTTGGTGACGGAAGCCAGCGCGAAGACCCGGGAGGCGTCCCCATGGGAATCCAGCAGGGTCCCGGACGCGTCGATGACAGCCGCGGCGGCATGATCCACGGGCCAGGAGTCAATGATTTCGAGGGCAGACATGCTTCTCACTTTCCGGTGGCGCGGTTCAGGGCGCCGGTAGCTCCGTAATGGGTGGCGAGCTTTTCCAGGCCCTCGTCGATGCCGACCGCGGGCGTCCAGTCAAGGACCTCGCGGGTGGTGCGCTGGTCGAACCAGTGGGCAGTGGAAAGCTGCTCGGCCAGGAACGCCGTCATGGGCGGCTCGTCCTTGACCCAGCCGCGCTTTCCGGCAGCCAGCCAGAAGCGCTCGATCACCGTGCCGGCGGCACGTGCCACAGCTCCGGGGATGCTCCAGGCCGGTGGCTTGACCCCTCCTGCCAGACAGATCCCGGCCATGAGCTCGCCTACGGGCCGCGGCTGGCCATTGGTGATGACCAGGTGGCGGCCGTGGGCCTGTTCCATGCGGTCCAGGCCGCGCACCAGGGCAGCAGCTGCGTTGTCGATGTAGGTGGTATCGATCAGGGCCGTGCCGGAGTCAAGGAGCGGAAGCCTGCCACGTGCGGCCCGTTCCAGGACGCGTTCCACCAGTTGGGTGTCTCCCGGGCCCCAGACGATGTGCGGGCGCAGGGCAGTCACGCGGAAACCAAGGGAGTCCGCTTCGAGGGCGATAAGTTCGGCAGCTGCCTTGGAACGCGCATAGTTTCCGCGGGCACGTGCCGGGTCGGCCGGACCGGCGGGCGCCCCGATGATGGAGTCGCCGAAATGGGCGACGGACGGGGAAGAAACGAAGACGAAGTCCCCGACCCCGGCGGTGCGGGCCGAGCCAATGAGGTTTCGGGTGCCGGTGATGTTGGTGGATTCGAATTCCGACCACGCACCGGTGAACGAAACCTTGGCAGCAAGATGGATGACGGCATCCACACCGGCGACCGCCCGGTCGACGGCTTGCCGGTCAGCCACGGAGCCGGCGACCGCTTCGGTGTTCGGCAGCGGTGCCGGACCGCGCTGGAAGGTACGCACCGTGTCACCGCGTTCGATTAGGAGCGAGGCTACTGCCTGACCCAGGAGCCCGGAAGCTCCGGTCACCAGGACCGTGCGTGTCATGGGCGGTGGATCCTTCCGCCAGCAAGGGTCTTGGCCGCCCATTCGGCCAGGGCGGCACGGTCGATCTTAGAATTGTGCCTGATGTCGGTGGGCAGTTCCGGGACCACAAGGACCGCCGCGATTTGTATCCCGGTGTTCTGGGAAACGCTGGCACGCACCTCGGCCGCCAGGTCGTGCGGTGCAAGCGCCGGGCGTGTTGCCCCGGGATGGGTCTCCATGACCACGACGGCCGCCTGGGTTCCGCACGGTCCGACGCCGACTACGGCGGCACGTCCGGCTCCGGTGACAGACTGGGCGGCGTGCTCGGCCGCCACCGGGGTCCTGACTCCCGTGTCCTGGACCAGGATGTGGCCCAGCCGCCCCTCGACCCAGAGCCGGCCGGTGGCATCCAGATGTCCGACATCGCCGGTGCGATGCCATCCGGGAACCGACGAGCTGTGCTTTTCGGTGATCCACAGCCTGTCGTAGCGGTCCTTCACGTGAGCCGCAGAGACCAGGATCTCGCCGCTGACATCGATGGCATGGCCAGCGACCGGTTCAACGGATCCATCGGCCGTGAACGGGGCAATGGCCACGCGGGTGCCCGATACCGGTACTCCCACGCACACTCCGTTGCCGGTGCCGGCGTCGCGGATGCCTTCCAGCGAAATGTCGGTCACGGGCAGTGCCTCGGTCATGCCGTAGGGGGTATGGAGGGATGCTGCGGGGACGAGTTCCTGTACCCGGGACAGCAGCGGCTCGGGAACGGGCGCTCCAGCCGAGAGCAGCAGCTCGATCCCGGACAGGGCGTTACGCTGCTCCGCTGTGAGGTCCGGTTCCGTGGCCAATACGTTGGCTAGTGCTGCGGGGGAGGCGAAGATGACGGTGGCTCCGATGGCGGCAGCTGCATCGGCCAGAGCGGCAGCGGTGAGCGTTTTCGGGGAGGTCACGTCCATATCGGGCGTTACGGAGGTGGCGCCCAGGGCCGGACCGAGCAGTGCGAACGGGGCGAATCCCGCCACCAGCCCGGAGCCGGCGCGCAGGCCGTAGGTGTCCTTCAGGGTGTCGCGCATGGCAGCCAGCTGGCGGTGTGTGTAGACGACTCCCTTGGCCGGGCCTGTGGATCCGGAGGTGAACAGGATGGCCGCGTCGGTGTCTGCCCCGGGAGCTGGGAAGTGCGCCCTCGAGGCCAGGGAGGAAGTCGCAAGTTCCGCGGCGCCGAGCCTGCGGATGGCTGCCAGTGACGTTTCGACGCCCAATCCCTGGGCCTTTACCCGACCCATGTCGGCAACGCCGATCCTGACGCCCGGCCAGCCGAAAGCCTTGGCTGCTATCAGGGCCCGATCGATGCCGATCAGGAAGCGCGGTCCGGCGCCCTTGATGGCCCGGCCCAGTCCCTTGGCGCCCAGCCCGGCATCGGCGACGACTATCACCGCGCCCAGGCGAAGGCACGCGTAAATCAACGTGGTGAGTTCGATGCCCGGTGGAACCAGCAGACTGATCCGGTCCCCGGGTTCCACACCGAGGGTACGCAGTCCGGCGGCCAATTCATCGACCCGGGTGGCAAGCGTGGCCCAACTCAGGGATACCGGAACCGGGTTCGGTCCGGAGCCCAGCGGTGCCATGTCGACCACTGCGGCCGTGGTGTCCTGGTAGCGGGCGTCTAGTTCGGCCGTCATGGGAAGGTATTGGACAGCGGGGCGCAACTCCGCGGACGTCTTGGAACCGTCCTGGTTGCACGCTGTGCCCGCGATCCAGTCGAAGACTGGAGTGGCAATGTCGCGGTCCTCGGGCAGGAGGTGGCTGGCGCCCTCGAAACGGTGGACCTGGGCCTGCGGGAGGCGTCCGATCAGGTCCCGCAGGTACCGGTCCGAGAAGACCGGGTCCTTGGGTCCCCACAGGACAAGGGCCGGTACGCTCAGCCTGGTGATGCCGGTGGAGACCCGCTCCAGGGCGGGCCAACTGGGGTGGGTGGGGTCCGCCGGGATGTCGGCCACGAAGTTCGCCACCCCGGCGCGGCGCTTCGCCCCACGGTAAGGGGCCATGAAGGCCGCCTCCACGGCCGGCGCCAGGGCCGGGCTGGCCAGGGAATGGGTGACCTTCAGGAAGGCCGGGGACGTCTTGGTGCCCCAGGGGTGGACTGCCGGGTGTAGCGCGAGTTTCAGGGCGGGAGGCAGCTCGAAGCCGGCCGGATGTACCGCCGTATTGGTGAGTACCACGCCGGCCAGCAGATCCTGGTGATCCAGCGCCCAGCCCAGGGAAATAATGCCTCCCCAGTCATGGCCGACGGTGATGACCTTGCCATCCAGGCCCAGGGCGGTGGTGAGGTCGTCAAGGTCGGAAATGCGGTGTTCCAGGCGGCGGAAGACGCCGGTGCGGTGGGAGAATCCCATGTCCAGCTGGTCCACCGCGATGACCCGCCAGGGGTGCTCCAGCTTGGATGCGGCGCCGAGCAGCGAACGCCAGAGGTAGGACCAGGTGGGGTTGCCGTGAACGCACAGCAGGGTGCCGGCAGGCGTGATTCCCAGGGCTTCAAGCTCGGGGCCGTTATCCAGGAGGTGCCAGGTGTGGCTGGTGCCCGGCGCATCGATGGCTGCGGTAGACGGTACCCGGACGAACCGCGACCACGCCGCGTTGACCCCGGGCCAGGGCTCGGTTACCACGCCAGTTCCATCATCGTGGTGTTCAGCCCCGAACCAACCCCCATGCAGAGGACCCGGTCACCGGGCTTGAGCGTCTTGGATTCCTGGGCCAGGGTCATCGGCAGCGATGCCGGACCCACATTGCCCCACTTCGGGAACGTGATGGGCACCTTGCTCTTGACCAGGCCCACGGCCTTGATGATGGCATTGGTGTAGGAGGTGGACACCTGGTGGGTGACGTAGCGATCCATGGACTTCCAGTTCCAGCCGTTGGCGTGGGCCTCGTCCCAGGCATTGACGACCAGTTCCAGGCCGTTGTCCAACAGGCCCTTGGTGTCGGTGAACATGCCCGATGGTCCACCCACGCATAGGCCGTGGTGCTCGGTGCCGGCTCGTGAAACGCCACCGACGATCCGGTGGGATCCCGGATGCAGGTCGTGGGGGCCGATGACGGCCGCTGCCGCACCGGATCCCAGCGTCAGCGTGGCGAATTCACGCAAGTAGTCATCCCGGGTGGAATCCTCACGGTTCAGCCGCTCAAAGGTGGTTTCCTGGGTGGGCTGGGCGTCCTCGCCGGCAACGATCAGTGCGTAGCGGATCTGGCCGGCATCGATCATGTTCGCGGCCAGGGTGATGCCGTTGACGAAGCCAAGGCAGGCGTTGGCCAGGTCGAAGTTCATGGCCGAGCTGGGCAGGCCGAGCTCATGGTGGATCTTCACCGCGACCGACGGTTCGAGGTTGCGCCGGGTAACCGAAGTATTGATCAGCAGGTCCACCTGACCCGGCTCGATGCCTGCCTCGGCCAGGGCCTGGGAACCGGCCTCCACTGCAGCGTCCTCGAAGGTCGTCCCCTCGGGCCACCAGCGGCGCTCGGTAACACCAGCGACACGTTCGAGCAGCCGGCGTGAGAGCCGCAGCCGCTTCAGGCTCGGGGCCAGTCGACGGTCGAATTCATCGGAGGTGACAACGACCGGAGCTTCGACACTTCCGATGGCCAGGAGCGCCGAATTATCGTGTCGAAATGTTGCGTTTCCGCCCAATGTTCAGCCTTCAATCTGGTGGTGATGTCGTCCCTGCAGGCCATCATTCAGTGGCTGGTGTCACGGAACCGTTGTTCCTACAGTAGTTGCCCGGGGGCAGCAATGAACACTTTCACGCGCGCGGGCACGCGATAAGTTCCCCCTGCGACCGTGTGGGCGCCGCTGAGCCGGGGGTGGCTGGAGATATGATGGAGCCTGGCCCGCTCCGTTCACCAAAGGGAGTCCCGCTGAACCAGGAACCACCACCACCGTGCATTTGAAATCACTGACCGTCCGAGGCTTCAAGTCCTTCGCCTCCGCCACGACCTTTGACTTCGAACCAGGGGTGACGGCAGTGGTCGGACCCAACGGCTCGGGCAAGTCCAATGTCGTCGACGCGCTGGCCTGGGTCATGGGCGAACAGGGCGCCAAGACGCTGCGCGGCGGCAAGATGGAAGACGTGATCTTTGCCGGCACCTCCGGCCGTCCGCCGCTGGGCCGGGCACACGTCTCACTGACCATCGATAATGCCGACGGTGCGCTGCCCATCGACTACTCGGAAGTCACCATCTCGCGCACGCTCTTCCGTGCCGGCGGATCCGAATATGCCATCAATGGTTCCTCGTGTCGTTTGCTGGATATCCAGGAACTACTCTCGGATTCCGGACTGGGCCGGGAAATGCACGTGATCGTCGGCCAGGGCCAGCTCGACCGGATCCTGCATGCCACGGCCGAGGACCGCCGGGGTTTCATCGAAGAAGCCGCAGGGATTCTGAAACACCGCCGCCGCAAGGAAAAGACGGTTCGCAAGCTCGACGCCATGCAGGGAAACCTGAACCGGCTCAATGACCTCAGCGCCGAACTCCGCCGCCAACTGACACCGCTAGGCAAACAAGCCAAGGTGGCCCGCCGCGCCCAAAGCGTCCAGTTCGAGGCCCGCGATGCCAGGGCCCGGTTGCTCGCGGACGACCTTGTCGCCTTGTCCACCAGTCTGGAGCGGGACGTTGAGACCGAGGCGGCGCAGAAGGCCCGTCACATGGTCGTTCAACGCGACCTGAACGTCGTACGCACCGAAGTGGGCACGCTCGAAGCCTCAGCCGCCCAGGCGACGCCCGCGGTGAACGCGGCCCGCGACACCTGGTACGGCCTCGGCTCGATGCGCGAACGCTACCGTTCGCTGGGGGCGCTCGCCACCGAACGTTCCCGCCTGTTGGGCACCACAGGGACGGAATTCGACGCGGGCAGGAACCCCGAACGCCTCGAAGCCCAGGCCGAGCGCCTACGCTCCGAACTGGAAGAGCTCGACGAGCACATCGAATCCCGGCGAGACCTGCTCGAGGAGGCACTCGAAGACCGTGCGGTAGCGGAATCCGCAGCGCGTGCGGAGCAGGAACGCATGACCAGCCACCTGCGGGCCCAGGCCGACCGGCGTGAGGCCATGGCCCGCCTGGCCGGACAGGTGAGCTCCGGACGCACCCGGGTCGAGTCGGCCGCGGGGGAGCTGGGCCGGATCCGCGAATCCCTGGACGGCTGGGCCGCCCGCCGGACCGCTGCCTCCACCGAATTCACCCTCCTGGAACAGGACGCCGCGGGAGCCCATGACGGTGAAGGGGACCTGGACGGCGCCTACGAGGAGGCGCACGCGAAGGAAACCGTCCTCCGCGGGCAACTGGATGCGCTGAAGGCCGAAGAACAGGAACTGGCGGCCCGGCGCGGAGCGCTCAAGGCCCGCCACGAAGCACTGCGCCTAGGGCTGGCCCGCAAGGATGCGAGCGAAGACGTGCTCGCCACCGGCGCCGAGGGCATCGGTGCCCGGCTCTCCGCTCGACTCGTGGTGAACCCCGGCTACGAAACGGCAATTGCCGCAGCCCTGGGCAGTGCCGCAGAAGCACTCTCGGCAGCCGAGCCGGGCCTGGCTGCGGGCATCCTGGAGGACCTCAAGGCAGCCGCTGGTGGCCGCGTGCATTTCATCATCCACGACGTCCCCGGTCATCCCGGCAACGGAGTGCCACCGGCATCCTCGGTACCGGCCCTCGACCAGGTGCAGGTTCCTGACGCACTCGCCGGAGCCGTGTCCCACCTGCTGGCGGACGTGGCCATCGTCAAGGATGCCGGGCAGGCCCTGGCCCTGTTGTCAGCTGATCCGCGCTGGCGGGCGGTAACGCTTGATGGCGACACGTACAGCGCTGCAGCAGTGGCGGGAGGAACCGCCGCAGCACCCTCGCTGATCGAGCAACAGGCTGTTGTCGATTCGACCGAAGCAGAACTGGACGAAGTCCGTCAGCGCCGCGAGTTGATCCGCTTCGATCTGGCTGCCCTGACGGTAAAGCTGGAATCGGCCGCCGAACTGGCAGAACAGGCATTGGAACGACTTCACGACTCGGACGCGCGCATCTCCGCCGTCGCCGAGCGGATGGCCCAGCTGGGAGCCAGCTTGCGCCAGGGATCCGAGGAACGAGAACGCCTCGAACGCAATGCCGCGGTGGCGTCCGGGAAGCTGGAAGCCGAGCAGGAGGCCCTGGCGGTACTCGTCGAACGACTCGAGCTCGCCCAGGAGGAACCCGAAGGCGAAGAGCTGGAAGACGCAGCGATCGACCGCAACCGGGAACTGGCAGATGCCGCCGCCGGTGCCAGGCAACGGGAACTCGATGCCCGCCTGGGACTGCGCGGCGCCGAGGAACGCGCCAATGGCCTACGGTCCAGGATCGAATCCCTGCTGCGCACAGCCGAGGTGGAACGCCGTGCCCGTGAACAGGCAAGACGCAAGGCGGAGCAACGCGGCATCCAGGCTTCCAAGGCCCGCCGGGTGGCGGGCGCCGTGGAAGCAGCGCTCGGATTCTTGGACGGTTCCATCGCGCTCGCCGACGCGGAGCGTGCCGGGTTGCAGGATGCCCGTACCGCATTGGACGAGAAGCTCGCCGTGGTGCGCAGGAGCTCGGATGCACTCACCCGGGAACTGGCCGAACTCACCGATATGGTACACCGTGACGAGCTAGTCCGCGCCCAACAGCTGCTGCGCATCGAGGCGCTGGAGAACCGTTCCATTGAGGAACTGGGCCTGAGCGCCGATCACCTGATCGATAACTATGGTCCGCACCTTCCCGTCCCGCAGCACGATGAAACGGCAGGCAAATGGGCCGAACTGCGTGCCGAGGTCGATGCGGACGGGCTGGTGGTGCCCGGCGGCGCTCCCTTTGACCGCGCCGAGCAGGAAAAGCGGCTCAAGCGCGCGGAACGCGACCTGGCTGCACTGGGGAAGGTCAACCCGCTGGCGCTGGAGGAATTCGCGGCGCTCGAGGAACGGCACAAGTTCCTGAGCACGCAGCTGGAAGACCTGAAATCCAGCCGCCGGGACCTCCTGGACATCATCAAGGACGTCGACGAGCGTGTCGAGCGGGTCTTCACGGAGGCCTATAACGACACGGCCGCGCAATTCGAGCGGGTCTTTTCCCGGCTCTTCCCCGGGGGAGAGGGACGCCTGGTCCTCACCGATCCGGATAACATGCTCACCACGGGAATCGAGATCGAGGCGCGGCCCGCCGGCAAGAAGATCAAGCGGCTCTCGCTGCTCTCGGGCGGTGAGCGTTCACTGACGGCCGTGGCGCTGCTCGTGGCAATCTTCAAGGCACGTCCCTCGCCGTTCTACGTCATGGACGAGGTCGAGGCCGCCCTGGACGACACCAACTTGGGCCGGCTGATCACGATCTTCGAGGAACTTCGCGAATCAAGCCAGTTGATTGTCATTACTCACCAGAAGCGGACCATGGAGGTCGCCGACGCGCTCTATGGCGTGACCATGCGCGGGGACGGCGTATCCATGGTGATCAGCCAGCGGGTTCGACATCCAACTAAAAAGATAAGTCAATAAAGTGTATTTAAATGTATATTTATAAAATAGGAACAAGTCAAGTGAATAAAAATATTAAATTATCAAAACCAAAACCACTATTTAATCATCACCGTCCAGTCTTAATGGTTACTTGGGGAATTGGTGAGAAGTTCGGCGGGATGACGGCGGTGTGCCTGAAAAAGGCTGGGTCATTTCATGACAATGGAACTCCAAGTGCGATCGTTACCTTTGATGCAAACCCGGATCTTCAGTTGCGGATCGACGAAGTCGTATCTCACGGTCGTTTGAGCGCAGAAATACCGATTATAAATTTTCATGATTATTATTCAAATAATGATAATATATCTAATATATCTACAGAAAATATTATTAATTGGGAAAAATTTGAATGGTTAGAGACGGAAGATCCAATCCGACGGAACGACGGGTCATTGTTCCGGACCATGCGCGAGACATCCGAGGAGGAGGGGACCAAGCGACAGGATTATTATCGTCGTGATGGGTCGTGTTATCTCATTGATGTTGTGTCTGAGGCTGGCGTAGTAAAGCGAAACTTACAACTAGTATCTAGGGCTGGAGATATCACAAAGGTCTTTTCGAGTGCGGCTGCGATGTATCGAGATTGGCTGTCACTGCTGGTCGGTGATGATGAAATTGACGTCATTGTCGACAGTAAGTACGCGGCTTCATTTCTCGCCACTTGGAAGAGCGCTAAGTCCTGCAAGGCCACCGTGTTTCATAGCACTCACGTTAAGCCAGGGTCAGATCCGCTGACCGGTCCACTCGCGGACGGGTACAAAGAAACCATCGCGCGGAGAAATGATTGGGATATTATAACTTTCTTAACCAATACCCAGAAAAAAGATTTTATATCTAGATTTGGCAATCAAGGAAATTTGAAGCAGATTTCGAATCCGATTGAAAAACAGGAACATCTGCCCGATTCTAATGAGCGGAATTCTAATAAAATCGTCTTTGTGGGGCGTCTGACAAAATCAAAAAACGTGGATCAAGCCATTCGAATAATATACGGTCTTCGCGACGCAGGGTTTCCTGTCACGCTCGACATTATGGGCGAAGGCTCCTCGCGAAGTAGCCTCGAAGACTTGACTCGACAGTTAGGGGTGGAGTCGCACGTAACTTTCCTAGGGCACGCGCCCGACGTGCGAAAACGTCTGAGTGTGGCCGGATTCCTCCTCCTTTGTAGTGATTTTGAAGGAGCGCCGTTAGTTTTGGTCGAGGCGATGGGAAGTGGCTGTGTGCCAGTTTCCTATGATGCCAACTACGGACCGTCCGACATGATCAAGCATAACTCGACGGGGGTCCTAATTCCGCATGGAGATGTGGCGGAGGCAATTAGGGCGATTGCTTCTTTGCTAGAGGATCCTCAGCGGAGGGAAAAGATTTCTGAATCAGCCTTCAAAGCAGCCGATGAATATCGTGGCACGCGTGTTCACGCACGGTGGATACAGGCTTTCGCGGAAGCGAGGGCAGCAAGGGAAGGGGTGGACTATGGGTCGGATGTTTCGGTTTCACTTGAGAGGATCGTGATTTCTGCTGATGGTTCGCTCGAAGTGGATGTAAACGTGATGGGTTTTCTCGGCGGCTCCATTGGTCGAGCAAACTTCGGGGTGGTCTTGGAGGGCCGTGACTCGAGGTGCGTTGAATATATGGCACCTGAACTGATTCGTTGGAATCCTAGCGGTTTCACAGTGAGGTTACCGAATGACGCTGGATCCTTTCGCCAAAATAAAGAAGCTTTGGACTTGAGTGTCGTACTTCGGGTGAACGCTAGGGAGTACTTTCTGAGAGTTGGAGGCAGTAAGAGATTGTCGGTGACCCCCTATTTGACAGTGTATGGAAACGTAAGCTTTAAGTGAATTGATTTTATGTCAAGTTAAATTTCTCAATATATATCATATTAAAACGGCTCTTGAACTTTGGACGTGGTGCGGGTGTTCAGCGCGTTCAAAGTTCAGGAGCCGGTAATGGGTTTTTTGATTTGGCGAATCCATGTTTAACTGGTAAGACTCGGGTACCTTGTAGAGTGTAGCCTCAGGGCGTGCTAAACATGGGTTCACCTTGTCGAAACACAGGGGAACCTACTCCTATCAAATCGAAGCTTGCAGGAGACACCGAGATGGCTGCTCGACTCTGGAAGACCCGCAGTTCCAAACCCGCGGCCGCCGCACCTCAAGTACCGTCGCCTGACCTTCCGAAGCCGCTAAAGACCGCCGTCAGCGTCATCGTGCCGGTCTTCAACGCGATGCCTTACCTGACCGAGCTACTGAACTCGCTAGAAGCCCAGGATCTGGACCACGAGGAATTCGAGGTCATCGCGGTCGATGACGGATCCAGTGATTTTGGAGGCGAGATCTTGGACGTCTATGCCAAACGGAATCCCAACTTCCGTGTGGTGCATCAGGAGAACAGCGGGTGGGCCGGAAAGCCCCGGAATGTGGGCATCGCCGAAAGTACCGGCGAATATGTCTTCTTCTGTGATGCCGATGATCGGCTGGGGCCGGAAGCCCTGAAGCGCATGGTTTCGTATGCGCGGAAGCACCGAGTGGATGTCCTGGTGCCGAAGATGGTGGGCATCGGCGGCCGACGGGTCCAGGCCTCGCTTTTCCGCGAGACCGTCAAGGACGTTCCGATGGAAACGATCCTGCGCACCCTGTCACCGCAAAAGATGATCCGGCGCAGCTTGCTTATCGACAACGGCATCACGTTCCGTGAAGAAAAAGTCCGACTCGAGGATGGGATGGCCATGGTGCAGTGCTACATGGTTTCCACACGCACTTCGATCCTTGCCGACTACGACTACTACGAGATCCGAACCAGGCATGATGGCCAGAACATCAGTGAAAACGTCATCGAGCCCACTGGATACGTCGCATCCCTGCACCATATTGCCGGCACCGTCCGCCAGGGAATCAACGACCGGATCGAGGCAGAAAAGCTTAACCTCGGCCTCTTCGTCCGAAAGGGACTGCGGTTTTACGAAGGGGAACGCTTCCTGGGCTTTACTCCCGAGGCCCGGGCCCAGTGGATTGCCGCGCATCGCAACTTCCTGGCCGAGTTCGTTCCCGAGGTCCATGATGGAACGCTGCATCCCGGACACCATGAAAAGACCAGGCTCATCCGACGGGGTGACATTGGGGAACTGACACGCCTAGCAGAAGCAGAAATGGCGCGCAAGGGCCTGCCACTGCTGAAGGATCTGAGCATGGATGCCCTGAGGATTTCCTTCGAGCTTGGATTAGATGCCTCGGCGGCGACCGGTGCCGTGTTCGAGATCACCGACAGGGCGCGTACCCAGCGTCTTCAAGCAGAGCTCAGTCCAGGGCCGGGGGGAGAAGGAAACTACTGCGCGAGCATGGAATTGGTCAAGATTACGGCTCTGGGCGAAGGGCTTCTGGATTGTTCGGTGCAGGTCCATCACCCGCAGACCGAAGCAAAGCCGCGCCGCATTGTGGTGGGCGTGGTGCAGCTGCCTAAGGAACCAGTGCACGGTATTCTGCCGTATTCCACGAAGTACGGGAATCTCAGCCTCGACATGAGGCCCCGGGCGGTATAGGCGTGAGGTAGGAAGTAGACCGCTCAGGAAAGCGCTCAGCTGACCGCTGGGCCCCGTTTTTCCCTGACCGGCAGCCAGGCGATGACCCCAATGATGCCAATCACGCCGCTGACGGTGAATGCCCAGCCGAAGCCGGCCCGGTCGGCGATCATGCCCGCCAGCAGCGGACCGATGATCGAACCGAAGTCCGTGGCCATCTGGAAGGAGGCCAGGACCTTGCCGCCGTTGCGACCCTGACCCACGATGTCGGCGATAGCTGCCTGCTGGGCCGGGCCCATGAATCCGGTTCCTGCACCGGCAATGACCGAGAGCGCAATGAACAGCGGAACGTTGTCAGCCCAGCCGAGCAGTGCCGTGGCCACGGAGGCGACAATCAGCCCGAGCATCACCGGCAGGCGCCGGCCGTGCTTGTCCGTGAACCTGCCGGAAATAGTCAGTGCAGCGCCATTGCCCACGGCGAAGATGGCCAAGGCGAGCCCTGCCAGCTCTGCGCCGTCCTTGAAGGCGGCGACGGCGAAGAGCGGGATCAGCGACATGCGGATGCCGAAGGCCATCCAGCCGTTGGCGAAGCCGGAAACCAGGGCCGCACGGAACGTAGTGAAGGAGAACGCCTCGGCCAGGGACACCGCGGCCGCCTTATTGTGGGCCACCCGGCTGGCCTCGTTGGCCAGCCGGCTTGACTTCGAGGCGGCCAGCGAGAAGAAGACGATCGCCGAGGCAACGACGAGTGCCCCACCGTAGATGAAGAACGGGATCCGGTAGCCCAGCCCGATCATCAGGGATCCGAGCACCGGTCCGGCGACGTTGCCCAACAGGAACGCCCCCGCGTAAAACCCAGCAATTCGTCCGCGTATCTCCGGCGGTGAAAGCCGGGCGATCAGGGCCATGGCCGAGACGGTGAACATCGTCGAACCCAGTCCGCCCAGACCACGGAAGAGCAGCAGTTGGGCGTAGTCCTGGGCGAAACCGCACAGAATGGTCGACGCCGCTACGGTCATCACGCCCGTCACGTAGACGGTAGGTTCGCCCAGTTTCTCGGTGAGCTTCCCGCTGACCGGGGCAAAAAGCAACCGGGTGAAGGCGAAGATGCTCACGATCACGCTTGCCGCCGCCACACCCACATTGAAGCTGGTGGCAAATTGCGGCAGGATCGGTGCGATCAAGCCGAACCCGATCGCGATGACGAAGGCCGCGGCAATCAAGACGCGGATCTCACGGGGGATCGGCGGGCGTTTGCCAGGGAGGGCGGGGGCAGATTGGCCTGTACCCTCGGGGGCGCTGGGTGAAGTAGACATAGGTGTGGCCAGTTTAGTCTGTGAGAAGCTTATGGCGTGCCAGAACAACTTACATTGATCATCATCCTTATCGCCGTCGTGGCCGTCCTGGGTATCGGCGGTGCCTTCTTCCTCCTTCGATCGAACAAGGCCCCCAAGGATACCTACACCGGCCCGCGCGACTCCAACGACCCGGCGCCGACGGCCACGCTTGAGCCCGAGGCCGCCGAAGCTTCGGTTTCCTCGCCCGGGGCGGCCCCGGAAACCGCTCTTGAATCCCCTGTCGTCGAGATGCCGGAGGAGACCGAAGCTCCTGCCGCGGAGGTCCCCGAGCCGGTCTACGGCCGACTGGCCCGGCTGCGGGCCCGACTTGCCAAGTCAAACACCGCCCTGGGCAAGGGCCTGCTGGCCCTGCTCAGCCAGGACAAGATCGACGAGGACGTCTGGGACGAAATCGAAGAAACCCTGTTGCTGGCCGACCTCGGCACCGAACCGACCATGGAACTAGTCGACGCCCTGCGCGAGCGGGTCAAAGTCGAGGGAAGCCGCGATCCGCAGCGCGTCCACGACATGCTGCGCGAGGAACTGCTCAAGCTGGTCGACCCGACCATGGACCGCAACTTCATCCCGGAACGCCACAAGGACCGCCCGAACGTGATCATGGTCGTGGGCGTGAACGGCGTCGGCAAGACCACCACCATCGGCAAGATGGCCCGTGTGCTGGTCGCCGAGAACAAGGACGTGCTCCTGGGTGCGGCGGATACCTTCCGTGCGGCAGCGGCCGAGCAGCTGGCGACCTGGGGGGACCGCGTCGGCGTGCCGACGGTGAAATCCGATGTGGACGGCGCCGATCCGGCTTCGGTGGCCTTCGAGGCAGTACGGGCCGGCATCGAACAGGAAGTCGACATTGTCATGATCGACACCGCCGGCCGCCTGCAGAACAAGGTCGGCCTGATGGACGAGCTGGGCAAGATCAAGCGCGTCATCGAAAAGCAGGCAACCGTGGACGAGGTCCTGTTGGTTCTCGACGCCACCACCGGCCAAAATGGGCTGACACAGGCGAAGGTCTTCGCCGAGGTAGTCAACGTGACAGGAATCGTGCTGACCAAGCTCGACGGAACGGCCAAGGGCGGTATCGTCGTGGCCATCCAGCGCCAGCTCGGTGTTCCCGTGAAACTGGTTGGACTGGGCGAGGGTCCGGATGACCTGGCGCCGTTTGATGCCGAGGCGTTCGTGGACGCGCTGCTCGATTAGGATCGTCATTTTCTTTCAGACCGGGTGCACTGGGCCATAGGCTCGGTTCACCCGGTCTTTTTGTTTTGACTACTTCCAACAGGCGTTCCTCTATCGTGAAGGGTCCGGCTTAATCCTTGCGCAGGGCATCACCCCGGGCCTGGATGAACTGGCCAGGGGCCTTGCAGTGCCCTATCACGTTTCGCTCAAGCGTCTTCTCACCCCATGATTCCTATTCAGGATCCCCTCTTCCAGGGGCGCTCCGTTTCGACCATCCCGGACGGCATGGCCGGGAGCGATGATCACTTCGGTGAACACTCCGGGTAGCCCGCGTCACGACTTGCGGTGGCCCGCTTTGGCCAGAAGAACGTCCAATTCATTTACCTGGCCGATTCTTCTGCCGGGAAGGATCCTGCCCTCCCAACATCGGCTCAGCGATCCCCGACGTGGACGGCTCTCACAGCACGGACAGATAGGCCAAATCCTGCATGCCTTATCATGTGGAAAATTGGCGGCGTCCTCTGGGACTAGGTGTGGCGTGTTCGCGTGGATGGGAAGCTAGTCTTGAGGACCGGGGAGAGTGCCAAAGCCTTCATTGAACCCCGGTTATAGTCTCAAGTCTGGCCGACATAGAGGAATTACTAGTGGCGAAGACGGTACGCGACGCGGTCTTCCGGGGCGATATCCAGGGCTTGCGAGCCCTGGCTGTTGGCCTCGTGGTTCTCTACCACCTGTGGCCCACGCACGTGACGGGAGGCTTCATCGGGGTTGATGTCTTTTTTGTGATTTCCGGCTTTCTGATCACCTCCCATCTGGTCAGGAACCCGCCACGTTCGTTCAAGGACGTCAGGGTTTTCTGGATCCGCAGGGTCAAGCGACTGCTCCCGGCATCCTTCCTGGTCCTGTTCGCGACACTGGTCGGCATATTGCTGCTGGCTCCGGATACAGTCTGGATAGACTGGTCGCAACAGGTCTTGGCCTCCACGTTCTATGTGCAGAACTGGGCCTTGGCCGCAACTAGTGTCGATTATCTGGCAGCTGACAATGCCGTTTCGGCTGTACAGCATTTTTGGTCGCTCTCGGTGGAAGAGCAGTTCTACCTGTTCTGGCCCTTGATCATCGGCATCCTCTTTTTCCTGGCGGCGAAGGCCAAAGCGGTCCGGGTTTCGATTCCGCTGCTCGGCGTTGCCGTGATCCTCGTGCTATCGCTGTCCTATTCCATTTTCTACACGTCAGTGGACCCGGGCATCGCCTACTTCTCGACCCTGACCCGTGGTTGGGAACTGGCAGCCGGTGGCCTCTTGGCACTGTTGCCCAAAGCCACCGGAGCATTCAGGGGTTCGACCGGCGCGGCGGCGATCGGCTGGTTCGGTCTGGCTGCCGTTGTTCTTGCGGCGCTCGCCTATGACGGGTCCACCCCGTTCCCGAGTTACACGGCTGCACTTCCGGTGGTGGGAACAGCAGCAGTGATCTGGGTCCATGCGGAGGGACGGTGGTCTCCGGCATGGCTGCTGGGGAGCAAGCCGTCGCGCTTCCTGGGTGATCATTCGTACTCGATCTACCTGTGGCATTGGCCGTTGATAGTGCTCCTGCCCTTTGCCGTGGGCCGGCTGGCATGGCCTGGAAAGCTGGGTGTCATCTCCTTGAGCATCCTGCTGGCCATGGCCACCAAAACGTTCGTGGAGGACCGCTTCCGCAAGAAGCTGGATACCTCGACGATGATCACTGGCGGACGGTTCCTCCTGGTTGGATCGCTGTCACTGGGTCTGCTCAGCGGTGGGTTCCTCTACATGGCCGATCGGGCCCAAAGTTCCCAAAGCGACGTGCTGACCATGGCGCGGGAAGTCAGGTTGGAGGTCGGCAAGAATTGCTTTGGTGGTGCGGCAATGGTTAATAACTGCCCTCCATCCAACGGTTTGGGCCTGGTCCCGACGCCCTTGGCAGCCAAGACTGACAAGTCCCAGGCATACGCTGACGGGTGCTGGTCCGAAGGGGACTTCTCCAAGCGTCCGATATGCACCTATGGGAACGGACCCACGAAGGTAGCGCTAGTCGGCAATTCCCATGCGGGGCATTGGCTTCCCACCCTGCAAGAAATCGCCAAGGACAGAGGATGGACGATTTCGACATTCCTTGCCTCACGGTGCGTGGCAACCGGGATTCCGACCGCCTTCGGCACGGAGGCCGGGACACGAGGATGCCTGGACTACGGCCAATGGGTGCTGGACAAGACGGCGCATGGGCAGTTCGACCTGATCGTCAGCTCTGACCGGCTCAGCCTGCCGGTCCAGGGGATGACCATGGCCCAGTCGGTGAAGCCGGCCGAAAAGGGGCACCGCGACTTCTTGGCCAAGTGGTCTGCCGGTGGGACGCCCATCGTCGTGATCCGGGACAACCCCTTCCCGGGAAACACCGTCCCCAATATTCCCGATTGCATTGCCGGAAGCCGCGATCCGATGGCCGACTGCTCCGGAACGCCCAAATCCTGGTATCAACCGGACCCGGTGGCGGCGGCGGCGAAGGCACTGCATGATCCCGACATCCATGTCGTGGATATGAGCGGGTTCTTCTGCACGAAGAACTCGTGCCCGCCCATCATCGGATCCGTCATCGTGTATTTCGACTCCTCGCACATCACGGCAACTTACTCCAGGACGCTCGCGCCCTTCCTGGAAAGGAAAATCGAGCAGGTGGTGGGCAAATAGCCCGTCGCGCCCCCAGGCACCTCGATCCGCTCCGGGCTGCCGAGGTCGGGCCAGGGGACTCCGTCGTGGATGCCTTCGAATTTCCCGCGTTTCTCTGCAGAAGTTAGAATCGGGGAACGCTCCATCTGCCCATGCCAGTAGGGGATAAGCACCGACTGTTCGGCTGTGGGCCACATGCGGCATCGGGTAGGCGGAGAACTCTCGCACCCTGATCAAGGAACCACTTTGAACTCTTCACCCGAACCTAGCGCTGAGTCGACCGGGGGCCCGCGGAGCCTTCCCCCGGCACCCCCGCCCGAAGCCCTGCTTCCACCATCGCCGCCAACGCCTCCCGTCGAACCTGGCGCGCCATCTGCCGGCCTCATCCCCGCGTCGGTCTCCGCGCTCGCGCCGGGCAAATGGATCGGCGCGGGACTGCTTTCGGTGTGGGGTTTCGGCGCCGCACTTGCCGCAACCATCGTGCTGCTGCTGTGTGGGGTCATCGGGGCCTCGGGGCTCGATGACTACATGCCATCGACCCTGGATGTTGGCGATGCGGGTGATAACGGGTTCGGCCTGGTCGTCGCACTGCTCTTCCAGCTCGTATCCATGGCCTTCTTTGGCACCCTCGGTGGAAGCCTGGATTCCGAGGGAATGGGACTGCTCAGCGAAGCCTCCCTGTCCGTGCGCTTCGTGCCGGTCCTCGTGCTGCTGGCAGCCCTGGCCGTGACCTACTGGCGTCCGCGCAAGACCGCCCGGAGTGGGCCCGTGGCGCCATTGGCTGAGCGCATGGTCCTGTCCGCTGCCACTGGACTCGGCTTCGCGTTCCTGATGCTCATCCTGGGCCTGGTCTTTGCCGTGCGTATCTCCGAGGACTACTTCAAGGTGTCCTTCGACGCCGTTGACCTCCTCTCATTCATCGCCGCATTCGTGCTCGTGGGCCTGGCTGCCTTCCTCGGCGCGTCGGCCAAGGCCGACAAGATTCTGCCGGCCTCTTGGAGTTCGGCGTTTTCGCTCTTCGGATCGCACTACCTCGTCGGATCCGTTGTGGCAGGCCTCGTCATGCTCATCCTCGTGGTCAAGGACGGCGGATTCAGCGCCTTCGCGCTGGCCCCGGCCTACCTGCCCACGCTCGCCGGATACGGCTACGGAATGCTCCACCTGGGCGCCATCTCGGTACCGGGCATGGCCGGAAGCAGTCTTTCGCTCTTTGGCGACTCGATTCCGGTGTGGGCTACCCTGCTGGGTATCCTGCTCGCCCTGGTCCTGGCCGTTACCGCCTCCACCCGTTGGGCCCTGACCCGACCGGCCCATCCCGGTGGCACAGCCACCCCGGCGAGCTGGATGATGCTTCCCGCCGCGTTCACCCTTGGTGGAGCAGCACTCTCACTCGTCACCTACGTCGGCTTCGGCGGGACCTTCATGGGTAGCAGCGGGACAGGCGGCATGGGCCTGGCGGCTTGGGTCTTCCTGCTCCTTGGCCTCTGGGGCGTGGGCATCGAAGCACTCTCCCGCCTCATCGCATCCCGCCTAACGCCGTTCATCCCTGCCGGGCTGCGTCGTGTGCTGGTGTTCGGGGCCCCGGCCGCACCGGCAACCTCCGGATTCGTTGGTGGATCCGAATCTCCTTGGGCCGCCGCGGTGGTCACGGTCGATGCCCCGATGCCGACCGCCGGCCCGGCCCGGATGGGGGAAGCGCCGATGCCGCCGGTGGAGCCGCTCAGCGACAAGGCAAAGCGCAACATCAAGCTCGGCGCCATCGGTGCCGGTGTCATCATTGCCCTTGCCATGGGCGGTTCGCTCGGCCACTCCGCACTGAACAAGGGTGCCTTTGGTCCGCAGGGAAAGGTGGAGAACTACCTTCATGCGCTGATGGACGGCCGGGCCCAGGCCGCAGTGGACATCCTGGACCCCAACGTTTCAGGCGGAGCCCGGCTCCTGCTCACCGATGAGATCTTCTCCAAGGCGGAGAACCGGATTACCGGCTTCCGGATCATCAAGACGGTGGTCGACCATGACCAGGCAGCAGTTACCGCCGAAATCGAGCAGGATCAGGTCAAGACCGCGCAGACGTTTACGCTTCGGACCCTGGGCAAGCAGGCCCTGATCTTCAACGACTGGGAGATGGTCTCCGGTCCGGCAGGCACCGTCTCCGTGGCCGCCGAGCAGGCGGGAATCACCGTCAACGGGGTCAAAGTCGAGCTGCCCGTGATGGAACCGGGCGATTCGGTCGAGCTTCCGGGGCTGCCGGGAACCTACCTGATCGGTGCCGACGCGTCGGACCGCTTCCGCTCGTTCGGCGAGCCGGTTCGCACCACGGTGTCGGTCGCCTCGAATGGTGCTTCGGCACCGGTGGAACTGTTCTCCACCTACACGGCGGCCTTTGCAACCGAAGCTAAGGCCGCGGCCAGTGCCTACGTGGACAAGTGCATGGAAGCCACCGAGCTTCAGCCCGAAGGCTGCTTCCAGGACGCGTACTCGTCCTATTCGGGTGATGACCTTCGCAAGGTAACTTGGGAAATGACTTCCGGCCCTGAATACATTATCGAGACGGGCTATGACGGTTCCGTGGAAATGTATGTTCGCGGAGGCCAGGCCACCGCAAACTACGAGAAGAACACTGCGCGGCACGGTGAATCAGCCACCTGGGAGAAGAGCGAGTCGGTCAATGACGTCTACTTCTCCGGATCCGTTTTCATTGCCGGAGACAAGGTCAGGTTCGAAGCCGGCAACTAGGCTTCGTTCACCGCGTTAGCTGCCGGGCCGGGGCCGCTTCCCCCACGAATCCAACGATTCGTGGGGGAAGCGGCCCCGTCTTTCTTGCTTCGGCAGTCATGGCTCGAAACATGAGCGCAACAGGGGTGTCACGAGGCTTTTACCCAGACGCCCCAACGGTAACGGGGACGAAACAAACCCCGTGCCCCGGAGAAACACCGGCGCCGGATCCTTGTATTCAGGCGGGATGATCCCGCAACTGACAACGGGAGGACTGAGATGGAACTGACATCAAGCCAGGTCTGGATGATGGTCTGCGCGGCCCTGGTGCTGCTGATGACCCCGGCTCTTGCCTTCTTCTATGGGGGCATGACTCGGGCCAAGAGCGTCTTGAACATGATGATGATGAGCTTCTCCGCCATCGCACTGGTGGCCGTGGTCTGGGTGCTGTGGGGGTATTCGATGTCCGGGGGAGGCGAAGGCCTGGGCGGCATCATCGGCAACCCGATGGGTGATATCGGGCTCGTTGCCCAGCTGGGTACGGATCAGATGATTGCTGTGGGATTAGGGGCAACCTTTGCCATCATCACCGTCGCGCTGATCTCCGGGGCCATTGCCGATCGGGCAAAGTTCGGGGCGTGGATGCTTTTCGTCCCGATCTGGGTAACTCTGGTCTACGCGCCGTTGGCACACTGGGTCTGGGGTGGCGGACTGCTGGGGCCGGTAGGGCTCATCGGTTCCTGGGCGGGCGAGGCGATCGACTTCGCCGGCGGCACAGTCGTGCACATCAACGCCGGCGTAGCCGGACTGGTCCTGGCCCTCATCGTGGGCAAGCGCCGGGGCTTCGGCAAGGATCCGAGTCAGCGCCCCCACAACATTCCCTTCGTGATGCTCGGCGCGGCCCTCCTGTGGTTCGGCTGGTTCGGGTTCAACGGCGGAGCGTCAAGCACCGTGGAAGAAGCCGGACTCATCTGGGTGAAAACCCTGGTTGCGCCGGCGGCGGCGCTGCTGGGATGGATCCTAGTTGAACGCATGCGTGATGGACACGGCACATCGCTGGGGGCAGCCTCCGGCATCGTTGCGGGCCTGGTGGCCATCACACCCGCCTGTGCCAACATCACACCCTCGGCAGCCATTGGCCTGGGCCTGGTTGCCGGAGTCGTATCGGCGCTGGCCGTCGGGCTGAAGTACCGCTGGGGATACGATGATTCGCTGGACGTCGTGGGCGTCCACCTTGTATCCGGAATCATCGGCACCCTGGCCCTCGGGCTCATTGCGCTTCCGGCCGAAGGAACCGCCGGTGGCCTGCTTTATGGGGGAGGTTGGGGCCAGATGAGGGCTCAAGTTGTAGCCACGTTGGTGACTGTCGTCTTCACCGGCATCATGACGACCATCATTGGGCTGGCCATCCACCGCACCGTGGGGTTCAGGGTGAGTGAGGAAGAGGAAATTGCGGGCATCGACTTGATGCAGCACGCGGAAACCGGCTATGAATTCGGAGGCCTGGGCACAGGCGGAACCTTCGTCCCACACCCGGCGACATCCGGCCACCTGAAGACCGAGGAAGAGGTCAGCGCATGAAACTCGTGACGGCCCTCATTAGGCCCGACAAGGCGGACCAGATCCGTTCGGCGCTGGAGGCCTACGGGGTGCCCGGCCTCACCATTAGCCCAGCCAGCGGATATGGCAGGCAGCGCGGACACACTCAGACATACCGGGGCGCCAGCCACACGGTCGATCTGTTGCCCAAGGTCCGGCTCGAGGTACTTGTCGATGATCTCTACTGCCAGGACATTCTGGACGTCCTGGTCTCCACGGCAAACACCGGAAGTGCGGGCGACGGAAAGATCTGGGTGACCAAAGTTGATGAAGTGATTCGCGTGAGGACCGGGGAACGTGGAATGGCCGCAGTCTGATCCCGGGAATCCGTGGGGCAAGCGACAGCACCTTTTCGGGTGGGGGCGCCTACCCGACTTAGTGTTGGCGCCGGGAACAACTCCGGGCTCGAGGCAACCGGGTTCCTGCTAGGGCCTCTTCGGCTCGGCGCTTTGATGCGTCTGTGAAGCTAACGATCATGCAGTCGCGACCTGCAGTGAAACTGGACGCGTGTATTTGAAGACAAAAATTCTTCGCACGATGAAATGGCTGCCCGACACAAGAAAATGCGGGCTCTGCAGGAGCGGCAGCATCTCATCGTCGTCTATTCCAGTGGCTGTTCCAAGGGCAGTTCCTTTGAATTCGGCGCTTCTACAAGCCCGGACTGCGCGATAACGTCGTGAGGATCCGCGATTTTCCAGGCGACGGGTACACCTCATGCGGGCCTACGATGCCCGTTTGGTGCTGGACGGTCGCAGGCCTGCAGGGATGCCGGACGGGGGCCACCACTTCGTGCGGGAGCCCATAGGCCAGGAAAATCGACTATGCCCAAGTCCGAAGGCACACAGGCACACAGTCGCACCTCAAGTATGTCGTAAGGAAGGATCAGCGCACCAAAGTGAAATGCGAAGGGTGCGTAGGGAAATGGTTCGATGCCGCGGGTGTCCGGGACCGAGCCGCAGGCGCATGAGCTTGGTCTGGCCCGATCCGACGGCGCCACCAACCACCTGGACCGCGGCGAAAACGATGACGAGGAGCCAAAGGCTCAAGCAGGTTGCCTCGATTCAGCCATTCGCGTTTAGGATGCTTGCCGCGATGATCATCGTTGCCGACAGGTGCGTCAGCGTCTGGGGGCCGGTGCGAGGATGGGGGCCAAGACGAAGACCGGCAAATTATCCAGAATCAGCAAGGTCTTCCGATGCCGGAGAATCGGATTCACTCGTGAAAATCAGCAGACCCATCAACGGAGAATGGCATCTCACCGGGAACGACCCGAGTCGATGGGGATGCTGTAGGGTGCCTTCGCGGGGTGGAGCTACTGCGGCGCGGTGCCATTCGTGTCCCACCCGGCAGGTCCGGGTCCACCCGCCGGATACTCCTCCAGCGGAACCTCATCGGCGGCCCAGGCAGCCAACACCGGGTCGACGATGCGCCAGCATTCCTCTGCGGTATCTCCGCGCACCGATAGCGTCGGGTCCCCGCTGAGCACACCCAGCAGCACTTCGCCGTAGGGGAGCAGGTCGGTCGAGCTCAGCTCCGCCTCCAGTGTGACCCGATCCAGGGTGAAGAGGTCCCCGGGGCTGTTCACATCGAGATCGAGTTGGAGGGTGTCCGGGCCGAACCCGATGCGCAACGTGGTGGGGAAGTCGATCCCCTTGAATCCGTCGGGCAGGTGCGCGACGGGCTTGAACGTAATGACCGCTTCCTTGCGGGCCACCCCCAGCGCCTTGCCCGCCCGCAGGATGAAGGGAACCCCTGCCCAGCGCGAATTGTTCACCTTGAGCGTCACCTCGGCCAGGGTTTCGGTGCCCCGGGCCGGATCGACTCCCCGTTCGGAGGCATAGTCGGGGACCTGACGGCCCTGAGAGGTGCCTGCCGCATAGCGGGCGCGACGGCTGGAATCTGCCGGTGTCCCGGCAACTGACGTGGCCCGCAGGACCGAGCCCAGGTGGTCGCGCACGTCGCGCTCGCCGAGGGTGGCGGGGGCATTCATGGTCAGCAGGGCCAGGATCTGCAAAAGGTGCGACTGGATCATGTCGCGCAGCGCTCCGGCATGGTCGTAGTACCCGGCACGGTCCTCCAAGGCCAGGTCCTCGTCGTAGAAGATCTCCATCTTCGCCACATGGTCTGCGCTGAACACCGGTTCCAGGATCCGGTTGGCAAAGCGCAGGCCCAGAATGTTGAAAACGGTGCCCTTGCCCAGGAAGTGGTCCACCCGGTGGATGTTGGCCTCCGGCACCAGCCGGACCAGGGTCTGGTTCAGCGCCCGGGCCGAAACGGCGTCGGAACCGAACGGCTTCTCCATCACGAACAGGGTGCCCTCGGGAAGCTCGCCGGGCACCAGGGCCTCGCAGGCCCGCTGGCTGACGGCGGGCGGCAGGGCGAAGTAGACGGCTATCGGGCCCGGCAAAGTAGCCAGTAAGCGTGAAAGCTCGCCCGGGGCGGTGACATCCAGGCTGGAATAGGAGGTGTTGGCGGCGATGCGATCCAGTTCGCTGGAGCCCTGCGGCGTCGCACCGCTCTTGGCGGAGGCGAAAACCGTGTCGACGCGTTGGTGCCAGTCGGCCGGGGTGAAGTCGGCCGAACCCGCGCCGGCCAGCATCAGTCCGGGGGCCCGGCCCGAGGCCAGAAGCCGCGCCAAACCGGGAAGCAGCAGCCGCCCGGTCAGGTCGCCGGAGGCCCCGAGAACCAGCAAAGTCCGTACCTGTGAGCCCGTGTCGGGCACCGATTCCATGTCCATAGGCATAACCCTGCCACGTGAAGCACAACTTTGCCCGTGGACTTGGTAATCTTGGATGTTGAGTCCAGCGGTGTTTACCGCAGCAGACGCCTAGCGAAAGAAGTGCCCGGCACGTGTTCAATTCACTCTCCGACCGCCTGACAGCCACCTTCAAGAACCTCCGCGGCAAGGGCCGCCTTTCCGAGGCGGACGTCGATGGGACGGTTCGTGAGATCCGGCGTGCCCTGCTCGACGCCGACGTCGCCGTGCCCGTGGTGCGCGAGTTCGTCGCCCAGGTCAAGGAACGCGCCCTGGGCGAAGAGGTTTCCACCTCGCTGAACCCGGGCCAGCAGATCGTCAAGATCGTCAACGACGAACTGGTGCGCATCCTCGGCGGCCAGACCCGCCGACTGAACCTGGCCAAGGTCCCGCCGACGGTCATCATGCTCGCCGGCCTGCAGGGCGCCGGCAAGACCACCCTCGCCGGCAAGCTGGCCAAGCACCTGAAGTCCCAGGGCCACACCCCGCTGCTGGTCGCCTGCGATCTGCAGCGCCCGAATGCGGTCAAGCAGCTTCAGGTCAACGGCGAGCGCGCCGGCGTGCCGGTGTTCGCCCCGCACCCGGGCGTCTCCTCCGAGTTCGAGGCCTCCACCGGCGACCCGGTGGCGGTGGCCCGCGACGGTATCGCCGAGGCGAAGACCAAGCTGCACGACATCGTGATCGTGGATACGGCCGGCCGCCTGGGCGTGGACACCGAGATGATGGAGCAGGCAGCGGACATCCGTGCCGCCATCAACCCGGACGAGGTCCTGTTCGTCATCGACGCGATGATCGGCCAGGACGCCGTGAACACGGCGCAGGCGTTCAACGACGGCGTGAACTTCACCGGCGTGGTGCTGACCAAGTTGGACGGCGACGCCCGTGGCGGTGCCGCGTTGTCCGTGGCATCGGTGACCGGCAAGCCGGTCATGTTCGCCTCCACCGGCGAGAACCTGGACGATTTCGAGATCTTCCACCCGGATCGCATGGCCAGCCGCATCCTGGACATGGGCGACATCCTCACGCTCATCGAGCAGGCGGAGAAGTCCTGGGACAAGGGCGAAGCCGAGCGGATGGCGAAGAAGTTCACCGACCGCGAGGACTTCACGCTCGATGACTTCCTGGCCCAGATGCAGCAGATCCGCAAAATGGGCTCGATGAAGAAGATGCTCGCGATGATGCCGGGCGCCGCGATCTCCAAACAGCAGCTCGAACAGTTCGACGAGAAGCAGATGGACCGCGTGGAGGCCATCGTGCGTTCGATGACCCCGCACGAGCGGGTCGCCCCGAAGATCATCAACGGTTCGCGCCGCGCCCGCATCGCCAAGGGCTCGGGCGTGCACGTCTCCGAGGTCAACCAGATGCTCGAGCGCTTCGGCGAGGCGCAGAAGATGATGAAGAAGATGGCCTCCGGTGGCGGCATCCCGGGCATGCCCGGAGCCCGTGGCAAGAAGGCCGCTGCCAAGGGCGGCAAGAAGAAGCCGGCGAAGTTCGGCAACCCGGCCAAGGCGGCGCAGCTGGCCGCGGCCGAGGCGGACAAGAAGGCGGCGGCGCCCACCGGCGCCTCTTTCGGTGGTGCCAGCAACAAGGACTTCAACCCGGCGGACCTGAACCTGCCGAAGGGCTTTGAAAAGTTCCTTGGCAAGTAACCCCGTACCGCCCGCTGACCCGCGGACCGAACAGGTCCCCGGGCAGCTGAGCGCGGAACTGATCTTCATATTCGAGGCTGAACCCGCCACCGCCACCGCGCTTCTGCGCGGTGCCCTGTCAGCCAGGGGCGTGTTAGCGTTGCTGGCGGCACCGGCCGTGCTCGACGGTCCCTGCGCCGTCGAGGTCCAGATCCCGGTCACGGACACCGGACTGATACTCATCTGCGATGGAACCGGAGACCTGCTGCCCGGCCAGCAGGTGGAGGACTTCGCCATAGCGCTGAAGCGATCCACCGGGGCCCTGCACGTGGACTTCGACGGCGCCGACGTCGAATCCGGCGAACCGATCAGTGACGAGCGGCTCGAAACGCTCATCGGCGGGCGCAGCCTGTTGATTGGTGACTTCAGCGCCGCCGAACTGGCGTTGGCCGACGGCTCCACCGGCGACACCTGGTCCTGCTTCGAGCAGGACGGAAAATCCATCGCGGTGACCGGCCGCTTCCTGGCCGCCGATGTCTTCTTCGAAACCCGTCGCACCTCGAAGGTCATGATGCTCTCGCGGTGCGGTGACAGCTATGCGCTGGCGCACTGGGTGCGCGAGGGCCGGCGCGGGGCGCTGGGCGATGCCCGCGTGGCACAATTCTGGCCCGTGGCGATGACCCGGGTGGCCGAACCGCCCGCCGGTTCGGCCGCGGCCGACTGCTATGCGCTCGTCGATACCCAGCGCATCACCCTGGACCCGCAGGAGCTGGAGGAATTCGGTTCGATCGAGCCGCTGGCGCCGCTGCTTCCCGCCTACACGGACGCACTGGCCGGCATCGGTTCGATGGAGGCCATGCGTGCCGTGTTGATCGCCAACGGGCTCGACCCGGCGTTGGCCGGGCTGCTGGAGGCCGACGAGCCGCCCGCCGAGGCACGTACCGTCCCGGCGATTGGTTACGGCCACCCGCTGGCCGAGGCATATATCCAGTCCCAGGCGATGGCCAGCGGCGTCGGCCGGATCTGGGCCCCGGGCGGTTGGCCCGTTGCGGTCCAGCTGCTTTGGGGCCTGTTCGAGGCACTGCTCGCCTTCTCCTGGTTCTTCCCCGCGGAGGGTCCCGATGCCCTGTTCCCGCGCTGGGTGGACTTTGCCGTCGGTGTGCTCTGGTCGGCGGACGCCGTGCACAACCTGGTGGCCGGCAGCTGGCGGGCCGTTCGCAGGGTCCGCGCCCGGCTGCTCACCCGCGGCTGAACCGACGCCGGTTGAACCGGTGTCGTTGAGCGGTTCAAGCCGCCGGAGAACCGGCGGCCAGCCAGGTGGCGCGAGTGATGGCGTATTCCACATCCCCGAATTCATCGCCCTCGAGCCGGACCGGCCAGTCGGCAGTGAAGCGTCGCACCAGCACCATGCCCGCCTTTTCCATGACCCGGCGCGAAGCGTCGTGCACTGCCAGGGTTTGTGCCACGACGCGCGTCACCGGTACCGAAGCTACGCTGAAGGCGTGCCCGATCAGTGCCCTGGATCCCTCAGTGGCCAAGCCCCGACCCCAGAATTCCGGGCGTAGCCGGTATCCGAGTCCCGGCTCGGTGTCCGGCGTGCCGTGCTCCGCGCGCAGGTGAAACCAGCCCATGAAGGTTCCGGCGATCGGTTCCTGTGCGGCCCAGAAACCGAAATCAGGACCGGCGCGGTGGTAGGCCAGGAATGCCGGAAGCACCTCGCTGCGGATCTGCGCCAGGGGCGTTGCCGGACCTCCGGTGATGAACCGCATGACGTCCGGGTCGGCGTCCAGGTCGTAGAGGAGGCCCGCGTCCTCGGCGGTGAATTGGCGCAAGGCGATTGAGCGTGTCTGCAGCAGGATCTCCATGCCACCAGCATGCAACGCTGGGACAACGGATGACAGGGCGGGGAAACCAGTACCCCGGCGAGGAGCCAGCTGCGCTTCGGCTGCGCACGCACCCTGGCCGCAGGCAGCTGCCTGGGGCGCTGCACGAACTCCCAACCCTTGTGCTTCACTTCATTGTGGGTCAGCGTGCTGCCGCGAAGGGAATTAATCCGGGTCATCGTGTACACGCCGGCGACAGCGAAGGACATGACTTACCAGCCGCTGATGAAGCGGCCGGGCACAGGCTCGAGGTTGCCGGCGGCAACGCCCAGGGGACCACCATCCAGCAGCGCCACCGCGTTCCGCTGCCCCTTTGCATACAGCAGGTCCCGTGGAGGCTGTGGGCACCTTCGCCCCGCGCGGCGCCATCGGATGGCCCTTCCCCGATGGCGCGTCGGTACCGACAGGACTGGTAGGGCAGGAGTGCGCAGCGTGGACTGCGGCGAATCCGATGACATCGGTTTGCGGGTCGTGCCTGCTGCCGGTCGTCCTCGGCGTCCCTCCCCACGCGTCAGACGCTTGCCGTTCTCTCTGGAAACACACAGGAAACCGGCGGCTCCTTCACCGTTAACCGGGCGTAGGATTCCCCCGTTGGATGGCATGCCCCGGCCGGGGCATGCCGGCAGAGAAGCCGCCTGAGACTACGGCCGGAAGAGCCGAGGGATCATATGTCCGAGCGAACCGTCAACGAACCCCATGCCACGGGGGAGAAGGGGCTCAAATCCGGGGCGCTGGGCCTCATGTCGAGCATCGTCGTCGGGGTGGCGTCGACCGCCCCGGCCTATAGCCTCGCAGCGTCGCTGGGCTTCATCGTCGCCTCCGGCGGTGCGCTGCTCGCGGGGGTGAAGGCACCGGGCATCGTGTTGCTGGCCTTCGTCCCGATGTATCTGATCGCCGTGGCCTACCAGGAACTCAACAAGGCCGACCCCGACTGCGGCACGACGTTCTCCTGGGCGGCGCGGGCCTTTGGCCCGATCACCGGTTGGATGGGCGGGTGGGGAATCATCGTTGCCGACGTGATCGTCATGGCCAACCTCGCAGCCGTCGCCGGCGCCTATTCGTTCACCTTCATCGGCGGGCTGGGCTTCCCGGGCGTGGCGGACCTGTCCCAGAGCGTGCTCTGGTCCACCGTTGCCGGACTCATCTGGATCGCCCTGATGACGTGGATCTGTTACCGCGGGATTGAGGTCTCGGCACGGATCCAATACGTGCTGTTGAGCATCGAGGTGCTGGTGCTGGTCCTGTTCGCCGCGTTCGCCCTCTACCGGGTCTACAGCGGTACGGCAGAGTCCTATTCGATCCTCCCGCAATGGAGCTGGTTCAACCCGTTCACCCTTGACTTCGGTTCCGTCGTCGCCCCGGCCCTGCTGACGGCGATTTTCATCTACTGGGGTTGGGACACCGCTGTTTCGGTCAACGAGGAAACAGCGGATCCGTCCAAGACCCCGGGGCGTGCCGCCGTGATCAGCACGCTGCTGCTGCTGGTCACCTACGCGGTTGTCACCGTCGCCGCCGTGGCCTTTGCCGGGGTGGGGACAGCCGGCGTCGGGCTGGGAAATGCGGATAACGCCAACGACGTGTTCAGCGCCATTGGCCCGGCACTGTTCGGCAATAGCGTGATTGGGCACATCGGGCTGATGCTGCTCGCCGCAGCGATCCTCACCAGTGCCTCGGCATCCACCCAGACCACCATCCTCCCGACGGCCCGCACCTCGTTGTCCATGGCCACGCACAAGGCCATCCCCGAGCAGTTTGCACGCATCCACCCCCGCTTCCTCACCCCGACCTGGTCGACGGTGGCGATGGGAGTTGTCTCCGCAGTCTTCTACCTGATCTTTACGCTGATCAGCGAAAACCTGCTGAACGCGCTGATCGGTTCGCTGGGCCTGATGATCGCGTTCTACTACGGGCTGACCGGGTTCGCGTGCGTCTGGTTCTACCGCAAGACACTGACCCGCAACTTCCGTGACCTTCTCATGCGCGGAATCTTCCCGCTGGTCGGCGGGCTGATGCTGCTGGCCGTCTTCATCTACGGCACCATCCAGTTCGCCGCCCCCGACTGGCTGACCGATGCCGACGGGAACAACATCACCATCTTCGGCATCGGAGCCGAGGCAGTCGTCGGTATCGGAGGCCTGCTCATCGGGTTTGTGCTGATGTTCATCTGGCGGCTGCGGAGGCCGGACTACTTCAGGGGCCAGACCATCCCCAAGAGCGCCCACGGGGATCCACTTCCCGAGATTGCCGGGTAGGTCTGGCTCTGGCGCAGGGGAGTTTTCCTGTTGGTATTCATGGCGAGGCAGGCCGCTTGTTTTGGGGCCCGCCCTACACCCTGGATGTCGGTGGACAGTTCGCTGCCACCACCGTTCAAGGATCACGCGGACGTCCACTGTCGGGTTCATGCCGAAGGCCCATGCCGGCATCTGGGCACCCGGGACCGGTGGCGTCGACGTACCAGTGGTTGAGCAAGGGCAAGGCGATCGCCGGGGCCACGGCGTCCACGGACACGTTGGTGGCGACCGACCGTGGAAGGTGGGTTGCGGTCACGGGGGCCAAGGTCGGATATGCCCCCGGGGGCAAGGACGAGTGCCGCCAAGACCGTCGCCGGATAGGTGCCCCCTGTGGTGTTGAATCGGGTGGAATCCACGATCCGGGTCCTTGGCGGACTGCGGTGCAGGCCTCTCCTTCATCTTCCGGCGCCATCGGCAGGTTCGCCTTGGTGGAGGGAAGGATGGTGGGCAACGAGCGGCAGCAGAGGTCGGGCCGGGCCCGCCGACCGCCGAAACAGGCTATGGTTCGATGCAGGGGTACCTTCCCCTCAACAAGGGGCCAGCTGTTGGCCCCGGCTAGGACGGCACCACATGTCTGACAAATCACCGCGTAAGAGCGAAGCGAAGAAACCGGCTAAATCCATCAAGGAAAAGCGGGCCGAGAAGCGCTCCAAGAGCGACGGATCCGCGTCAATGGACCCGGTTCGCAAGGTCTCCAAGTAGGTCTGATTCAAGCCCCACCTTGGGGGTTTGGTGATCCGCAGAGCGATTTCATCAGCAAGGGCGGGCCCGCGGGCCCGCCCTTTTGCCATGCAAAACCCACGCTCCGACGTGATCTCCGGCACGTCCCGTCCTCCTGTCGAGTATGAGTCGATGCGCAGATAACCTGGGCGACAGGCAGGCAAAGGTGCAACGTTGTTGACGGCTTGGCCTTTGCCGCCGCAGGAAAAGCGCCCAAATCGGGTTCCATACTGTCCCGCAGCACCTTCCAGCTCGACCGCTCGGCCAGACATCATGGAAATCGGCGCCCAGGGCCTCGGAGGTGCTCCGCTCAACGCGGGCAAGGCAGGGTTGGACTACTTCGGCGTGGGGGAGCACACCCGCTTGACCATGACCGCATCCCCGCCCGGTGCCCTGATCGCCGCGTCCGCCGCAGCAACCAGCCGGATCACACTCGGCAGCGCCGCAAACATCATCAGTACCGACCGATTCGCCCCGTCACCCGAGCTGTTAGTGCAAGGCCGTTGCAGTCTCGGGACATGCCCGGGAAGAGCTCAAGGCCTGCTTCGGCGCCCTGGGCTGACAGCCCCGGTGAAGAAGGAACCACTCGAGCGTTTCTACCCGGGCTGGCACCGGATCAACATCGAAAGGGGGCCGCTGTGCGGCCGGCCTGCACCGGATCAGCACCACTTCCTGCAGCTGGATAGCAGGGGCCTGCCGCGCGAACACTTCCTGGAGGTGCTGACGCTGCTTGCCGCCGAGGTCAAGCCCCGGGTTGGGCGTCTTCCGGCAGCGAAATAACGCTGGACCGGAAGGTCCGTTTCGTTACTTTGAGCAAATCCCCAGGTAAAAAACCCTCGACGATTCGGCTGTTAAGGGGCAGAATCGAAGCAGCGGGGATTCCCGCCTTCGGCAGACGATGGGAGGACATTGGACCAGATACTCGAACTTTCTGTTGGTTCGGCGTTGGAGGAATCGTTTCCCATCCGAACCGACCACGACGCAACGGAAAACTGAACCAGGGGCCCGGGATCCACGACCGCCAGAGCGGTCCGTAGAAGCGGATTCCACCGATTGACGGCATGGCCGTAGCTGACATTCATTGCAGCTGGCGCTCCCGCTCACGGCAGACACCCCGTGGGTTCAGCAATCCAGAAGAAGGCGTATCCGGTCGACCCGAGGTCTGGGTGGCCGGATACGTTCATGTCAGGGCCTTTCGACACTGCCGCGTACCGGCCCCGGAGGCTAGCGTTTTAAGTGTCGACGGCACACGTCGTGCGGATCCGGTGATCCGCCGGTACGTCGACGGCCCGGCCCGCAGACCGGGTGTCCAAAGGACCTGCCATGTTGCAAACAATACTGTGGAGCATCGGGATCGCCATCGTCGTGATCATTCTTGCCGTACTCGCCATCCACGTGATCACGCAGTACGAAATGGGCGTCGTCTTCCGCCTGGGCAAGGTGCGTACGCCCAAGCCCCCGGGGCTGCTGCTGATCATTCCGTTCATCGACAGGCTGCAGAAGGTCTCGCTGCGGATCGTGACCATGCCGATCCAATCGCAGGGCATCATCACCCGGGACAACGTCAGCGTCGACATTTCCGCAGTTGCGTACTTCCGGATCGTTGATGCCGTGAAATCGGTGGTGGCGATCGAGAACGTCTATGCGGCCATCGACCAGATCGCCCAGACGACCCTGCGGAACCTCGTGGGGCGGCACACGCTCGATGAGATCCTTGCCGAGACTGAGGTCATCAACACCGGGATCAGGCAAATCCTGGACGTCACCACCATTGCTTGGGGTGTCGATGTCACGCAGGTGGAACTCCGGGACATCCAGCTGCCCGATTCCATGAAACGTGCCATGGCAAGGCAGGCCGAGGCTGAGCGGGAGAAGCGGGCGAAGATCATCGCCGCAGAGGGCGAATCGTTGGCTGCCGCCGCGTTGGGAGCGGCATCGGACACCATGATGGCCCACCCGTTGGCCCTGCAGCTGCGTAACCTGCAGACCCTGGTGGAACTGGGCGTGGAAAAGAACACGACATTGGTCTTCCCGGCCCCGTTCATGAGCACCATCAACGAGCTGGGCTCGTTCCTGGAACGGGAAAACGCGGCGTCCAGGGCTGCGGCGGGCCCGCAGGCCTGAATCACCGCACCGTGCTGCCCCGGCCACAGGAGCGCAGGCCCGGGCGGTACGTCGAGGTCTACCCCCACCCGCGGGCCGGACGAGGTGCGTTTCGCTCGAGTTCCCAGAAGCCTGCTCGATCCATGGATCGAGCTCCGTCTGCGAGCGCGGCGTCCCGTTGCCAGTGGTGGCCGTTCCCCTCAGCCCCCAGGTGCCCGTCCGGCCCGCAGGACCAGCCTCAGCAGCATGAATTCTGAGGTCTTCAGCGAGGCGAACCCGACGATGACGTTGGCCTCGCCACGAGTGGCATCCTCAGGCGTGGTGGTATCGGCACCGCAGCGGACGAAGTAGGCCTGGTTCGGGGTGCTTGCCTGGAACGCGCCACGGATGAAGAGGTCCTGCATGAAGGCGGTGACCTCCAGCCGCAGCAGCTTCCGCAGCGTTTCGCCAGCGGGCTCGAGGGCGGCCCATTGCCTGCCGGCGAGGATGCTTTGTTCCAGGTGCAGGGCGAGTCTGCGCAGGGGCAGGTATTTCCACTCGGGACCCGAAGTCCGCGCGTCGATGGTGGTGCGCGCGCCCCAGGCCACGGGACCGACACCGGGCAGCAGGTGCAGGGCCTTGATGCCGGCTTGGGCGAGCCGGCCGAGCGCGGCATCGGTCGGAACGTGTTCCAGTCCGGTGACACCGCTCAGCGTCGCCTGGATGCCTGCCGGTGCGCCCCATGCCCCGCGGGTGGCATCCGTGCGGGCCATGATCCCGGCCATCACGCCAGAGGGTCCGAAGGGTGCCGGCTGGTTCCCGGACAGCGGGTCGGGCATCAACACCCGCGGGAAGTAGAGCGCCGTATCCGCATCCCGCGGGATTGCCCCGGCGCCGGCCGCGGCCTGCACCTCTTCGATGCCCGTCCATGTTGCCGGCGGGTCCAGGATCAGGATGGCCCGGCGCGTCGCGCAGTAGGTGCCTGCCGCTTTGACGAGTGCGGGCCAACTGGGATCGCCAGCTGGCTCCGGTCCCGGTGGCGGGATGGCCATCAGGTTGAGGGCGTCCACGCGGTCCAGCGCGTAGATGCCCAGCAGTGCCTCCTCCATTCCCGGTTCGGTCGCCAGATCCGCCGCGGTGATCGGCTCGCCATCGCCTCCGCCGGTCAACGCGATGCAGGTGGCAGTGCCGTCCGGCCCCGTCGCTGTTGCGTTGGGCCGAACGGGGCCGGAGATGCCCGGGGGCTGGATGCGCACCAGCCGGGAGCCGCGTTCAAGTATCAGGGGTGCCTAGCGGCCCGATGCCGGGTCTGGGGAGAGGCCGGAGTGTGCCTCGGCGAGGCGGATCGCCCCGCCGGCCGGGTCCACCTCGTTGACGCACAGGCTGAAGGGCACCGTGCCCGTGGCATCGGCCGGGCCATGCACCACGGTGATCCGGAGCCCGGTGCCCCAGGCCCCGCTGCTTTCCGCCGTCACCACCCTGGTGCTCCCGCCCGCTCCGGGCAGGGTGGCGCTCGCCGTCGTGGTCTGACGGCCGACCCGTACGATGAGAGCATCGGAACCGCCATTGAGGAAGAAGGCCCGGACCGATCGGGCAGTGTGCCCCGCTCCCACAGGCCGTCGAAGGTGCGCTCGAAGTCGGCCGGACCGCGCACGGGCACCGGATGGTTCTCGGGCCCGCGCCGAGTCCGTCCGATGAATGCGGTGACGGAGGTCGGGGCGCCGGTGATCGGGCGCCGTGGCGCATCGGGGGTGGGTCCTCCGCTAGCGGGTGCCATCCGCTGCGGCCGCATGCCGTGTCCCACCTCTGGAACCTCCGTGCCGAAGGTGGAACCCGGGTCCTGCGGCCCGACCGGGAAGCCGGGCGTTCCTAGAAGATAGAGCTTGAGCCGTTACCCGGGCATGATCGAACCCGCCCGATTCGCCGATTCGCCGATTCGCCGGATTGGCGCACCGGCCTAGTCGCCGGTGCGCCGCAGCTTTGCCTCCGCGGCGGTGATGACCAGCCGCCGGTGTGGCGCGGCCACCCGCCAGCCGCCGGCCTTCGCGCACGAGCGCAGCTGGCAGTCAAGAGTAGGTGAGGCGCCGGGTAGGTGCTGTGGATTCCCGGCGGGTGCAGGATGTCCTCGCGGTGTCGGCCAACGGCCCGGGGACCACGTGCACGTCCCGGCCAAGACGCTGGCCCCCCGCCACTGAGCCGGTGCCAGCCGCTGCAAATCGACCCGTCGTGCCCATCGTTGTGCGTGGACGGGCGGCCTGTCCTTAGCGGGGGACATGGAGTCGGGTCAATGTGTCAAGCGGGTCAAGGGCCCACCGCGCCAGTGCGAACGCTGCCCACCACGGGGCCGTGGCCCGTCGGCGCTCGCCGGATAGCGGCCATGGCCACCCGTCGGTCCCCCTGTGTGGGTTCCCGGCGAATGGCCATGGCGGGTGAAGCGGGTGTGACTTAGCGAAGTCCGGCGCCGCGGTAGATGCGCACCCAGGCATCGGGTGCCACGCCGAGCGCCCGACGCTGTCCCGCGGATTCAACCGTGACCGTGATGCGATGTGCGGTCGACGGCTGGAAGGCCTTCAGCAGCGGCCCGGAAATGGTCTGGACGCCGTTGGTCACCTCGACGAAGCGGCCCAGGTGTTCCGGGCCGAGGTCCTCGGCCCGGACCAGCGTCTCGCGGCGCGGCCCGCTGTTGGTCGCTTCCGGTGCCGGAGCCAGGGACCGGACCTCGGCCATGGCGCCGATGCGACCTTTGCCACGTTCGGCGGGCTGCTCGGGAGAGCCTTCGGCCGGTTGGGCCGCACTCGAAGCGGGGCCGTTGGCCCGGACCGCCGTGATGCGTGCAGTGGCCTCAGGGTGCTTGGCCTCGAGGCGCTCCCAGACCTTGCGGGCGGCGGCTCCCTGCAGGTACACGACGCGCACCTTGGGCAGTAGGCGCAGCAACCGCTTCAGCGGGTCGATGCCGGCGATTTCATCAGCGGCGGACATGCGGCTGCCCGGCTCGGCGCGGTGCCAGGGGAAGGCGTTCCAGAGGACCGTCTCGGCCTGGTCGATGCCGGCGCCCTCGAGCAGCTTTCCCAGCATTTCAGCGGCAGGATCGTCGTTTTCGACGCTCAGCATGCCGCTTCCGGTCTCCGGCAGACTCGCCTCGCCCGGCTCCTGCATCAGGCACAGGATGGTCGCGTCGACACCTCCGAGCGACGGTGCGACATAGGGTGCCTGGCCGTTGCTGCGGGCCGGGGCCTTGGCCCGCAAATCACCGACCAGGGAGTTGATCGGGGCGATGTGCTCGTCCCACAATCCGGCCTCCTGTGAGGTGCGGTAGTGGTCCTGGGCCATCAAGCGTGTCATTGCCGTATCTTTCATGTTGAGCTGAAGTAGGACTTCAGCATGGCATGTCCGGCGTCGGCCCGTTAGCCTGCGCGCGACACTCCGGGGCCCCGGGTCGCGCTGAAGGGCTGTCATCTGGCATAATGAACGGGTACTCGACCCGCGTGGCCCCTCTCTCCGCGTGAGGTCTAGACCTTCAGAACCAGCGAGTATGGCCCGCCCCACGGGAGCAGATCCAATGGTTCGACATTGTTGAGAAACAGGAGTGACCACTAAAGTGGCCGTTAAAATTCGTCTGAAGCGCTTCGGCAAGATGCGCGCCCCGTACTACCGTATCGTCGTCATGGACTCGCGCTCCAAGCGTGATGGCCGTGCCATCGAGGAGATCGGCAAGTACCACCCGACCGAAGAGCCCTCGTTCATCGAGGTCAAGTCTGACCGCGCTCAGTACTGGCTCTCCGTCGGCGCCCAGCCGACCGAGCAGGTTGCCGCGATCTTGAAGATCACCGGTGACTGGCAGAAGTTCAAGGGCATCGAAGGCCAGGAAGGTACCTTGCGCGTCAAGGCACCGAAGGAAGCTTTCGTTGTTCCGGAGAAGGCATCGGTCATCCTGCCCGAGGCCATCACCAAGAAGGCTGAAAAGGCACCCGAGGCTGAAGCCGTCGAGGCCGAGTAACAATGCTTTCCGAAGCGCTGGAGCACTTGGTGCGCGGCATCGTCGATTCTCCGGATGACGTTGCCGTCGCAGCCAAGGGCAATCGCCGTGGCGACACCTTGGAAGTCCGGGTTCACCCGGATGACCTGGGTCGGGTCATCGGCCGTCAGGGACGCACCGCCAAGGCGTTGCGTACCGTCGTCGCCGCATTGGCCGACGAATCGGTCCGGGTCGACGTTGTCGACACCGACCGTCGTCGCTAGGCCTGTTCGGCTTACAGCACGCTTCTAGCCACGTTGGCCCCGCACGCAGCTTGTGCGGGGCCAACGTTGTTTAACCGCAGAACACCATAGGATTACCGGGACATCGATTCCCACGAAGGAGAAACAGCATGCGCGTTCAGGTTGCACGCATTGGCAAGCCGCACGGAATCCGCGGAGAGGTGACCGTCCAGGTCCTCACCGATGCGCCCCAGGACCGCTTTGTTCCCGGTGCGGAAATCGAGATCGAGCACGCGACACTCAAGACGGTCACCGTCGAAAGCGCGCGCTGGAACAAGGACATCCTGCTGTTGGCCTTTGCCGAGATCCTGGACCGCAACCAGGCCGAAACCATCCGTGGTTCCAAGCTCTTCATCGACTCGGATACTACCGAGGACGAGGATGAAAATGCCTGGTACGAGCACGAGCTCGAGGGCTTGTCCGTCCGTGTCGACGGGGTCGAGATCGGCAGGATCACCGCTCTGCGCACCGGCAACGCCCAGGACCTGCTGGTCATCGAGACCGTGGCGGGCGACGAGGTCTACCTTCCGTTCGTCCACGGCATGGTCCCCGAGGTTGACGTCAAGGGCGGCTTTATCGTGGCCACCCCGCCGGCTGGCCTGTTCGACGTGAACAAGTCGGAAGCCCAGGACGGTAAGTAAGGGTGCGCATCGATGTCGTCAGCATCTTCCCGGAGTATCTGGCAGCGCTTGACCTCTCGCTGATCGGAAAGGCCCGTCGCGAGGGGCTGCTCGAGTTGAACGTGCACGATCTGCGCGACTACACCTTCGACAAGCACCGCACCGTCGACGACACCCCCTATGGCGGTGGAGCAGGCATGGTGATGAAGCCCGAGCCGTGGGCGGCCGCACTGCGCCGCATTGCCACCGAGTCTCCCCTCGACGCCGCGGGCCCGGTGAAGCCGACACTGATCGTCCCGTCCCCGGCCGGCGCCGTCTTCGACCAAGCCATGGCCTACGAGCTGGCTGAACACGAACACATTTCCTTTGCCTGCGGCCGGTACGAGGGGATCGACGAGCGGGTGCTGGAATTCGCACAAGAGCACTTCGATGTCCGTCCGGTCTCCATCGGCGACTATGTGCTCAATGGGGGAGAAGTCGCCGTCCTGGCGATGGTCGAGGCCATTGGCAGGCTCATTCCCGGCGTCGTGGGCAACCCCGAATCGCTGGTCGAGGAATCGCATTCCGACGGACTGCTTGAGTACCCGGTCTACACCAAGCCCGCCGAATGGGAAGGGCACGAGGTTCCCGAGGTCCTGCTCTCGGGCAACCACGGAAAGATCACCCGCTTCCGCCGCAACGAGCAGCTCAAGCGCACCGCCGAGCGCCGCCCGGACCTGATCGTGAAGCTGGACCCGGCAACGTTCAACAGGCATGACCGCGACACGCTGTGGCATGCCGGCTTCGCCATCCACGAGGGCAAGGTCATCGACAAGGGCGAGCACCCGGGTCTTTAGGGCCCCTACCAGTGCGTTAGTATCCCTCAGGCCGCACTTATTTGACATCTGGCTGGTGAGAATAATGTTGTGAGGACATTGGCCACCAGTGCTGCCATGGCACTGGTGGCTTCGTCGGTGGTGAGAGTGTCGACCTGGGCCCATGCGGCTTCGGTGGCGAGGCCGGCAACCGAGGTCACCATGTCCATCGGAATCGGCTTGATGCGAGCAACAAGCCGGTTCCCGATGCCATCTGCTGCTAGGCGGAGCATGAGCAACCCGGCGAAATCCATTGCGCCCCCAGAGCTGGTGTGCAAGGACAGGGAGAGCGCCTGTCCGGATACCAGGGTGGACACCAACAAGGAATATGCCGGCCAGCAGGCTTCGGAGGATGGCGCCGGAATGCACCTGTGTACTTGGTTCTTACTTCGATGCCCCGACTGGTACCACCGGACTAGGATGCTTGAGAACTGCGACATGGTTGGCTTCACAGCTGATGCCGACCGACGCCGAGGGGCCGGAACAGCGGCTCTCGTGGCCAGTATCCCGTCCGTTTGGAATGCGTGTGGCATAATTAAGGACTGTGCCTACTGGGCTTCCCTCCTGCCGCAGGGGGAGATGGTCAACAGTCAGGTCGATCGGTGTCCCGAATCCGGGGCTCGATGCTAAGCTTCGGCGCAAAGAAACCGGACCCCTGGTCCCTGCTCTTGCGCCGTGTCTAAGGTGGTTGACCTGCGGCGTCCATCTAGGAGATGCATTCATGCACATTCTCGACTCTGTCGATGCAGCCAGCCTGCGCAACGATATCCCGACCTTCCGCGCCGGCGATGCCGTCAAGGTCCACGTCAACATCATCGAAGGCAAGAACACCCGTGTTCAGGTCTTCCAGGGCTTCGTGCTCGGCCGTCAGGGCGATGGCGTTCGCGAGACCTTCACCGTGCGTAAGGTTTCCTTCGGCGTCGGCGTGGAGCGTACCTTCCCGGTTCACTCCCCGATCATCGAGCGCATCGAAGTTCTTTCCAAGGGCGATGTCCGTCGTGCAAAGCTTTACTACATGCGCGATCGCCACGGCAAGGCTGCGAAGATCAGGGAAAAGCGCGACTTCAACACCGGCAAGTAGCCAGATCCTTCGATTCGGGTGCCCCTGCGGTTCCCATCGTTATCTTGCAAAAGCACAGTGTTCCGGACGATGAGTCCGGTCGCGTGAAGCGCCAGCACCGTCACCGGGGCTGGCGCTTCGTCGTTGGCGCCTTGGTCACCGCCGCGCTCCTCACAGTGGTCCTGAGGGCCACGGTCATTGACTTCCACTACATCGGCTCCGGCTCGATGGAAAACACGCTGCTGCCCGGCGACGGGATAGCGGTGAACCGGTTGGCCTACGCCAATTCCGGGATCCAACGCGGCGACGTCGTCATCTTCGACGGACGCGGCTCCTTCCTGCCCTACGAGCGCTCCGACGCCCTGGACGGGCTGCTGTGGGCTTTGCGGCTGCGCGGGAACGATTCGGTCTACGTCAAACGGGTCATCGCCGTGGGCGGGGATACGGTCGATTGCTGTTCCGCCGACGGAAAGGTCCGGGTGAACGGGAAGCCGATCGACGAACCGTACCTCTATCCGGGCAACGCGCCCAGCGAGACGCCCTTCGCCGCAGTCGTCCCGCAGGGTCGAATCTGGGTCATGGGCGACCACCGGGCCGAATCCGCGGACTCGCGTTCCCTGCTCGGGGCCCCGGGTGGCGGCATGATCAACACCGAGCGCGTGATCGGCAAGGTCGAACGAATCATCTGGCCGCTGGACCGGGCAGCATCCCTCGAACCGGGAGTGCGCTGATCCGCAGCACCCGGGAGTCTCCCCATTCGTTCGGAAAGTGTGGAAGCCAGATCCGTCCGTGCCGGTTCGCGGTGTGGGCCCGAGGGCAAAGTAGGCTTATCGTGGTGGTCAGTACGCTGGCTGCAACGCCGCACCGCGCCGGGCGCCATGCTCCATACAACTGAGAAAGAGGTCATGCGTGTCCCACGCGCAGGAACAACCCGCAACGGATCCGCAGGGATCAGGCAAACACCGCAACAAGGTCTGGGCCGCGGTCCGAGAGATCCTCATCGTGGTGGTCGCCGCGCTGCTGATCTCGCTGCTGGTGAAGACCTTCTTCTTCCGCGCCTTCTACATCCCCTCGGGATCGATGGAGCTGACGCTGCAGAAGAACGACAGGATCTTCGCCAACCTCCTGGTGCCCGGCCCCTTCGACGTGCAGCATGGGGACGTGGTGGTGTTCCGGGACGACCTGGGCTGGTTGCCGCCGATTGAACCGGCACCCACGAACCCGGTCGGCGACTTCCTGATCTTCGTCGGCCTGTTACCCGATCCGTCCAGCCAGCATCTGGTCAAGCGCATCATTGGCATGCCGGGGGACACCGTGGTCTGCTGCACCGCCGACGGGAAGTTGAGCATCAACGGCACCGAAATCACCGAACCCTACATCTACCCGGGCAACGCGCCATCCATCGAGGAATTCAAGGTGACGGTGCCCGAGGGCAAGGTCTGGGTCATGGGCGATCACCGGGCCGCCTCGGCCGATTCTCGATTCCACATGGAAGACCATGGTGGCTTCGTATCAATCTCATCGATTGAGGGCAAGGTGGGGGTCATCTCCTGGCCGCTGGACCGGATCGGCTTCGTCTCCAACTACTCCGAGGTCTTCGCCCAGGTCCCCGCCGCATCGGCTGTGTCCAAGTAGATGGCGGGAGTCGACCCCACGCTGGAGCTGGAACTCGAGCTGGCGGCAGCCGGATACCGCCTGGTGGGAGGATGTGACGAGGTGGGTCGCGGATCGCTGGCCGGTCCGGTCAGTGTCGGTTTCGTGGTCATCGACCCGGTCAAGGCCGCGGCACTGCCCGGAGTACGTGATTCCAAGCTGGTTTCTGCCCCCAAGCGCCTGGCCCTGGTTCCTCAGATCAAGTCCTGGGCCCTGGCCTGGGGGGTGGGTCATTCAAGCGCCGCCGAGATCGATGCCATTGGGCTGGTCCCGGCCTTGCGCCTGGCCGGGCGCCGGGCGTGGATGGCTGCGCTGCCTGCGGCGCGGGCCGACACCGTGCTCCTGGATGGAAACCTGAACTGGTTTGGTTCCCCCAGGCAGCCCTCGCTGATGGATGCGCTCCTGGATGCCGGGCCCGAAGACCCGGCGGAGGATGACGGCGTCGACGTCCCGGTCCGGCTGGCGATCAAGGGCGACCTGCGCTGCCTGTCGGTCGCGGCGGCAAGCATCCTGGCCAAGGTCGAGCGCGATGCGCTGATGGATGTCTATGACGGTGAACTTCCGGCGTACGGTTGGAGCGGTAACAAGGGCTACGGCACCGCGGCACACCGCGAAGCCATCGAAAAGCACGGTGCCACCGGCTATCACCGCAAGTCGTGGCGACTGACGGCCTCCCAGCAGGGATAATAGGATTTCAGACCAGGAGGATAGATGAGCGCCGAAGACCTCGAGAATTACGAGACAGACATGGAGCTGCAGCTCTACCGCGAGTACAAGGACGTCGCGAACCTCTTCAACTACGTGGTGGAAACCGAACGCCGTTTCTACCTGGCCAATGCCGTGGACATGAAGGCCCGCTCCGCCGATGGGGAGGTGTACTTCGACGTCACGCTGACCGATGCGTGGGTCTGGGACGTCTACCGCACCGCGCGGTTCGTGAAGACGGTGCGGATCGTCACGTTCAAGGACGTGAACATCGAGGAGTTGAGTCGGATCGAGGATCTGACGATCCCGAAGGACGCCGGCATGGGACTGGGCTAAGCACCCTTCCCGCAGCAGCACGCCGAAAGCCCCGGACCGCTCGGTCCGGGGCTTTCGGCGTGCTGCGGTGCCCGCCTCCCGCAATAGTGGCGATCGGCTGCTGATTCCCCCCGGTCTCGCCCGCTGCTCCCTTTGGTGCCGCGTGTTAGCATCGCCAGTAACCTGAATGGTGCGTCACAAGCCGTTCCGAGCACCAGAAAGGCAATGCGGCATGAGCGATGGAACCAGCGCCCCGGAGGGCTCAGCCTCGGGCGGGCACGAGGAATTCACCGTGCTGGCCGCCGGATACGGCAGGCTGCCCGGGCATCTGCCGCAGCTGGACGGACTGCTCCTTTCCTTCCCCGAACCGGTCACCGACAAGCCGGCCGCATTCCTCTGGTTCCAGGAAGCGGCGCAGCGGCACAAGGAGAAGCTCGACGCGTACCTGGAACTGCTGCATTCCCGGGACGGGGACACCGCCGATCAGCGCGTCATCGACGCGGCAGATCAGCTGCACCATTCCATCACCGAGCTGATGATCGGCCATGGAAGGTACGCGGGAACCGGATTCCCCTCCTCGGATGACAACGAGCCGGACGACGAAGACCCGGGTGCCGGGTACCGGGGCGAGGATGAGGAATGGGACCCGAACGCCGTGGAGAACGGGTACGGCCAGGAGGTCTTCGATGTGTCCCGGAGCGGGGCCACCGAACTGCCGGTCGGTATCGCACTGAACCTCACTGTCCTGGAAACCGAAGCCCACCTGCTGCGCCTGCGTGCCGTCACGGTCCACTCGGACGGGCTAATGGTGCACCTGGACGAGGCGCTGCGTCGGGACGGGAACCAAGCACAGGGAACATGGGAAGCCCGTCGCATGGCCTACTACGTGGCCGGACCGGGTGAGTTCACCGCGACCCGCGCTGATGGAACGGCACTGGTCGTCGCCCCTGGGGGCGGGGAGAGCAGCGAGAACGACGCGGCAGCCGTCGCCGAATCCCGGTACTGGATCAGCGGGGACCTGGACGGGGCGCCGATCACGTTCCGCCTGATGCGCGAGGACCTGGGGCCCGACGGTGCCGGCTTCACGCTGGAGGGCGCTTCCGTGCTTCGGGCCAGAGCCGGTGTGCTGACCTTTTGATTCGCCGGCGAAGTGGCGCGCCCGGGACAATCTGAACTGCCCCGGCACGGTCCGGTCCGACGGCTTTCCGGGCAGTTACAGCACCAGGCCCGCGGGATCCGCATGCCCGGCTACCCGGTGATGTCCGCCGGATCGTCCATGGCCGTCGCCTGGCTCGAGCGTGACCGCGATCGGTGATGGCGGCGTGGGAACCCCCGTGCCCCGGGCTTCGGGGCCCGTTCGGACCGCTGGATCCACCCGGACGGGAACCGGGGCATCTCGGGCGCCCGTCCCGTCCCTCAAATCCCGCAGCCCAGGGGCGATAGGCTTGTTCCCGTGCATCGGCGATTGCGGTGCCCACCATAGCCACCTTGGAGCAGCCGAGCATGACCAGCACACCGATGACCATCACCTGGGATGAAGCAGGAGAAACCCGCAGCGCGCTCTGGCACTCCTCCAACGGCGCCCCGGCACCCCGGCGCATCGTCGTGGCCGATGACACCCTCACCGCCCAGGACGCGTACAAGCTGGCGACCGGCGGAACGGCGATGCTCTGGCGCGGGGACTACCACAATGCCCGCCAACTGCTTGGGGCGATGGCGCGCCGTGTGCCGGACCCGGCGAAGGCCAAGCGTGGCGCGGCACCCGCCACCGTCGCCCAGGACTTCTACAGGTACCGCCAGGGGCGCACCCACCGTGCCCGCATCCTCTCGATGCTGCTGGTGCCCGTGGACCCCGGGCCCGTCGTTGCCCTGCGCCGTGCCCCGGACGTCACCGTGGCCTGGCTCAACGCCTTCGGCCCGGTCGCCGAACCGGTACTCGTCTCGCTACAGGAGCTGCTCGGTGCCATCGGTGCCCAACAGTGGCGCACCACCGGACTGCACATCGATGCGCTGGATGCCAAGATCCACCCGCACTACGGCACCTTCGCCCCGGTGCGCGGGGAATACCTGAACCTCGTGGCCCAGGCCGACCTGCACGGCGCCGACACGGCGTTCGACATCGGAACCGGCACCGGAGTGCTCGCTGCCATCCTTGCCCGCCGCGGCATCAAGCACGTCATTGCCACGGACAGCCAGGCCCGGGCCATCGCCTGTGCCACCGAACTGTTCCAAACCCTCGCCCTGGATGGCCGGGCCACGGCCATTGAGCAGGACATGTTCCCGGCGGGGCGTGCCCAGCTCGTGGTCTGCAACCCGCCCTGGCTTCCGGGCACCCCGCAGACGCTGCTCGACTATGCCGTATACGACCCCAAGTCGACCATGCTGCGTGCCTTCCTGGCCGGGTTGCCGGATCACCTGAACGATGGCGGCGAGGGCTGGCTGATCATCTCCGACCTGGCTGAACGGCTTGGGCTGCGCACCCGCGAGGAACTTCTGGGCTGGATTGCCGATGCCGGACTCGAGGTCGTTGGGCGGGCGGATACCGTTCCTACCCACGGACGGGCGGCGGATGCCGATGACCCGTTCCACGCCGCACGGTCAGCGGAGATCACTTCCTTGTGGAAGCTGCGCGCGACGTAGCCGCTTCCCGAAGGGGCCGGCGGATGGGCCGATCCTTGAGGCCGCAGGCCGGGTCCTTCCGGTGGTTTGAGGCACGCGAGAACTTTTTCGTGGACCGGAGGCCCGTGCGGATAACTCCGTTCACCTGAGTCGTCGTGGCCGAATGGGGAGAAGTGTCCATCGCTTTAGGGCATGAATTGTACATATCCCCGACCGGTGGAAATTAGACTGGTAGCAATCGGCGGTTTCCGGGTGTAGTTCCATGCCCGGAGCCCGCCCCGCCAACTGGTCTCTGAGGGGTAACATGTCGCGCGCTTTGGGCAGCAAATACACGCTGGGGGAGAGCCTCGGCCGAGGCGCCATGGGCGAGGCCTTCCGGGGCACCGACCACCAGGGGAACAAGCTGGCCTTCAAGCTGCTGCACGCCGAATTGGCGCGGGACCCCGAGCTTGTCGAGCGCTTCGTGCGGGAGCGTTCCATTTTGTTGGCCCTGCGCGGCGAAAACCTCGTTCAGGTACGGGACCTGGTCATCGAGGGTGACACCCTGGCCATCGTCATGGACCTGGTGAGCGGAGGCGACCTGCGCGCGGCCATCACCCGGCAGGGATCCTTCACTCCCGGCGAGGTCTGCCGGTTGGGCGCCGGGATCGCCCGTGGACTGGAGACTGTGCATGGCACCGGGATCATCCACCGCGACATCAAGCCGGCCAACATCCTGCTCGGCGGATCCGAGGGGGCGCCCGTTCCTCAGCTGAGCGACTTCGGCATCTCCTCGTTGATCGACGATGCGCACATGCGCAGCACCACGGTCGTGGGAACGCCGCAATACATTGCCCCGGAGGTCGCCGCCGGGCACTCGGCCGTCCCGGCCTCCGACCTCTACGCGCTGGGCATCGTGTTGTACGAACTGTCGGTCGGGGTCACGCCCTTTGCCGGAGGATCGGTCATGGCGGTGCTGCTGCGCCATGGGACCACCCTGGCCGCCCGCCCCGAGGGGATCCCGGACCCGCTCTGGAACCTGATCTGCCTGCTCTTGGCCAAGGAGCCGGCCCAGCGGCCGGCTGACGCCCGCACCACGGCAGAGGCGCTGGAGGCACTTCGGGGGCAGCTGGCCGGGCTGCCGGCCGCCCCGCGGCTGGCCCACCCGCTGGATCCGGTGCCGCTGAGCGGGGTCACCCCGACCGGTGCGGTGGCCATGCCGGCGGCAGCCTCGGGCCCGGGAGTGGCCCTGGCCCCGCCTCCGCCCGAATCATCGGCATCTTCCCCGGTCCCCACTTCCTTCCTGCCGCCGAATCCTCCGGGGCCGGGACTGGTCAAGGCCTATGCCTCCATCGCCGAACCGGCCGATTCGATGGATGGCTCCGGCGCTGCGACGACTGTACGGGGCGGCCTGAAGCCACCGGTCCAGGGCATCGCGCCTGTTGCTCACACGGCGAACCAAACTGCGGAGCCGGGCTCGCGCACAGCGCTCTTCGTGGTCCTGGCCCTGGTGCTGGCCATCGTGCTTGCCGGAGCAGGCATCCTCTTTTGGTACCTCAACGGAAACCGGGAAGCCCCGGGCACCGAAGTCGCTTCCGGTGCGACTCCTGCTGCCGCTCCCACCACCCTGCCGCAGCCATCGGATGACGCAACGCCTTCGGCAGCGCCTTCCGCCGCGGTGACCGCGCCCGATCTCAAGGGCAAGACCGAGGCTGAAGCCCGTGCGCTGCTGCCTGCCGGAATCAAGCTCAGCATCACCCAGACAACGAGCCTGGATGTCCCGGCAGGCCAGATCAGTGCACAGGACCCGGAATCCGGCCAGCCACTGGGCGACTCCATGGAGCTCACCGTGGAATTCGGGCTGACCCCCGATTCCCCGGCGGCGGCGCCGCTTCCTGTCCCTGTGCAGGGAGCATGGCTGTCCATCGATGGGGCGGATTTGCGCGGTCAATCCCACAACACGGTGCTGGGTGCGCCGATCTGTGCCACCGATGCTCCACAAAGCGGCAAAATCGTCTACGACCTGGACGGGAAGTACTCGTCCTTCTCCGCGACGGTTGCCCTGGTCGACGCGGCACATGACGGCGGCACCGAGGCTCACATCGACGCCGTGGTCGACGGCAATGTCTATGACAGTGCCACCATCAACGACATCTCCTTCCGAGAATGGGACATCGACCTTGTCGGGGCCAAGAAACTCGAATTCGATTGGGAGCGGGGCCAGTGCGGTGGCACCTCGTCGGTGCTTGGAATGGGCAGCCCGGTCTTTGTGCCATCCGATCAGTGATTTCGACGGCCTGAAACCTTGAGAACTCCGCGGGGCTCGGAATCGCTTCGTCAAGAAGGGCACGGCAGGAATGTGCGCCGGTGGTCGAGTGCGGTGGCAAGACTTTAAGCGGGTACCTTCCCGGGGCTCGGGGGCAGGGACTGCTGGCATCGACTGGGTCGGGTAGGAATCCGTTGTGGCGTTGTGGCGTTGTGGCGTTGTGGCGTTGGGCCCCGGTGCCGCCACCCTGATGCCAGATCTCCGATGGTTGCCTAGTGTGCATGCGCATGTCCGAGGGCCAGGGATGGCCTCAGGCCTTCCCTTCGCGTGCGTGGCTAGGGTTCATCGTTTTCCCCTGCTGGGAGACCTGGTGCCCGGCGCGAAGCGGCCCAGCCGATACTAGGCAGGCAGGTAGTGGCCCGGGATGAGGACGATTCCACGAATGGGTGACTTCCGTGGGTCCCCACGGCCAAAGACGGGGTGCTCACGCTGCGTGTGCCGGGCCTGCGAAAGGCCGCGCCCCGCGTGTTCAGTGCAGTCGCCAGTGGACCGGTACTTGACGGTTCACCGCTGGCCGCCATCAAAAACCGGGTTCAGGTCGAGATGCCCCACCAGCCGGGCAAGCTGGTGACGGCCGACCCGGGAACCAAGGGGAAGTATGCGAGCGAGTTATCCGCCGATCCGGAAAAGTCGATCAAGGTGGCCGGATCCGCGGGCAGAGCGATGTGGGGACCTATCGGCAGATCGAGCTGCGCGTGAAGACCGATCCGGGCGTGTGCAACGTGCGCTTCACGATGCTGCTGCGGGATACGGCGGGCCTCGACGGCAAACACCCAAAACGTCGCCCGATTCGATGTGGACGGCACCGTGGTCGCCCGGGATCCGAAGCTGGCCGAAAAGGTCGCAACGTGAGCGTTCCGGTGACCAGCTCGTCTACCCGCAACGCCCGGGTCAGCAGCATGCCGGGCAGGCGGTGGCCGTAACGCCCCGGGCTTCGGGTCCCGCACTCAAGAGCGGCTGTGCAGTGAGCAGCCGGGTCAACCACGTCGTTCCCGGTGCAGGAGCGGAAGCGAAATCCTCCGCCACGGCGCTGGTGGTGCCGATCAACGTCGCGGCCGATTCGAGGACCACGAGGATCGACATTCCGAGCCGCTCATTGGCGCAACTCGGTGCAGGGCACACCCTGGAATTCCAGAGCGAACCCGCTGGCCTGTTCGTGAAATAGCCCATCGTGCTGCGTGCACCAGCGGCATCCGATGGGGGCAGGGTAGCCGGGGCGCCTCGGGGCAGCAGCGCGCGCCCCGAGGAAAAACCGGGCGCTTAGCCGGCCTGGCGTTCGTGCGGGTCGGTGGGCAGCTCGTCCATGTCCCCGTACCAGCCCAAGCCCGGGTAGCGCTCGTTGAAGGATTCGAGGATCGGTTCGTCGCAGCGCCGCCCTGCCCCCGAAGGGTCAAGGATCATGTCCTGCACCACGATCCTGGCAAGCTCCGCGGGCGAGGGGTCCGGATCGAAGGCGGCCGCCAGCCGGTTCAACTCCAGCACCTGTCCTGTCGCCGCCACCTGCCCTGCCTCCTGGTAGACGATCACGATCCAGGCCCCTCCGATCCCTTCGGTCTCGAGGATGGGCGCTCGCCGGTCGGTGTCCAGCTCGCGGGCGCTGGAGAGCAGCTCGTCGGTGAATGCGGCGAATTCCTCGGCGCGGGAGAAATCGAGGTTTTCCATGCTCATCCGATTCCGACGTAGGCGGTGGTGCAGCGTTCTTGGGCCATGCGGGCGTGGTGCTCCTCGGAACCGGCGGCTATGGAGGCGTCGGCCCAGGCCCGGCTGGAGCCCTCCATGAACTCCAGCGCGGCGGGATCCTTGATCCAGCCGGTGGTTTCCGGGGGGACGCTCGCGCCCTGGAAGAGGTGCTGCGCCAGTCCCAACAGGGCCAAGTCCCAGCCGATGCCGATCGCCCCGGGCCCGTATTCGGGGTAGACCTCCCCGTCGATGTCGCAGACGTGCTCCAGGCGCAGCGTGGTGGCATCCTCCCGCGCGTCCAGGCGCACACCGACCCGGCTGAGCTCGCCCTCGTACTCCCAGCTGACCGAGAAGCCCAGCGGCGCCTGGCAGCGTTCGATGGTGCCCGTGGCATTATTGGCAATCGCGTAGGTGCCTCCGGCGCGCAGGTCCCCACCGACGACGGCAAACCATTGCGCCAGCCGGCCTGCATCGCTCAGTGCCGGCCAGAGGTCCCGCGCGGCCAGCGGATGGTCCTGGGAGAGGATGACGGAATAGCGAGACTGGCCCTCCTCGTTGCTGAAAACCACGGTTCGGGTGACGGCGGCCAGCTGGGCCGGCGCGTCGATCGATCCTGCAGCTCCCATGGGCACCTCCCCTCCATGGGTGAGCCTAGCCCCGCAGGCCCCTCGGTGTCACCCGTTTGACGCCGAGGGCCAGCAGCCCGTCCAGCGCCAGCGCCAGCGCCGTGACAAGTACGGCGCCGACCAGCACCCGGGCGTAGTCGTAGAGTGCGAGCCCGTCGAAGATGTATCGCCCCAGGCCGCCGAGGTTCACGTAGGCGGCGATGGCGGCGGTGGCCACGACCTGCAGCACGGCGGCGCGCAGCCCGCCCAGGATCAGCGGCAGCGCAATCGGCGTCTCGACCTGGATGATGATGCGCGATTCCTTCATGCCCATGGCGCGGGCCGCATCCACGGTGTCCGGATCGACGTTGGCGATTCCGGCATACACGCCCGCCAGGATCGGCGGGATTGCGATCAGTACCAGGGCCAGCATCGGGGCGATCAGCCCCAGGCCCAGCAGCAGCACCATCAGGGTCATGATGCCCAGCGAGGGTAGCGCGCGCAACACGTTGGACAACGTGACTACCACCAGCCGGCCGCGGCCGGTGTGCCCGACCACCAGCCCGATCGGAAACGCGATGAGCGCTGCGATGCACACGGCCAGCAGCGAGTACCAGAGGTGCTCGGCCAGGCGGGTGGCGATTCCCTCGGGCCCCACCCAGTTGGCGCCGTCGGCGAAGTATGCGAGCATGCCGGTGATCATCGACGGCCCCCGAAGCCGGCAGTGCGTGGAACTGCCGAACGGGCCGCCCGCACCCAGGGGGTCAGCAGGAAGGCGGCGATGGCGATGATCCGGTCGAAGACCAGCGCCAACGCCAGGACCATGATGATGCCGGCCAGGATTTCATCCGGGTAGTCGCGCTGGTAGCCGGCGGTGAACAGCTGGCCCAGCCCGCCGACGCCGATCACCGCGCCCACGGACACCAGCGACACGTTGGTGACGGCGGCGACGCGCAACCCGGCGGCCAGCGTCGGGATGGCCAGCGGCAGGTCGATCAGCAGCCGGCGCCGCACGGTCGAATAGCCCATGGCCTCGGCGGCGGCCAGCGCGTCGGCCGGTACCGCATCCAGCGAGTCGAAGACGGTACGTATCAGCAGCGATGCCGAGTACAGGCTCAGCGCGATGACGACGTTCAGCGGGTTCAGGATGCCCGTGCCCAGCAGTGAGGGGATGATCACGAACAGGGCCAGCGAGGGAACGGTGAACATCGCGCTGGCCAGCACCGTGGCGATGGTTCGGGGTCGGGGCCTGTTGCCCAGCGCCAATCCGAGCAGCAGGGCGACAATGAGCCCGATGACCGTCGGGGCGAACGACAGGTAGGCGTGTTCGACCGTCAGCTCCCAGGCTGAGGGGAAGTTGTTGATCAGCCAGTTCATGGCCGTCCGCCGGACACGCCACCGGTGGCCACGCCAGGGGAGGGGGTCAGCAGCGGAGTCAGTAGTGCCAGGTTCACCACGGCGGGCGGGACGCCGGGATCCAGCACCAGCGCCAGGCCGTGGGGTGAGGCGAGCACCGCGTCCAGGGCCTTGCGCAGGGTGTCGGCGCGAGATACCGAGCCGGTGACCCGCAACGCGGTACCGTCCGGCGCTCGCCAGCTGCCCCGGCGCTCGCCGGATGCCCCGGCATGCTCCAGCTCGAGTGACCATCCCGGGGCCAGCGTTCCGAGATCGATGGCCCCGTCGCTGCCGGCGGCGGGAAGGGGTACCGGGTCGATCCCGGCCAGGGGTGCGAAGGACAGCGCGCGGAAGCCGCGGTCCTTGGCGACCAGCGAGGCGACGAACTCGTCGGCCGGTCGGGTCAGGACGGTGCGGGCATCGGCGTGCTGGGCCAGCACGCCGCCCGGTGCCATCACGGCGATCCGGTCGCCCAGCAGCAACGCCTCATCGATGTCGTGGGTGACCATCACGATGGTCTTGCCCAATTGCGCCTGCAGGTCCAACATCTGGCGCTGCAACCCATCGCGGACGATCGGGTCCACGGCGGAGAACGGTTCGTCCATGAGCAGGATCGGCGGATCGGCCGCCAGCGCCCGGGCTACCCCGACGCGCTGGATTTGGCCGCCGGAGAGCTGTGCCGGATAGCGTTCGGCCAGCGCCGCCTCCAGCCCCACCCGTTCCATGGCGGCCAGCGCCTTGGTCCGGCCCGTTCGGCGCGAGTCTCCCTTGAGCCGCAGGACGGCCGCCACGTTGTCCGCTACGGTGCGGTGCGGGAAGAGCCCGGCGTTCTGCAGCACGTAGCCAATGCCCAGGCGCAGCGAGACCGGACGGATGCCGGCCACATCCCTCCCGTTCACCAGGACGCGTCCGGAGCTCGGCGCCACCATCCGGTTGATCATCCGCATCGAGGTGGTCTTCCCGCAGCCGCTGGGGCCCACCAGCACGGTGAATGAACCCTCCTCGATCTCCAGGTCCAGCCCTTCAACTGCCCGGGTGCCATCCGGGTAGACCTTTGACACTCCCTCGAACCGAATCACCTGGCGACCCCTCGGCGAGTGCTCGGTAGCGCTGGAACGTACATGAAAATCCCCTCAATCGGGCCGAAAAATGCCCCCGCCCCACGGGCGGACAAACAACAACCATACATGTTCGAAACTATGTTCGATTTGATCCGACTACTTGCCCTTGACCAGTCCCTGCTCGGTCAACCACTGCTCGGCAGCGGCCGCCGGCTCCAGCTTCTGCGAACCGGAAACCCACCCGTTCAACTTGAGCAGCTCCTCCGTGGTCAACTTCGCCGATACGGCATCGATTGCCGACACTGCGGCATCGCTCAACTTATCCTTGCCCGCCACCGGCACCACATTCTGCGCCGGGAAATTCTGCTTCGGATCCTCCAGCACCACCAGGTCGTTATCGGTGATGTCCGTGCTCGTCGTGAACACGTTCGCCGCGGTGATCTTCCCGGCCAGCAACGCCTTCACCGACGCCGGCCCGCCATCGGCGAACGGCACGAACTTCGAGGGCACCACGCCGTAGTGATCCTTCAGGCCAGGCAAGCCCACCGGGCGCTCCTTGAACTCCGGCGGGGCACCAAGTATCAACTGGTCATTGTGTGCCGCCAGGTCCCCGATCGTCTTCAGGTTCCACTTATCGGCCGTCTCCCGGGTCACCGCCACCGAGTCCTTGTCCTGCGCCGACGCCGGGGTCAGCGCCACCAGCCCCTTGGCAGCCAACGCACCCGGCAGCTCCTTCTCGATCGCCTCCGGGGTCGACACGTCGGCCTGCGGATCCAAGAACAGCAGCAGGTTACCCGTGTAGTCGGGAAGCAGGTTGATCGATCCCTGCGTCAGCGCCGGGATGTAGGCCTCACGCGAACCGATGTTGAACTTCGTCTCCACCTTCACCCCGGCATCCTCCAACGCCAGTGCATAGAGGTTCCCGATGATCTCCGACTCGGTGAAGTTGGCCGAGGAAACGATCACCGTACCGCTGTCGGTCCCCGACGCCGGGGCCGGAGCAGCCGTTGGATTGGAACAACCGGACAACATCAACCCGGTGGCCAACACTGTGGCCGTACCGATGAGGACTGGATTCAATTTCACGATGGACCTGGTTTCGTATCGGCGGCAAACGGTAGAAGGACCAGGGGGACCGTAAAATCGGGTCCCCGCGGCGCCCATCAACCCATCGTTGCCTACATGGGCTGTGCCCGCAATAAAAATGACGGCGTGTTGTCGATCGATGTTCGAACCATATTCGAATCCCACAGGCCCAGGCAACGGCACTATCCCTCCACAGGCCACACCACGGAACCGCCCGGATAGCGGCGCCACACACCCCTGACCGGCCACCCCCACCTCGAGCGGGCACCCCACCCACCATGGGAGAAGCACACCACCGCGCGCACACCGGAAAGGACACCATGAACCACAACCAATACCTTGGAGCCGCCGGAGAAGCCATCGCCGCCGAATACCTGCAACACCGCGGCATGCGCATCCTTGCCACCAACTGGCGCTGCAGCCAGGGCGAACTGGACATCATCGCCGAACACCGCGGCAGCATCATCGCAGTAGAGGTCAAGACCCGTACCAGTACCGACTACGGCCACCCCGCCCAAGCCGTCACCGCCGCCAAACTCCGCCGACTTTGCGTACTCACCCGCTGCTGGTGCCGGGAAAACCACAGGAGCTGGACCGGCGCCCGCATCGACGTCATAGCCATCCTGCTGCACCAGGGCACCAAACCGCACCTGGAACACTACAAGGGGGTAGAAGCATGAGCCTCGGCCGCGCGCTCGCCGTCGGACTACTCGGACTCAACGGCCACCTCGTCGAAGTGGAAGCCGACATCGGAGGCGGTCTGCCCGCCTTCGTCCTGCTCGGCCTACCCGACGCTGCCCTCAACGAGGCCCGCGAACGCATCCGCTCCGCAGCCCGCAACTCGGGCGTGCCCCTCAGCGCCAGGCGCATCACCGTCAATCTCATCCCCGCCACCATCCACAAACGCGGCTCCGGCTACGACTTGGCCATCATCGTCGCGGCACTCACCGCCGCAGGAGACATCCACCCGCCACCGGACGTGCTCTACCTCGCCGAACTCGGACTCGACGGCTCCCTTCGTCCCGTACCCGGCATCCTCCCTTCCGTCATGGCAGCAGTCGCCACAGGGATACGCACCATCGTCGTCGCAGCGCAGAACCACGCAGAAGCGGCACTGGTCCCCGGGGCAAACATCCGCTCCTACCAGCACCTCTCACCCCTGCTGCTCGACTTCGGGGCCGACCCGCTCAGCGTCAACCCACCCACGCACCGCCACCAAAACCCCGAAACCACCAACCGGACCAACAACATGGATACCGGGATGCTCCCCGAACCCGACCTCTGCGACGTCGCCGGACAACCCCAAGGACGCCTCGCATTGGAAATCGCAGCAGCCGGGGCCCACCACCTCCTCCTCACCGGCCCACCAGGGGCAGGCAAGACCATGCTCGCCGAACGACTGCCTTCCCTCCTGCCCGACCTCAGCGACAAACAAGCCATGGAAACCACCGCTGTCCACTCACTGGCCTCCGGTGCCGGAGCACTGAACAAACTCATCCGCCGACCACCCTTCGAATCCCCGCACCATTCCGCCTCCATGGCAGCCATCATCGGGGGAGGCGCCGGTATCCCACGCCCCGGAGCGGCATCCCGCGCTAACCACGGCATCCTCTTCCTCGACGAAGCACCCGAATTCACGGCCCGCACCCTCGACGCCCTGCGCCAACCACTTGAATCCGGAACACTTACCCTGCACCGCGCCGGGGGAACAGCAACCTACCCCGCACGCTTCCAACTCGTCATGGCTGCAAACCCCTGCCCCTGCGGACGCAACCTCGGCAAGGGCACCGAATGCACCTGTACGCCCATGGCGAGACGCCGATACCACGCCAGGCTCTCCGGCCCCCTACTGGACCGCATCGACATGCAACTCTTCGTCCCCCGGCTGGACACCGCCCACCTCGCCACCACCACACCCTCCGAAAACTCAGCATCCGTGGCCCTCCGCGTTCAAGACGCCCGCCTCCGCCAACACCAACGCCTCGCACCCTACCGGCTCACCACCAACGCCCAAGTCCCCGGCTCCATCCTCCGGCACGAACTTGCACTCCCACCGGACACACTTGCTCCACTCACCCGGGGAGCGGAACACTACCGACTCTCCGCACGCGGCTACGACAGGGTCCTGCGCATCGCCTGGACCATCGCCGACCTCGCCGAACATGCACGTCCAACCCGCGGAGACCTCGACATAGCCCTCCAGCTTCGCCAACACGGCAAGGGCGACATCGGGTAGGGACGACAACACCACGGGTAAGCAAACCAAAACAGGGAATACGGAAACCCCGGAAGGACTCACCCAGGCAGACCACACCCAATAGCCGGCAACCATCGCCAGCGCTCGCCGACCGACAAGCCATGAGCACACAAGACGCCACACACTGAAAGGACGCCACACCATGACCAAGACCAAACCCGCCTTCAAGCCCACCCAAATTGCACGAGCCGGTCTCAGCAAGATCATCGAACCCAACGACCCCACCGGCTCCGCCCTCGTCGCCATTGCCGGACCCATCGAGGCCTACCGCATCATCACCACCTACACCGGAACCACCCCACCTACCGAACAGCAGCAAGTCAGCGAATTCCTCGACGACACTGAAACGCCACGGGCAGACCGCAAACTCGACGCAGGACTCGAGCGATGGAAAGCACGCGCCGCGCTCGCCGACCCGGCCCACGACCTGGATACCATGGCGCTGCTTGGCGGTGGGATGCTCACGCCCGAAGACGAGGAGTGGCCCGAACAATTTGATGCCCTTGGTCCGGCGGCACCCCTGGCCCTCTGGTGGCGGGGCAACGGAAATGTCGGAATACTCAGCCACCCCGAACGCCTTCTCGCAGTTGTCGGCAGCCGTGACGCCACCGAATACGGACGACAGGTCACCTCTGACATCGTCAGCGGGGTCGTGGGGCGCGGCATCACCGTGCTCTCCGGCGGCGCCTACGGCATCGATGCCTGCGCCCACGCTGCAGCGTTGGATGCCGGTCGGCTTGGTGTTGAAGACGGGGTACCAGCCTTCCCTCCCACCATCGCCGTCATGGCCGGGGGATTGGACCGCTACTACCCGGAGGGCAATACCGAACTGCTACGCAGTATCCAACGCGCGGCACTGATCATTGCCGAAGTTGCCCCGGGAACCACCCCGACCCGATGGAGGTTCCTGGCCCGCAACAGGGTCATAGCCGCCCTTTGTGCCGGAACCCTTGTCACCGAGGCACGGTGGCGCTCCGGGGCCCTGTCCACAGCACGCCACGCTGCTGGCATCGGGCGCGAGCTGGGTGCCGTACCTGGTTCTATCTACTCGGCGAACTCCGCGGGATGCCATCGTCTGCTGCGTGAGGCGGCAGCCATTCCCGTCACCGACGCAGCCGAAGCGCTGGAACTGATCAAGGTCTCCGCCCCGGCGACGTCCGGCGGCACGGCAGATGAAGACATCCGCGACTACGACGGGCTCAACGTCCAGGACCTGCTCCTTCTCGATGCGCTGCCCAACAATCGGCCACGGTCCCCGGACGAACTGGCTGCCACGGCCGGGCTGGGAATCGGCGCCGTCTTGGGAGGTCTCAGCCGGCTGGCTGGGCGGGGACTGGCACGCTCCACCGGCGAGGCGTGGAGTCGCGCCTACCCCGGTTAGTTACCAGACCGGCGTGGTGCGGTGTCTCCGGGCGAAGCCCGGGGCAAGCTGGAGGGGTGCAACAACCACATGCAGCTCCCACACCGGTTCCTTCCATCGTGATGCCCGACGCATTCGTCTCGGCGATGAACGGATTCGAGAGGTACCAGCGCCTGGAACGAGCACGCAGTGAACACACGTTGCGTGCCTACCGTTCAGACCTTGAAAACCTGCTGCGGGAATGCGCCTCCCGTCAGGTGACGACGGTGGAAGGCATTGATCTGACGTTGCTGCGCCTGTGGATGGGCGGACTGCAGGAATTGGGTCTATCACGTTCCACCCTGGCCCGCCGATCGGCCACCGCCCGAACCTTCTTCGGCTGGGCCCGCAGGGAGGGCTTGGTCGCCATCGATCCTGCCAGCCGGCTGCGTTCACCGGTCCCGGACCAGAAGCTGCCCCATGTGTTGCAACGCCAACAAGTTGATCGGTTGCTTCAGGTCCGCACGGTTGCCCAGGTAGATGGAGCCTCCGGGCAACCTAGCGTCGAACAGAAGGCCGTCCGTGACCGTGATCATGCGCTCCTGGAGCTGCTTTACGCCACGGGCATCCGCGTGGGTGAACTGGTGACACTCGACCTGGAATCGGTAGACCATGACCGGAGGACCCTGAGGGTATTGGGCAAGGGAGATAAGGAGCGGACCGTGCCGTTTGGACAGCCGGCCCTGAACGCACTTGACGACTGGCTCCGGCGCGGCCGGGGCGTGCTTGCCGTTGCGGGAAGCGGTAGCGCTCTTTTTCTGGGTGTCCGCGGAGGCCGCCTCGGTCAACGTCAGGTGCGTGAAATCGTGTCCAAGGCGTTAGAGGAGCTCGGCGACACGGCGGCGCGAGGACCCCACGCCCTGCGCCATACGGCAGCGACACACCTGCTTGATGGTGGAGCGGACTTGCGCGCCGTGCAGGAGTATCTTGGCCACAGCTCCCTTGCCACGACCCAGCGCTACACGCATGTTTCGGTGGAGCGGTTGCGAGAAAGCTACCAGCGGGCCCATCCGCGGGCTTGATCCGATGGTGAGCACTTCCGTACCGCCGCGTGTCGGCACGGAAGTGCAGAGACAAGTAAGGTCGTTCGCCTTTCACGGCCCGGACACTCCCCGCAGCTTTCGTCTCTGCGCAACCACGTATCGACCGATTAGGGCTGCAGCAGTCATCAACCAGGACATCGACGAACTGGTCATGAACGATTCCGGTGGGACGCTTTTCGACCTGCTTGAGGTGTCGACCGTAGGTGCCGTTGCCTACGATGGCCGGACGATTGAAGCGGTACGGACCTCCACGAGTGACGTTCGTCGATTCTCGGATTACTTCCACAACAACAAGACGCGTGCTGGGGAAACGCCGAAATGGGTGGTCGCCCCCAGCGGACGGCAGATGCCGTGCAGTGGAGGGTCCCTGACGTCGTTGGGGTGGAGGCCTCACGCCCGAGCGGAATCCGTCACCGGGATTTTATGGGGATTAACTTCAATTGGAAGCTCAACCGGACCATGGATGTTCCGCATGATGAGACCGTGCACACGCTTGATGAGGAACTCAAGGGCGCTCTGGAATCCCAGTCGCGCTCAAATGATCCACGTCCCAGCTTCGACCCTCCACGTAAGGCCTTGGAAACGATCCGGGACTCGCTGGTTTTGGAAACGGGTACTTCGAATCCTCGGGTTTGGTTCTATCGAAACGAATGCCTGGTTGTTGATTTCCGCACTCGAGGACGACGGGTGGCATTTGATATTGCGGAGAAAGGCTCCTGTATCGAAATTTCGGTACTGGGCAGGGACGCCACTTCGGTCGCCTGCATGGAGATGGTCTACGAGGACTTGACTAATGCTCGGCCCATTTCAAGTACTCGTTGGTTCGTTAAATTAGTCCGTGGGACAGTTCACCGGATGCCGTTGCCGAAATAATTCAGTTCCACTGCAGTTTGCTCTTCGGCGACGAGCACAACTAGCGGCATCCAGTCGGATGTGGCACGGTTTCACGATCGATTTGGGGCTGTGTTGTGGAGTCCCTCGGCATCGGCGGTGTCACGAGGCAGGGGGATTTCGGCAAGTGGGCCAGTCGACGCCGGTAGCTCACGAACGGGGTGCCCGGAACTGGGCCCCGTTCCCCATGACCCCGTGTCACGGCCTATGGTACGGGCCCCGCTCTCGGCATGCGCAGCGAGTCCTTGCTTAGTCATGAATCCGGGGCATGGCTTACCTTTACTGATGCCAAGGTAGGGGACAGGGCGGCCTGATGGGGATTTCGGGACGCCGCGCGGTTCCCTGTCGACGGTAGGCGCTGGCATTGGGGTGCGCAATCAGGCAGAATGAATCAGGTGACAAGCCGTTGTTCCGATAGATAGCTGTGGTCGTTGGGGAAGACGTACCAACAGCAACTGGAGGATGGCATGCCTGAAGCGAAGACCAGGGGCGTACTTTTTATCCACTCAGCCCCTTCTGCGTTGTGCCCACACATCGAGTGGGCCGTGGGATCCGTAGTATCCCAGCGCTTTGAATTGAAGTGGACGCCTCAATCCGCCGCGCCCGGAATGTCCCGGGCAGAGGTTTCTTGGACCGGCCAACCGGGCACCGGAGCACTTCTCGCCTCCGCCCTGCGAGGTTGGGCGCACCTTCGCTATGAGGTCACCGAGGAGCCGAGCCCCGGCGTCGATGGAAGTCGCTGGTCCCACACACCCGATCTGGGTATTTTCCATGCCACCACCGATGCCGCAGGCAACATCATGGTCGGCGAGGACCGAATTCGCTACGCCTATGAACAGGGCGCCGGTGAACCCGCATTGGTCTACCATGAACTTTCGCTTGCCCTGGGTGAGGCTTGGGACGAGGAACTAGAGCCGTTCAGGCATGCGGCGGCCGGTGCGCCGGTACGTTGGCTGCATCAGGTCGTCTAGTCTGTTTGTACCCCGGTCCGCTGACCAGCAGCCGATAGGCCTTGCGCGATAAACACGGGAGTGCCGACAGCGTCCGGACCGGATCTATCCGGCAGCCACTATGGTTGCCCTGCAGGGGGCGGCCCGGCCGGACTGATGGGGAAATTCAATTTATTGCCTCCGCAGCTCCCAGGGCAAAGTGAACGAAACCCAATCGCCGAGCACGTGGGCGCCTGTGCCGGCAAGGATGTTCTTTGGTTTTGATGAAGGTCAGGGTGAGGGGCAGCGGGACGTATCCTATGGTCGCGAATGCCTGGGCAAGATTCCAGCTGTAGGTCGGCAGGTACACGGTGCCGAACCGGACTGACGTGTTCAACCAGGCCCACGACAATCGACTCGACAAGGTTCAGGAGCCAGCAGACAGCCAAGCTTAGGTGGTATGAGCCGGTCGGCATCCTGAACAGGACACTCCACTAGTGGCCGGCGAAGGCGATGAATGCGGCCGCGGGAGGGCAGGGACGAGGGGTCGTGGAACCAGCGATTGTACGTCGTTGGCTGCGGGGTAGAAGAGCAGCGCGGCGAATCCGGCCAAGATGATGGTCCCTCATTTCCAGCCCGCGACATCGACCGGCTCACCGTCGTAAGGAGAAAAGGCGCGGCCATTCGCCCACTCGATCGGAGGGCCGAAACGTCTTCCAGGCTGCCGCCCGGTCGTCGAGGCCAGGGCTTCCTCCCCGGCGCTTCGTAGGGAGGATCTAGTAGACCTGCGGGGTGCTTTCCTAGGGCCCCTCGCAGGGCACCAAAAAATGAGCAGGCCACCGGCGAGAACATCCGGACCCCTTGAGGAAGGGGTGAATCCCGGAACGAAAATGGAGGCCGTCGGATCCCTCGCGGGAACCGACGGCCTCCATTTCAACGGCGTCCAAGGGACGCCCTTGGCCTTAGAGGCTGCGGATTGCGACGACCGCGTTGTGACCGCCGAAGCCGAACGAGTTGTTCAGCGCGACGATGCTGCCCTCGGGCAGTACACGCGGGGTGCCGGTGACGATGTCCAGCGGGATCTCCGGATCCTGGTTCTCCAGGTTGATGGTGACCGGGGCCAGCCGGTGGTAGACCGAGAGGACGGCCAGCACCGATTCAACGGCGCCGGAGGCGCCCAACAAGTGGCCCATCTGCGACTTGGTGGCCGAGACGCACACGTTTTCCAGGTGAGCGCCGAAGGTGGCGCGCAGGGCGGTGTACTCGGGCTTGTCGCCGACCGGGGTCGAGGTGGCGTGTGCATTGACGTGGACCACGTCTTCGGGCTGGATGCGACCGTCGAACATGGCAGCCTTCAGCGCACGGGTGGCTCCCAGGCCTTCCGGGTCCGGAGCAGTGATGTGGTAGGCGTCTGCGGTCACCGAGGTGCCGGCCAGTTCGGCGTAGATGCGGGCGCCACGGGCCAGGGCGTGCTCCTCGGCCTCGAGGACCAGGGCGCCGGCGCCTTCGCCCATGACGAAACCGTCACGGTCGACGTCGTACGGGCGCGATGCGTGTTCCGGGTCGTCGTTGCGCTTGGACAGTGCCTTCATCGCGGCAAACGAGGCCATCGGCATCGGGTGGATGGCAGCTTCCGCACCACCGACCATGACGACGTCTGCCTTGCCCGAACGGATCAGTTCCAGGCCAAGGTGCATGGCTTCGGTGCCGGAGGCGCAGGCTGAGACGGGCGTGTGGGCCCCGGCGCGGGCGCCCAGGTCCAAGGAGACTGCTGCCGCGGGGCCATTGGGCATCAGCATCGGCACGGTCATCGGCAAAACCCGGCGCGGTCCCTTTTCCTTGAGCGTGTCCCAGGCGTCGAGCAGTGTCCAGACGCCGCCGATGCCGGTGGCGAACGCCACAGCGAGACGGTCGTGGTCGACGTCCTCGATGCCGGAATCCTTCCAGGCTTCGCGGGAGGCAACTACGGCGAACTGTGTCGAGGGGTCCATGCGCTTCATTTCAACGCGGGAGAGGACCTCGGAGGCCGGGTTGGAGGCGTGTGCGGCGATGCGCACCGGCAGGTCGTACTTTTCCACCCAGTCCTCGGTGAGCAGGTGCGCGCCGGAGACGCCCTTGAGGGAATTGGCCCACATGGTGGGAACATCGCCGCCAATGGGCGTGGTGGCTCCAAGGCCGGTGATTACAACTTTGCGGGCCATCGTGAAACTCTCTCCTGGGGGAAGGGTGCGGGGAATGCCGCTTCGGCTTGATGCGGGGCCGGGACTAGGTGTCAGGCCACGCGCCGTCTGCAAAAATTCAGGGGCAGCGGGGCCGATCGGGAACGATGCCCCCGATCGGCCCCGCCACGGGCGTGCCCCCGGCCCATATGGGCGCGGTGCACTTCCCGACGGCTATTTAGGCCTGTGCGCCGGCGATGAAGTTAACTGCATCGGCAACGGTCTTGAGGTTTTTGACCTCTTCGTCCGGGATCTTCACGTCGAACTTCTCTTCGGCGTTGACCACGATGGTCATCATCGAGATGGAGTCGATGTCAAGGTCCTCGGTGAAGGACTTGTCCATTTCCACGGCATCCGTGGCAAGGCCGGTCTCTTCGTTGACGATCTCGGCCAGACCGGCCAGGATCTCTTCGTTGCTAGCCATGATGGCTCCCTTCATGTTTTGCCGGGAAATGTCCCGACGATTGTTCAGACCGCGGGTGGCGGTCCGGAATATGGGTGGTTTCCCGGGGACAAGCCTAGGGCAGGACCACGACCTGCGCGCCGAAGACCACACCGGCACCGAAACCGATCTGCAGTGCCAGCCCCCCGGACAGCTCTGGATTCGTCTTCAGCATGCGGTCCATGGCCATCGGAATGGAGGCTGCCGAGGTGTTGCCGGACTCGGCAATGTCCCGCGCCACAACGACGGATTCGGGAAGCTTCAGCTGCTTGACCATCTCATCGATGATGCGCATGTTGGCCTGGTGCGGAAGGAAGGCGACCAGGTCCTCGGCGGTGACGCCGGCCTTTTCCAGGGCAAGCTTCGCCATCTTGGCCATTTCCCAGACGGCCCAGCGGAAGACGGTCTGGCCGTCCTGGCGCAGGGTCGGCCATAGTTTGGCCTCGGTGCCCGCCACCAGGGCTGTGCCGTCCGGGCTGGATTCGGCCTGCAGCGCGACATCGCGCAGGTCCATCATCGAGTGGGTCATGCCGATGGCATCCCACTTGCCGCCGTCCGATCCCCACACCGACGGCGAGATGCCGGGGGAGTCCGAAGGGCCGATGACTACGGCGCCGGCGCCGTCGCCGAGCAGGAAGGAGATGGTCCGCTCGTGGTTGTCGATGTAGTCCGAGAGCTTCTCGGCGCCAATGACCAGGACGTACTCGGCCATGCCCGAGCGCACCAGGGCGTCCGCCTGGGCCACGCCATAGCAGTATCCGGCGCAGGCCGCCGAGATGTCGAAGGCCGGGGCCGGCGTTGCGCCCAGTCGGTCGGCCAGCGCGGCGGCGGCCGACGGTGTGGCGTACGGGAAGGTGACCGTGGAGACGATGACGGCTCCGAGCTGATCCCCTGATATCCCGGCGCTTTCCAGAGCGGCACGGCCGGCGGCCTCTGCCATGTCCAGCAGTGAGGTTTCGGCATCGGCGCGGGCGCGGGTAATGATGCCGGTGCGCTGGCGGATCCACTCGTCGGAGGAGTCGATCCACTGGCAGACCTCGTCGTTGGTGACGAAGTTCTGCGGGCGGAAGGAGCCGACTCCGTGGATGCGGCTGAACTCGCGGGCTGTTTCCTGCTTCATGACGATGGACATGGTTAGTTCTCTTCCTGTACTGCGTCGGCATTGTGTTCGGCGACGAAGGCGCGGGCCGAATCGAGATCTTCTGGGGACTTCAGTGCCAGGGTGGCGGTTCCCTTGAGCCCGCGCTTGGCCAGGCCCACGAGGGTTCCTGCGGGGGAGAGCTCGAGAATGCCGGTGACGCCCGCTGCAGCCATTTCCTCCATGCACCTGTCCCAGCGGACCGGGCGGGAAACCTGGGCGACGAGCGAGGCGAGATTGGCTGCTCCGCCGGACACCGCCCTGCCGTCGAAATTGCTCAGCAGGATCGCCGCGGGATCGCGCGGGGTCAACGCCGGGACCAGCGTGTTGAGCACGTCTACAGCCGGAGCCATGTGTCGGGTGTGGAAGGCGCCCGCCACCTTCAGCGGAATCACGCGGGCCTTGGCCGGCGGATTCGCGGCGAAGGCTGCGATCTCCTCCAGGGTCCCGGCAGCAACGATCTGGCCGCCGCCGTTGGCGTTGGCCGCCGTGAGGCCGGCAGATGCGATGGCAGCCAGTACGTCGTCAGGATCACCGCCGAGCACCGCGGCCATGCCCGTGGGAGTGGTTGCGGCGGACTGGGCCATGGCGTTGGCACGTTCACGCACGAAGAGCATGGCGTCGGCTTCGTCCAACGCGCCGGCCAGGGCCGAGGCGGTGATCTCGCCGACGGAGTGTCCGGCCAGCAGGACGCCGGCGGGGATGTCGCCGCCGAACAAGGCGCCTGCCGTGACCAGGCCTGCTGCCACGATCAGCGGCTGGGCGACGGCAGTGTCTTTGATGGTTTCCTCGTCAGAGACGGTGCCGTGGGCGAGCAGGTCGCGTCCGGTCAGCTCGGAAAGGGTGGCCAGATGCGCGGCGACACCGGGCACCTCAAGCCAGGGGGTGAGGAATCCGGGGGTCTGGGAGCCCTGTCCAGGGCAGACGATTGCTAGCACTATTCCAGCTTTCCAAATATGTTGCCGGACATGGGTGTTTTCACACACCAACCTCCCGGCATGGTTTTAGAGGTTTCCTACAATTCCGGTTCGACGTCCAAGCGTCCCACAACGAGTGCCGTCTGCAAAACAAACGCCTCCCGGGGAAGCAGCGGATCCCATCCGGTGACATCGCAGACGCGCTTGAGGCGGTAACGCACCGTATTGGCATGCACGAACAGTTCGCGGGCGGTTCCCTCGAGCGAATGGCCCAGGGCAAGATAGCTCGACAGCGTCTCCACCAGGCCGTTGCCGGCCTTGACCAGGGGGTTGTAGATACCCTGGATCAGTGAGATTCGAGCCGCCGCGTCCCCGTTCATGACCCGTTCGGGCCACAGGTCATCAGCCGCGACCGGGCGCGGCGCCAGTGGCCAGGCGCGGGCAGCTGCGATCCCGGCGAACGCCGCCTGGGCAGAGCTCGGGGCCTCCTTCAGCGTGGCGGCGACCGGGCCGTAGACCACCGGCCCCTCGCCGAAGTACCCGCTGAGCCGTTCAAGGCCGGCCGCCGATTCCTCGGCGCCACCGAGCATCAGGATTAGCCGTTCGCCCTGGATGCCGACCAGGCAGTCGCGGGCAATGCGCAGCGAGGCCCGGCGCAGTTCCGAGACAAAGCTGGCGCCGGCCACCGCGGGGGTCGAGCCGATGACCAGGGTGATGTTGTCATGTGATTTCCAGCCGACGGCCGAGATGCGTGAACGCAGTGAATCGGGGCTTTCCCCGCGCAACACCGCATCGACCACGAGCGCCTCGAGCCGGCTGTCCCAGGCACCGCGGGATTCGGCGGCACGGGCATAGACGTCGGCGGCGGCAAAGGCCACCTCGCGGGAGTAGCGCAGCACGGCCTCGCGCAGCTGCTGGTGTTCGGCCTCCGGGGCCAGATCCGGGACCTGGGACTCCACGACCTCCACGATGGTGCGGATCAGCTGGAGGGCCTTCTGCAGGCTGATGGACCTGGTCAGCTCGCTGGGCGCTCCGCCGAAGACGTCGGTAATCACCCACTGCGGGGAAGTGGTGGGCCGTTCGTACCAGGTGACAAACGAGGCGATGCCCTTCTGGGCAACGAGGCCCAGCGCGGCGCGCTCCTCGGGGCGCAGGCCGCGGTACCAGGGCAGCGACTGGTCAAGGTGTTTCAGTGCGACGGTCGAGAGCACGCCCAGATGCGACTTGAGCCTGGCCAGCGTGTCAGGAGTGGCCTTGGCCTGCCGAACCGGTCGGATCCGGCCGGCCGGCAGGGAAGAAATATCATCGCTCATACATCGAGGATACGCACCGGGGACGCCGTGCTCCATTTTGTGGGGTTCGCACAAAAAGCCGGGGTGGGGCAACCGGTGTGAACCGACTGCCCCACCCCGGCCGGGAAGGGGTGAAAACCCTCGGGCGCTAGCGCCGTGGTCCGACTAGATTTCGTCGAGCTTGTACTTGGCGAACGCGGCGGCCGGAACCGAGGCATCCACCTCTCCGCGCTTGGCGAGCATCTGCAGGGTGCGGACGACCACGGAGTGGGCGTCGATCTTGAAGAAGCGGCGCGCTGCTGCACGGGTGTCCGAGAAGCCGAAGCCGTCGGCGCCCAGCGTGGCGAACTCGTTCGGGACGAACTGGCGGATCTGGTCCGGTACGGCCTTCATGTAGTCGGTCACGGCGATCACCGGACCGGTGGCCCCGGCCAGCTGCGCGGTGACAAACGGTACCCGCGGTTCGGCCGTGGGGTCCATGAAGGATTCCTCCTCGGCTGCCAGGCCGTCGCGGCGCAGCTCGTTCCAGCTGGTGACCGACCAGACATCGGCCGACACCCCCCACTCCTGGGCCAGCAGGCGCTGGGCCTCGATGGTCCAGGGTACCGCCACGCCCGAGGCCAGCAGCTGCGCACGCGGGCCATCGACCGTGGCCGGGGAGGCCAGGTAGATGCCGCCGAGCACACCGGCGACGTCCAGGTCCTCGGGCTCCTTGGGCTGCTGGTACGGCTCGTTATACAACGTGATGTAGTACATCACGTTCGGATCCTCATGCTTCCCGCCATACATGCGCTGAAGGCCGGCCTTCATGATATGCCCGATCTCATAGCCGTAGGCCGGATCGTAGGTGATTACCGCCGGGTTGGTCGAGGCCAGGATCGGGGAGTGCCCGTCGGCGTGCTGCAGCCCCTCGCCGGTCAGCGTGGTGCGCCCGGCGGTGGCACCCATGATGAACCCGCGGGCCATCTGGTCCCCGGCGGCCCAGAAGGCATCGCCGGTGCGCTGGAAGCCGAACATCGAGTAGAACACGTAGATCGGCACCAGCGGCTCATCATGCGTGGCATAGGAGGTACCGGCGGCGGTGAACGCGGCCACCGCACCGGCCTCGTTGATGCCCGGGTGGATCAGCTGCCCGGAGACCGACTCCTTGTAGGCCAGGACCAGTTCGCGGTCCACCGAAAGGTAGTTCTGTCCGCCCGGGTTGTAGATCTTCGCCGTGGGGAAGAACGAGTCCATGCCGAAGGTGCGGGACTCATCGGGAACCACCGGCACCACGCGCTTGCCGAAGTCCTTGTCGCGCATCAGGTCCTTGAGCAGGCGCACGAAGGCCATCGTGGTGGCGGCCTCCTGCTTGCCCGAACCGCGGGCCGCGACCTCGTAGGCCTTGTCCTCGGGCAGGTGGATGGGCTTGGAATCCTTGCGGCGCGAGGGAACGGCGCCGCCGAGGGCCGCGCGGTGCTCCATCATGTACTCGATTTCCGGTGCGTCCATGCCCGGGTGGTAGTACGGGGGCAGGTACGGGTCGGCTTCAAGCTGCTCATCGGTGATCGGGATGCGCAGGTGGTCGCGGAAGGCCTTGAGGTCCTCCAGGGTCAGCTTCTTCATCTGGTGGGTCGCGTTGCGGCCCTCGAAGTGCGGGCCCAGGCCGTAGCCCTTGACCGTCTTGGTCAGGATGACCGTCGGCTTGCCCTTGAACTCGGTGGCTGCCTTATAGGCGGCGTACATCTTGTGGTAATCGTGGCCACCGCGCTTGAGGTTCCAGATCTGCGTGTCGGACATGTCCGCGACCATTTCCTTGGTCTGCGGGGACTTGCCGAAGAAGTGCTCGCGCACGAAGCCGCCGGATTCTGCCTTGTAGGTCTGGTAGTCCCCGTCCGGTGTCTGGTTCATGATCTCGACCAGGGAGTTATCGGTGTCGGCGTCCAGCAGGGCATCCCACTCCCGGCCCCAGACGACCTTGATGACGTTCCAGCCGGCGCCGCGGAAGAAGGCCTCGAGTTCCTGCATGATCTTGCCGTTGCCGCGCACCGGGCCGTCAAGGCGCTGCAGGTTGCAGTTCACCACGAAGGTCAGGTTGTCGAGGTGTTCGTTGGCGGCGAGCTGGAGCAGGCCGCGCGATTCGGGCTCGTCCATTTCACCGTCGCCCAAAAACGCCCAGACGTGCTGGCCGGAGGTGTCCTTGATGCCGCGGTTTTGCAGGTAGCGGTTGGATTGGGCCTGATAGATCGCGTTCATCGGGCCGATGCCCATGGACACGGTCGGGAATTCCCAGAAGTCCGGCATGGAGCGCGGGTGCGGATAGGAGGGCAGGGCGTGGCCCTTGCGGGACTTTTCCTGGCGGAAGCCGTCGAGGTCTTCTTCGCTCAGGCGCCCTTCCATGAACGCGCGGGCGTACATGCCGGGTGAGGCGTGGCCCTGGAAGAAGACCTGGTCTCCGCCGGAGGGGTGGTCCTTGCCCTTGAAGAAGTGGTTGAAGCCGACCTCGTAGAGGGTGGCGGCACCGGCGTAGGTGGAGATGTGTCCGCCGACGCCCACCCCGGGGCGTTGGCCGCGGTGGACCATCACGGCGGCGTTCCAGCGCATCCAGGCGCGGTAGCGGCGTTCGACTTGTTCATCGCCGGGGAAGTCCGGTTCCTGGTCCACGGGGATGGTGTTGACGTAGTCGGTGGTGGTCACCATGGGCACTCCGACGCTTTTGGCGCCGGCGCGCTGGAGTAGTGAGCGCACGATGTATTGGGCGCGTTCGGTGCCTTGGGTTTCGACCAGGTCATCGAAGGATTCGATCCATTCGGCGGTTTCTTCGGGATCGCGATCCGGTAGCTGGCTGGTCAAGCCGCTGCGGATGTGGGAAATATGTTCCTCTACAGCCACGTCCATCTTCTCCTCGTTACGGGTACAGCGCGGAACTGCGAGGCCAGGTATGTTTTCCATGGCAGGCACGCAGCGGCGGCTTGGCCGCCAAAGGGTGGTCCACCGCCGTCGGGTAGTCGGGCGCGGACCTTCGCATCCACTGTAGTGCGCGCGGCTGCACGATGCGTAGCCGAGAGGCGCCGCGTAATGGCTTTGCGTCGCGGAAATGGGCATTGGTGACAAGAAACATAGCCGCGGAACAGGTCAATACGGCGTGTTGCGGCCGTTGCGCTTGATGGAGCGGAAGAAAAGGTGTTGGCTTAGGTGGACGCTTGAAACCAGCAGGACCAGCAGGAGGAGTGACGTGAGCGACGCCGTACCGGCAACGCCTGAAGCAGCCATGAAAATGGGCTTCAATGAAGGACAGCTAATTCAAGAGCTCGGCTATGACGATGATGTCGATTTCGACCTCCGCGACGAAGTTGAGGATGCCATTGGCTCCGAGCTTCTGACCGAGGACGATCACGAGGTCGTTGATGCAGTCATGCTCTGGTTCCGTGCTGATGATGGTGATCTCGTCGACGCTCTGGTCGACGCACTGACATCCCTAGACGGTGGGGGCCCCGTATGGCTACTCACCCCCAAGGCCGGGCGAGACGGTCATGTCTCTCCGGCAGATATTCAGGCCGAGGCGCCCACCGCCGGTCTGCATGTGACGTCCACAGAAGGCGTCTCCAAGGACTGGTCGGCCATGCGGCTTGTGGCTCGCCGCAAGAACTAGCAATGGTTGATAACTCGGGGTCCGCTGCCCTGGCATCACAACACGGTGCCGTAGCGGCGGACTCCGGCCCCCAGGGGGCGGCGCCGATTATCGGTAGGCCAGTCCCTTATTTTGCGTTGTCCAACCAATTCGGCGAAATCGTAGACCCAGCGAGAATGGTTGAACACAGCTATTTTCTGGTCTTCTACCCATTCGCCTTTTCCGGGGTGTGTAGTTCAGAACTTGCGCAACTGGAAACCGTTGCCGCCGAGTTCGGTTCCCGGGGTGTAGGCATATACGGTGTTTCCGTGGACCACAAGTACGCCTTGCGTGCTTATGCGCAGCAAATGAGCCTCTCTTTTGGCCTGCTTGCAGACTTCTGGCCGCATGGAGCGGTTTCGAAGTCCTTTGGTTGCTTTGACGAGCAACGCGGAATGTCTACACGGTCCACGTTTCTGGTCTCCAAGGGTCGGGTTACCGCTCATTTCTCGACACCGACCCACCAGGCAAGAGAGTTGGCCGACTACCGATTGGCCATCGACGGACTGGGCGGCGGGCACTCAATAGACTGATCAGACAGTGAATCATGGTCCTAGTTTTTAGTTTGAAACGGGCCAAAGTACTGTCGATTTGGTTTTTTGGAACGTCATGCACTAGATTTATTCCTCGTGATGTTGATGAACTTCGGAAGCGAAATGAAGCGGCATCGCAAGTAAGGGCCTTTAGCTCAGCTGGTAGAGCGCCACGTTTACACCGTGGATGTCATCGGTTCGATCCCGGTAGGGCCCACCAACGAAAACCCCGTCATTCCCAGGCAACATGCCAAGGAATGGCGGGTTTTTTCGTATTCGGGTACCTCGTTTGTTTTTGCGGCTTCCTGATACTGATACTTCCAGGGGTTTCCAGTGGCGTGGTGGAAATCAAGAGCCATGGAAACGCCATGGATGGCATTGCCACCCGCGAACTCCGGTGTTGAGTCCGACGCCGACCAAGCGGGGGTGGGAAATTGCGTCCGCCCGGGCTAGCCCTTCGATGCTGGCCCAGGGAACACGCGCGGCTGTTCTGCCCAGACGGAGCTCGTCCCGGCCATGGTGCGGCGAACTACCAGTTCCATGGAGCTCCTGGCCCGCACCGGATCATGGGTGGCGATGGCATCGGCGATATCCATGTGCAATTGCGTGAGTTCCCCATGCGGGTGTTCTGGAAGGAGGCCGAGCGCCGCACGTCCGCGTAGCGTCGAACCGATGGGACCGGCAAGGCTGGCGAACATCTCGTTGCCCGATCCGACCAGCACCTTCGAATGGAACTCGACGTCCAGCTCCAGGAAGGCGCGCAGGTCCCCGGAGTCGGCCGCCACACCCATGGAAGCCGCAAGCACCCGCAGTCCGGAACCGAAGCCGTGCGGGGCGTATAGCGCGGCCAGCTCAGCGGCCACAGGCTCGATGGCAACACGAAGTTCGGTCAGCGATCGCAGCTGCGAGTTCTTGCCGGGGCCGGTCAGCCGCCAGCGGATCACCAGCGGGTCATAGGGGTTCCATTGTTCGGACGGCAACACCCGGGAGCCGACATGCTTGACCGAATGGAGCAGTCCGGCCGAGGTCAACACGCGCACGGCCTCGCGGATGACCGAACGGGAAACGCCGAGCTCCTCTTCCAGCTCACTGGCAAGCAGCACCGAGCCCGACGGGTAGGTTCCATTGACTATCCGGGCGCCGAGCATTTCCACGGCGCGCCTGTGCAAGCTATCGGGCATGGGCCAACAATAGCCCCGGAGTAGGAGATATGGGCGAATAGTCAGTTCATCGGGCGTCGCGAAGACACCAGACGCATGGGGTCACGGCTGGCAGGGGCGGGCGTCGAACTACTAAGCTTGAGGCAAGTCACGGAGCCGTGCCCGGAGCTGTAGGTGCCGGGCAATGCCCCGCATGTCGCACCCCTATGGAAAGAGACTTCATGCTTGCACAGATTGGCGTTACCGGCCTGGCGGTCATGGGCGCAAACCTCGCCCGCAACTTCGCCCGCAACGGCTACACCGTTGCGCTGCACAACCGCTCCGTCGCAAAGACCGACGCGCTGCTGGCAGCCCATGGCGATGAGGGCGCCTTTGTCCGTACCGAAACCCTTGCCGAGCTCGTCGCAGCACTGGAGACCCCGCGCCGCGTGCTGATCATGGTCAAGGCCGGAGCGCCGGTCGACTCGGTCATCGACCAGCTGGTGCCGCTGCTGGAGGCCGGTGACATCGTCATCGATGCCGGCAACTCCAACTTCACCGACACCCGCCGCCGCGAAGCCGCCCTGGCCGAACACGACCTGCACTTCGTGGGCGTGGGCGTTTCCGGAGGCGAAGAGGGGGCCCTGCTCGGCCCCTCGATCATGCCCGGCGGATCGAAGGAGTCCTACGACGCGCTCGGCCCGATGCTCGAGAAGATTTCCGCCAAGGTCGACGGACAGCCGTGCTGCGCCTGGATCGGCACCGATGGAGCCGGCCACTTCGTGAAAATGGTCCACAACGGCATCGAGTACGCCGACATGCAGGTCATTGGCGAGGCGTACGACCTGATGCGTTCGGGCGCCGGCATCGAACCAGCCGCGCAGGCCGGGATCTTCACCGAGTGGAACCGAGGCGAGCTCGCCTCGTTCCTGATTGAAATCACCGCCGAGGTGCTCGGCCACGTCGATGCGAAGACCGGCAAGCCGCTGGTCGATGTGATCGTCGACTCGGCGGGCCAGAAGGGCACCGGCCGTTGGACCGTGCAGTCCGCCCTGGACCTGGGCTCTCCGACCTCGGCCATCGCCGAGTCGGTCTTCGCCCGTGGGCTGTCCTCCCAGCGCGGCCAGCGTGCCATCGGACAGGAGGTCCTTGCCGGACACGAGGTGCCCGTCGAGCTCGGTGCCGACTTCGTCGAGGACGTGCGCCAGGCGTTGTTCGCTTCCAAGCTGGTTTCCTACGCCCAGGGCATCGACATGCTCACCGCCGCGGCGAAGGAATACGACTGGGCCCTGAAGATGGATGAGATTGCCGCCCTGTGGCGCGGTGGCTGCATCATCCGTGCCGAGCTGCTCAAGGACATCACCAAGGCGTATGCCGCCGACGAGGCACCGGCCAACCTGCTGTTCGCCCCGGCGTTCTCGAAGGCCATCGGCGAGGCCCTTCCGGCCTGGCGCCGGGTGGTCTCCACCGCCGTGCAGCTGGGCATCCCGGTGCCGGTGTTCTCCTCCTCGCTTGCCTACTATGACGGCCTGCGCCGCAAGCGCCTTCCCGCAGCGCTGACCCAGGGCCTGCGTGACCTTTTTGGTGCGCACACCTACAACCGCGTTGACATGGAAGGCACGTTCCACACGCAGTGGAGCGGGGACAAGACCGAGGTCGAGGCCGTCGACACCCACTAGCCGGTTCCTCCGGCTCGCGCGGGCCGGAGGATCGCGACCACATGCGTTCGCAGCGCAATCCGGGATCGGCAAGCCCCTGACGGGGCAGGCCGGTCCCGGTTTGCGTTGCGGGACCGCGACAAAGCCGGAGCCGAGTGCCGCTGCAGGAGCTGGTGCCGGACGGCCCGCTGAGGCGCTCTGCGGCGTGGAGCGAGGCTGGGGCAGCGGACCTGTGGTGGGAAGTCGTCCACCTCCCCGCAGGTACAGCCCCCTTGCCCCGAACCGCAGCTCCACCGCAGCAGGGCCGTGGCCGAGTCGTTCGGCGTGAACACCCAGCGCTGCCACCTGACCCGGCCTCCCTGCCCTGACGCGTTGATCCGGCGCAGCGTTGATGCAAGCCCCGGACCGGATGTCCTTGATCTCGGGTGTGGGACAGGGATCGCCGTCCGGTTCCGGCAAAAAGGTTGCACCATGCTCGGCGTCGAGCCTGATCCGCGGATGGCGGAGTTCGCGCGGCACAGCGGCCTCGAGGCGGAGGTGGCACGATTTGAAACCCGGGATTCCGCCGACCGGAGCTGTGAGGCCCTCGTTGCCGGTACTACATGGCACTGGATCGATCCGGCTCTGGGCATCACGGAGGCGGCGCGGGTCCGGCGCCCGGGTAAGTCCGGTCCTCTTCGGGCATGCCTTCCAGCTTCCGTACGTCGTGGCCGAAGCCCGTTCCTCCGCCTATCAGGACCTGTGTCCCGGATCGCCGTTCAATGGCCAGGACATCACGATCCGGACCCTGTACGGGTGCCAGGAGCTGTGCTCCAGCTGTGTCCGGGGCCTCTGCGATGCAGCCGGCTTCGACGGGGCGGACGAGTGGCGTTTTGACTGGGAACGGTCGTGCACGCGGGAGCAGGAGCCGGACCTGATGCCGACGGGTGGCGGCCTGACCCGGCTTGCACCGGACAAACTGGCGGGGTGATGGAGGCCGTGGGGTCTGCCATCGATGCGACCGGGAAGACGCTTCACGATGCAGTACCCCACGCCGCCGGTCATGGCGGTGCGGAAGCCGGGGCAGCTCTCCCGGTTTCCTTGTCCGGGGCAGGGCCGGGGGCATAGGCTCGGCCACATGGACTATCGCTTCCTCGGAAACACCGGGCTCAAGATCACCGAAATCACCTACGGCAACTGGCTGACCCATGGCTCCCAGGTGGAGAACGACGTCGCCGCACAATGTGTCACGGCCGCCCTCGACGCGGGCATCACCACCTTCGACACGGCCGACGTGTATGCAAACGGCGCAGCCGAGGAGGTGCTCGGCACGGCGCTGAAGTCCCAGCGCCGGGAATCACTCGAAGTCTTCACGAAGGTCTACTGGCCCGTCGGCCCGAAGGGTCCCAACGACACCGGACTGTCCCGCAAGCACATCATGGAGGGCATCAACGGCTCGCTGCGGCGGCTGGGCATGGACTACGTCGACCTCTACCAGGCGCACCGCTACGACCATGAGACGCCGCTGGAGGAGACCATCCAGGCGTTCGCCGATGTCGTCCGGGCCGGCAAGGCCCTGTACATCGGCGTCTCCGAGTGGAGCGCCGAACAGCTGCGGGCGGGCCAGGAACTCGCCCGGCAAGCGGGATTCGCCCTGGTGTCCAACCAACCGCAGTATTCGGCCCTGTGGCGCGTCATTGAGGCCGAGGTCGTTCCGGCCTGCGTGGAGCTCGGCATGTCGCAGGTCGTCTGGTCGCCGATGGCCCAGGGCGTACTCTCCGGGAAGTACCTGCCCGGCCAGCCGCCACCGGCGGGCAGCCGTGCGACGGACGAGAAGGGCGGTGCGAGGATGATCACCGGCTTCATGGACGACGCAGTGCTCGAACGCGTCCAGAAGCTGCGTCCGATAGCGAATGAGCTCGGGCTGGAAATGTCGCAGTTGGCCATCGCGTGGGTGCTGCAGAACCCGAACGTTGCCACGGCTCTGGTCGGGGCCTCGCGGCCCGAACAGGTCACCGAGAACGTGAAGGCTGCCGGAGTAGTGATCCCGGTGGAGCTGATGGCCTCGATCGACGAGGCGCTGGGCGACGTGGTGGAACGGGACCCGGCCAAGACGAAGAGCCCGGAGAAGCGCGTGGTCTAGGCCATGCCGGGACGCTCAGCGCGGCGGCTGGCTAGTGCGTGGGAATCAGCACTATCTTGCCGCCGATGCCGTGCCTGGTGCCCTGCTCCAGCAGTTGGTGTGATCGCGCTGCCGCCGAGAGGGGCAGGATCATGCCGAGCCGCGCCTCGATGCCCCGGCCGGCGAACAATGCGTTCAGGAGGGTTGCGGCCGCGTCCAGGTCGGCCACCGATGCATTGCTGATGGCGAACCCATGAAGGCTGATGTCCCTGACGTACAGGGCCCCGGTATCGATGTCCTGACGGGCATGGATGCCGGCAGTATGTATGATCCGTCCGCCGACGCCCAGCAGCGTGGCCAGGTGGTTCACTTTCATGGATCCGGAACAATCCCAGGCCACTTCCGCACCGCCGTCGGTGAGCTCTTCCAAACGGCGATGGAGCTGCGGCTCGCGGTAATCCAGTACCGACTGGGCCCCGAGCCCGGTGACCCAGCCGAGGTCCGCTCCAGCAGCCACGGCAAGCACCCGGGCCCCCAGGGAGACAGCGATTTGCACGGCAGCCGAGCCGACTGCCCCTCCGGCACCCAGAATGACCACCGTTTCACCGGCGATGAGGCAGGCCTCCCGCACCAGCCCCAGATAGGCTGTGGCGCCGCCGTGGAGCACCGCCACGGCCTTCTCGGCAGTCACGCCCGCCGGAAGCCGGTAGACGCGTTCGGCGGCAGCCAGGACGAACTCACTGAAGCTTCCCTGCCGCCCGGCATGGCCCAGGCTGTTGCTCCATGCCCGGTCCCCGGGGGCTAGGGAGCGGACGTCGCTACCGACGGCTTGCACGGTGCCGACCACATCTCGGCCCACGATAAACGGGAATTCCAGCTGTGTGGCATAGGCTCCGGACCGGATCAGGAGGTCCACGTGATTTACCGCCACCGCCTCCATGCGCAGCAAGACATCTTCGGGGCCGGGTGCTGGAACCGGGAGGTGGCCGTACTCAATGGCGTCCGGGCCCCCGAGGGTGCGGATGAACGCGGCACGCATGAAAGCCGGGTTCCGGGCGGATCGGTTCGTCATGGCCGAGTGCTCCTGACCGGGAGGCGACGAGGGGGTGCGCTTTGGCCCATGGTAGCCGCAACTGTCCGCGCCGGCTGCGCCGCGCACGTCCAGTGACCAGCAGAAGAAGAACGCGGCGGGCGGAAGGGACCGCCAGGGGTCCAGTTCATTCCGCCCGCCGCGGGGGTGTTACGTCGTGTTGTCCGGTCCGCCTAGATCCACATGGCCGGGTCGATGTATTCGGCCGGATCCACTGCTGGTTTGTGCTCCTCGGCCGTCCGCGGCCGGTTCTTTGCCGGGATGCCGGTGATGATGGAATCCGGTGGAGCGTCCTTGACCACCACGGCATTGGCTCCGATGGCCGAGTCGGCGCCAATGGTGATCGGGCCCAGCACCTTGGCGCCGGCACCGATGACCACGCGGTCCCCGATGGTCGGGTGGCGCTTGACCTTGGCCAGCGAGCGGCCGCCGAGTGTCACCCCGTGGTAGATCATCACGTCGTCTCCGATTTCGGCCGTCTCGCCGATGACCACCCCCATGCCGTGGTCGATGAAGAAACGCCGGCCGATGGTCGCCCCGGGGTGGATCTCGATCCCGGTGAGGAAGCGGCCGGCCTGGGAGAGCAGTCGCGCAGGGAAGCGCAGTCGCGGGTTCTGCCACAGCCGGTGAGTGAGCCGGTGGATCCAGATTGCGTGCAGTCCCGAATAGGCGAGGAAATTCTCCGCATTGCCGCGTGCCGCAGGATCATGGGCGCTTGCGCCACGCAGGTCTTCAAGCATTCGGGAAATGAAACTCACATCGGGCCTTTGCTGGGTGGGGTTTTGTTGACTGGACTAACGGTTGTTAGCCGCGGATATCGTCGAAGAGCATGGTCGAGATGTAGCGTTCGCCGAAGTCGGGAATGATGGCGACGATCAGCTTGCCGGCGTTTTCCTCGCGGGCAGCCACCTGCAGGGCGCCCCATACGGCCGCGCCGCCGGAGATGCCTCCGAGGATTCCCTCCTGGTTGCCCAGATCGCGGGCGATGGCGACCGAGTCCTCGATGCCGGCGTCCAGCACCTCGTCGTAGATCTCGGTGTCAAGCACCTCGGGAACGAAGTTGGCGCCCAGGCCCTGGATCTTGTGCGGACCCGGCTTGCCGCCATTGAGGATCGGGGAGTCCTTCGGCTCGACCGCGATGATCTGCACGCCGGGCTTCTGCTCCTTCAGGTAGGAGCCGGCGCCGGTGATGGTACCGCCGGTGCCGATGCCGGCGACCAGGATGTCCACTGCACCGTCGGTGTCTTCCCAGATCTCGCGTCCGGTGGTGTCGTGGTGGATCTTAGGGTTCGCGGTGTTGGCGAATTGCTGGGCCCAGACCGAGTTCTCGGTGGTGGCCACGATCTCCTTGGCCTTCTCGACGGCGCCACGCATGCCCTCGGAGCCCGGAGTCAAGACGATCTCGGCACCGAAGGCACGCAGCATGACGCGGCGTTCGGTGCTCATGGTCTCGGGCATGGTCAGCACGACCTTGTAGCCGCGGGCCGCTCCGACCATGGCCAGGGCGATGCCGGTGTTGCCGGAGGTCCCTTCGACGATGGTTCCGCCGGGCTTGAGCGCGCCAGAGGCCTCCGCCGCATTGACGATGGCCACGCCGATGCGGTCCTTGACCGAGTTGGCCGGATTGTAGAATTCCAGCTTCACCGCGATGGTGGCCGGCAGCCCGGCGGAGAGGCGGTTAAGCCGGACCAGCGGGGTGCGGCCGACGATTTCGGTGACATCGTTGTAGATCTTGCCCATGGCGAGGGTGGTCCTGTCTGGTTTTGTTGATGACGACGGGAAATGCTGTGCTTCCAGCCTAGTCAAAGGGCTTCCGGCTGGGTCAGTCGACGAGCCATGCGGAGTAATATTTCCGCGCCTTGGCCAGCTTGGGGTTGATAATGACCCTGCAGTAGCCCTCATAGGGATTCTGCGCGTAGAAGTCCTGATGGATTTCCTCGGCCAGGAAGAAGGGGGCGGCGGGCCCGATCGTGGTGACTATCGGATCTCTCCAAAGCTCCCCGGCCCGGTCGATGGCTGCGGAGAATTCGGCTTCCTGGCCCGGATCCAGCGTGAACATCGCAGATCTGTACTGCGTGCCGACATCATAGCCCTGCCGGTTCAGCGTCGTCGGATCGTGTGTGGCGAAGAAGATGTCCAGGATGACGTCCGCCGGCACCAGCAGCGGATCGAACGTCACTGCCACCGCCTCGGCATGGCCCGTGGTCCCCGAGCAGACCGAACGGTAGTCCGGGTCGCTGGTGGCACCGCCGGTGTAGCCGGAGAGTACTGAGGAGACGCCACGGGTCTTCTGATAGATCGCATCCAGGCACCAGAAGCAGCCTCCGGCCAGCACAAACGTGCGATGGCCATCGTGTTCTGCCTGGAGCGGGATGACTGAGGGGGCTATTGAAAATCGGGTCACACCAATACATAAGGTGCCACGACACCATTTCATTCCCGCATCCGGCAAATCGGTGCCAGGGCCGCTACCGTAGGAGTATGCAACATACAGAGCCAAAGGGGTCCGGAATGCGCATACTTCCCGGGGCCGACGCGCCAGCAGCCGCGGACAAACCCTCGAGCGCCCCGGCCGGGGATACCGCGCCGGTCGGCGACGAAGCCGTTGAATCACAGGACAACTCAGGTCAGAGCAAAATTGATGCGGTCGGCACCGCCTCTGCCAGCCAAGTGGCTGCCGCCGAGGTTGCCACCGTCGGGGACGTGCTGGTGGCCATCGAGGAACTCTGGCCGGCGTCCCTGGCCGAGGGCTGGGACGCTGTCGGCCCCGTGGTGGGACGGCCCGAGCGCCCGGTCAAGCGCATCATCTTCGCCGTGGACCCCACGCTCGATGTCATCAGGGACGCCGTATCCCGGCAGGCGGACATGCTCATCACTCACCACCCGCTGCTGCTGCGCCCGGTTAACGGCGTGGCCGCCACCGGATTCAAGGGCGAGGCCATCCACCTGCTCATCGAGTCGGGCTGCGCCTTGGTCACAGCTCACACCAATGCAGACTCCGCCGTCGGCGGTGTCTCGGACGTGCTGGCCGACATCCTGGGCCTGACCGACATCGCCCCGCTCGCCGCTTCAGCCGCGGGCCTGCCCGAGGAAGGCATCGGCCGGGTCGGCTACCTCGAATCACCGCTCACGCTCGGCGACTTCGCCGCCCGGGTCTTCGGGGCCATGCCCGCCGTAGCCGGCGGCGTGAGGGTCGCCGGCGACCGCGAGGGCCTGGTGCATAAGGTGGCCGTCTGCGGTGGTGCCGGCGATTCGCTCTTCGACCAGGTCCGCGCCGCCGAAGCCGATGTCTACGTGACGGCCGACCTGCGCCACCACCCCGCCTCGGAGGCCCGTGAGGCCGCCGTGAACGGACGTCCCTACCTGATAGACGTCTCCCACTTCGGCAGCGAATGGCTGTGGCTGCCCGCCGCCGCAGCCGCCCTGGACAATGTGCTGCGCGACCAGGACTTCGAGGTGGAAATCGGGGTCAGTGGGATTAATACCGACCCCTGGGACTTCGTGTTGACCCCCGGAGCTTGAATCCGCTTCCCACGACCGGCGATCCGGCCGTGACGCGGGCGGGCGGGAAGACTACTGTTGAACTAACACGGCCCGTCCGAGTCCCGGGCGGAGCCGCACGAAGCAAGCATCACCACTTGGAGGTCACCGTGGCTAAGGCCCCGCAGAGCGAACAACACCGGCTGCTGGAATTACAGGCCCTCGACTCCAAGGTCGTGAAGCTCTCCCGCGAAGCCCATGCGTTGCAGCACGATGCCGACATTTCCACGGCGGCGGCCGCCGCCGTGGAAGCACAGAAGGTCCAGCGCGCCGCCGCCGACATGCTAGCCGACGCCGCATCGCGGCTGAAGGATTCCGAGCACGAGGTGGAAACCCTCACCACCCGGATCGATAAAAACCGAACCCGCTACGAATCCGGTGCCGGGTCGGCCAAGGACCTGGTCAGCATGGAGCATGAGCTCGTGAACATGGCGGAGCGCAAGGGGCTGCTGGAGGACGCTGAACTGGAACTGATGGAGGCCGTAGAGGCCGCCACCGCCGCCCGCGATGAGGCGACGGCGGCGCATGCCGCAGCCACAGCCGAGCTGAACGCCCTCGAGGATGCCCGCGACGTGAAGCTCGGGGAGATCAACAAGCACAAGACCGAGCTGGCCACCGAGCGGCTTGCCCTCACCGGAAGCCTCGATTCCGGCCTGCTGGCCATCTACGAAAAGCGCCGGGCCCAGTACGGAATCGGCGCAGCCCGCCTCTTCCGCGGCATTTCCGAGGGCTCCGGCATGGCCTTGGCTGCCGGTGATCTCGCCGAGATCAAGTCCAAGGCGGACGACGAGATCGTGTTCTGCCCGGACTCGAGCTGCATCCTCGTCCGTTCCGCCGAATGGAATGCTTAGGGCCTCATGACGCTCTTTGATCCGCTCGCGGCGGGAGGTGAGCAGAGACCGGGGCCCGATGGCCGCCGCGAGGTCATCGTCTACGTCGGCGGCGGATCGCGGGGCAACCCCGGGCCCGCGGGCTACGGGGTGCTGCTCTTCGACGGCCATGGCGGGGAGCAGCTGTCTTCCGAGGCCAAATACCTGGGAAACGGCAGCAAAAACGAGGCTGATTACCAAGGGTTGATCGCCGGGTTGAAGCTGGCCAATTCACTCGACGCGGAGTGCAGGATCATCATCCGCATGGATTCCAAGCTGGTCATCGAGCAGATGTCCGGGAACTGGAAGATCGTGCATGCTTCCATCAGGGCGCTGGCAAAGCAGGCAAGGCTCCTGACCGCACCAGGACGGGTCAGCTACCAGTGGATCCCGTGCGGCAGCAACACCGAGGTCGACGCGCTTGCGAACCAGGCCATTGACGACGCCGTGGCCGGACGGGCTGCGGAGTCAGACCCGGAACCCGGAACCGCTTCGATCGCGAAGCCCAGCAGCGGAGCCCGGCCGCGTGCCGGTGCCATCCACCACGTCGAAATATGGGTCCCTGACCTGGAGGAAGCAACCGCCTCGATGGGTTGGATGTTCGAGGAGCTCGGGTTCGAAGCCGGGGAGACCTGGGCCACGGGTAGGCTGTGGCGCGGGGCCGAGGCGTACCTGGTCATCGAGTCCGGTCCGGACATCCGGGGCCCGATCCACGAACGCAACCTGCCCGGGGTGAACCACTTGGCCTTCAATGCCGGCAGCCGCGCAAACGTGGATCGGCTGACGGCCGAGGCCATCAGCCACGGCTGGTCGTTGATGTTTGGCGACCGGCACCCGTTTGCCGGGGGCAGTGGGCATTACGCAGCCTATTTGGAGAACGAGGCAGCATTCGAGGTCGAGCTGGTGGCCACCGAGGACTGAGCCGGATGCGGGATTCCCGTCGTCCGTCCAACGACTCGCCGTAGAGCCATTGTGCGGGGGTGCCGGTGATGCCTAACCGGCGAAGGAGTGGTCCTCGGGCAGGATGATGTTCAGCTGGTGCGCCTTGCGGGTGGTGCCGGGGATCAACTCGGCGTCCCATTTCTGCCGTGCCGCGGCCAGAAGCGCTGCAGGGCTTTCCGGCGCATGGTTCCGGCGGGTCAACAGATGCCGGGCGAACTCGCCTCGGGTGTGCTTGGCAAAATGCGAAACGACCTTGCGCACCCCGCCACGCAGCTGGAAAACCGACACCGATACGGTGTTTTCCGGATGCGGGACCCAGGCTGCGGCATAGGTGCTCGAGCGGCAGTCCACCACCAGCCCGTCGCCGGCCCGTTCGGACAGCACGGCATTGAGTCGCGGCTTCCACCACGTGGCGAGCTTTCCCACGCCTGGCAGGTTGACTGACATCGAGAGCCGGTAGGCCGGAATCCGGTCGGAGAATCCGACGGCGCCCCATAATGCCGAAATCACCACGATGGATTCATTCGCGTGGCCGGCCTGTGTGGGCGTCATGCTCCGGTAGCCAAGGGCCTCGTAGAGAACCCCGGTGTAGACGGCGTGGGCAGGGGATGCTGGCGCGTCGCGCAGGGTCAGGTTGCGGGCCACCTCGGCCGCCAGCGATGCCCCTACTCCCAGCACCTGGTGGGCGTCTTCGGCCGAGGACGCCCGGGCCAGCGCGTGTAGCACGATGTCCCGTTCGGGGGTCAGTTCGGGGAAGGACAGGGAAGCGGCGTCGAAGGGGGCCCCGGATGCGGCGGGCTGTTTACCTTCGGAAGGGGGAAGCAGGATGAGCACGTACTTGATCCTAACGGCGCAGGTGGTTCGAGGTCCCTCCGGCACACCGGTAGACTGGTCTGCGGACGGGATGACCGGACGATCGCGTGTCGCTTTGCGGCCCGAGGAACGTCCGGGCTCCACAGGACAGGGTGGTGGGTAACGCCCACTCGGGGTAACCCGCAGGACAGTGCCACAGAAAATAGACCGCCCGCATTCGTGCGGGTAAGGGTGAAACGGTGGTGTAAGAGACCACCAGCGCCCCAGGTGACTGGGGTGGCTAGGTAAACCCCACCCGGAGCAAGGTCATACAGGCTGCTTTATGAGGGCTGTTCGCCCCATGCAGCCGGGTGGACCGCTCGAGGGCATCGGCAACGGTGCTCCTAGATGGATGATCGTCACCGGCAAACGGGTAACCGCTGTCGGCACAAAACCCGGCGTATAGGTCATCCCGTCCACTTTCACCCCTTACTTTCCTCGTGTTTACGGGGATGTAGGGGTTTCCAACTTTCAGTCTCTGGTGTCCGTTAATCCAAGCGGGTCGGGTCCTGTGGATTTCCGGCCCTCTTGGCTCCCGATTCCCGTCATTTGAAGAGCTGTTTCACAGCAGGGACATGGATCTTGCCATCATGGCCCAACCGTGATGGAGTGCGCCGCCGCTGACCGACCCCTAGGACGAACGGCATGTCCACCCTGCTCGGTGGCACTGTGGGGAGCAAAGTGGCTGGCGGAGAACCCATCTCAGGGAGCAATGCCTCTTGTTCCGATGCTTGATCGGATGCTGCGGCTCCTGAAGGAAGCAGCGCTGCGCTTGGTTTTTGTTCCGTTCCGGCAGCTCCCGAACACGTCGTTGGATGTTGAAGGAGCGGATCGGTAAGGACGAAAGCCCATGGATGCCTCTGGTGCTTGGAAGGCGCACCTCTCGAGATTGGTCCAGTTCGAGACCAGTGAAGGCTTTCCCGGTCACGTCAACCAGCATATTGGCTGTTTATCGCGCGGACCTGGAGGAATGAGCACTGGTACCACCAGTCTGGCGTTCTGTTCGACCCGTGATGACTTGGTCCATGGGCCAGCGGCAGATCCCTGCGCATTCAAACTATCGCTCTCGAGCCGGTATTCGCCTTCGGGAGCGCAAGAAATCTGCCACGAGTCCCGGAGGCTTCTGCATGTGAATGTGGGAGTACTTCTCGCATGAGAGCAGCTGGACCGGTCCGGACGGTAGCTGGCGAGGGCCTGCCCGCGCAGCGCCGGCACGTCATTGACTCGAATGGCGGACAACGGTGTTGATTCCGAGGTGTCCACGGGCAAGGCTGCATGCGCTGGCCGGTGCGAGTGGAATCATGTTGAATGAACATTTTCGGAAGAAACAAACGAACCCCACCCGGATGTCTCCTCGGGTGGGGTTCGTGATGCGCATGACCGGCTATTTGTCGAAGACGTCCTTTGCGGCGTCCTTCACTTTTTCGCCTGCCTGCTTGGTCTTCGCGGCGGCTTGGTCCTTGTGTCCTTCGGCCGTCAGGTCCGGGTTGTCGGTGGCTTTGCCTACGCCCTCCTTGACCTTTCCGCTTGCTTCTTGGATCTTGTTGCTGATCTTGTCTCCGAGTCCCATGAAGGTTTCCTTTCGATGATCTTGCTTACCCCTACGACCTTAGGGACGCTTCCTGATGTTTTGCTGGAAGTGTCGTGTTGCCCCAGCCACTACCCGCCGAAAGCACGATGTTCCGCGCTCCTGTTCGATCCGCGACGCAGGTCCGAGACTCGGACTTCCCTCGTAACGTAGGGCCCGGCATATACATCGATGGGTATGTGGCAGACAGCCGTGAAATGGAAAACCAGGATTTGACCTGTGGTGACGGCAACGAAGTTCCGGTCACCGATGGCTTCTGGGTGCAGGTGAACCCCAGGCCGCAGTGGTTGTTGTGCCACTGGCGTATCTGCACGCTACTACAGGTGCTCTGCCGGCTATCCGCCCAATCGGGGATGTGCCGTCATCACTTTCGACTACCGCGGTATCGGCGGTTCCTCGCCGGCAATGCTTACGGGTTTCAACGCCCGCTGGTACGAATGGGGGCTTTGCGACATCGAGGAGATGCTGGAAGGGGCACACCTGAACCGTCTAGGTCTTCCGCTGCACTATGTCGGACATGGCTTCGGCGGATTCGTCGAGTATCTGAGGGTCGCATCAAGACGCGTGCACCGGATCCTGACCGTTGGTTCCCAGCGCACATATTGGCACGACTACGCGCCGGGTTCACGCAGGGCCTCTTGGCCGCGCCAGCATCTGATGATTCCGATCGTAACGGCAACGAACGGCTATTTTCCGGTCAAGCGGTTCAGGCTTGAGGGCCTGCCGCGCGGCGTGGCACTGGACTGGGCGCGCAGCCGGCGCGACTTCATGGCAGTCGCCTCGAGTAAGGAGCGGGAAAGCATGCGGGCGCACCAAACTGTACTCACGGCGCGGATCCTGGAGGTAGCGCCCCACCAATGACCCATTCGCCAGCGGTGGTGCCATGCACCGGGCCCTGGCCTACCACCCTAACGGCGAACGGACACTTGTCAGGATCGTCCCAAGGAACCTTGGTATGCAGGAACTGGGACACTTTGCGCTGTTCGGCGACCGGTTTCTCGACGCGTTCAGGCCCGGCACGTTGACCTGGCTGCGGGACGAGATTAATCCATGGACCCATGAACCCCACGCCGGCGCCCGGTCCACCCGAGGCTGAATCGGCAGGATCTCTGCCGCCCGCTACGTTCCGAGAATGGCGGCTAGGGAATTGGTACGCGCCCGATTCGACCGATGCCGGCGAAAAGTTGCGACCTAAAACAAGTCTTAGGAATTGTTCTATGAAAAACAATACTCATTGGTTGTCTGATGCGGACATCCCTGCATCTTGCATCATCGGCCAACGCTTCGGCAGATTGCTGTGAGCGACCTCACCGACTTGGTCTCTCGCGTGTTCCCAACTCGGATTAGAATGGAAGCCGGGCCAAGCCCGCGGGGAACGATCCTGATACCCCATGAAACCGTATCTGCAATGGTGCTTTCACGGTGCCAACCGACGTGAGGATCCTCGTCGGCTGAATTGGAAGGATTCCCAGTGACCCAGCAGTCTGTCGCCGCCCTTGAAGAATGGAGCGGCCGCGAGGAGCTCGCAGAGGCCATGATCCCGCTGATCGGACGCCTCTACCGCAACAACAACGTGGTGAGCTCAATCTACGGCCGTAAGCTGATCAACCAGTCGGCCATCAACATCCTCAAGGCGCACCGCGTGGTCCGCCGCATCGAGGGCGCAGAGCTGAGCATCGAACGCACCATGCCCATGCTGCAGGCCATCGACGCGCTGAACGTCGGAGCCATGTCGGTTGACCTGGGCCGCCTGGCCAAGAAGTTCGCCGATTCCGGCGAATCCGACCTGACCGCGTTCCTGACCGCCGAAATCGGCGACAAGGTGGGCAAAGCCGGTGCCACCGACGCCGAGCCGACCGACGTTGTGCTCTACGGCTTTGGCCGCATCGGGCGCCTGCTGGCCCGCATCCTCATCGAACGCGGCGGATACGGCCTGCGCCTGCGCGCCATCGTGGTCCGCAAGGGCTCCGACGACGACATCGTCAAGCGCGCTTCGCTGCTGCGCCGCGACTCCGTCCACGGCCCGTTCGACGGTTCGATCACCGTCGATGAGGAAAACAACACCATCCTCGCCAACGGCACGCTGATCCAGGTCATCTACTCGAACGACCCGAGCACCGTCGACTACACCGCATTCGGCATCAACAACGCCATCGTGGTGGACAACACCGGCCGCTGGCGCGACGAGGCCGGGCTGTCCCAGCATCTGGCAGCCAAGGGCGTGGCCCGCGTGCTGCTCACCGCGCCGGGCAAGGGCAACCTGAAGAACATCGTCCACGGCATCAACCACGGCGACATCACCGCCGAGGACAAGATCGTCACCGCCGCATCCTGCACGACCAACGCCATCACCCCGGTGCTCAAGGCCCTGAACGACCGCTACGGCGTCGTGCACGGGCACGTCGAGACGGTTCACTCGTTCACCAACGACCAGAACCTCATCGACAACTTCCACAAAGGCGAACGCCGCGGCCGTTCGGCGGCACTGAACATGGTCATCACGGAGACCGGTGCCGCCAAGGCCGTTGCCAAGGCACTGCCGGAACTCGAAGGCAAGCTCACCGGCAACGCCATCCGCGTTCCCACCCCCGACGTGTCCATGGCGATCCTGAACCTGAACCTGGAAAACGCCACGGACAAGGACGAGCTGAACAACTACCTGCGCGACGCATCGCTGGGTGCCGAGCTGCACAAGCAGATCGACTACATCGATTCGCCCGAGGTCGTCTCCTCCGACTTTGTCGGCTCGCGCCGCGCCGGCATCGTCGATGGCCTGGCCACGATCGTGACCGGCAAGAACGCCGTAGTCTACGTCTGGTATGACAACGAGTTCGGTTACTCCTGCCAGGTGGTCCGCGTCATCGAAACGATGGCCGGCACCAACCCGCTGGCCGTACCGGCCATGGGCATACCGGCCGAGGCAGCCTCGGTCTAAGACACCTGTTTGAGCCTTCGGGCCGCGTTTGCCCTCCATCGCGGACGGCAAACGCGGCCCGAGGCGCTTAACGAGTCCCGCTCCATCTCTGATGGACACGGTCAGCTAACGAAGCGGCGTCGAAGCGGCCTCTGGTCAACGTCGATGGGTAGCCTGAGCCTATGCGCACCGACTCATCCGCAGACTCCCGCTTCCCGAGGCGACGCCCGCCGAAACGTGCTGCGGTGGCCGCCGTGGCCACGATGGCCTGGGGGCTATGCGGCTGCATGACGGTCTCATCGACGGATCAACCCCGGACGATCAACCAGATAAACCGCAGTGTTTCGACGGACGGCTACTTGGCCCTGATGAACCACGAGGCAAGTGGAAGACCGGCCATGAGTGCTGGTTTGGACGGAGAACTGGTACTGAGTGCGGGGAATTGTTTCCAGGTCCTCGATGACGCGGGAGAGGCAGTGGCAGTCATGTTCCCACGGGAGACGGCCATCCTCGGGGGAGCTGTCCCCGGCCTTGACATCGCGGGACGGACGTTCAGCGTCGGTGACAGGATCGGGCTTGGCGGAGGTTCGTCACCGCTGAGTGCCGAAGCACGCAAGGCGGCCGGTGGATGTGCGGGGGATCGGGAGCTCTTCCTCGTCCACACGATCGAGAAGTAGTTCCCGGCGCGTGGAAGCCGGATAGAGGCAGCAGTGGTCGAGCCCCAGGCCTCAGTCTGGGCTCGGGCTGCAGCGTTGCTCCTGTGGCTTCCGGGCCTTTGGCCCCGCGGCCACCCAGCGAGCCGAAACGGGCTGAGGCCAGGTCAGCGGTTGCCAGAAGCAACGTCTGAACCGGCCGCGTGGCACGGGAGCGTGGAGCGAACCCGGCCAGGTGCCGATGTCAACCAGATCTGCTCCGGCGCTAGGGGGACGGCACTGCCGGCCAGGGCAGCCAACCGGAGCCGACCTGCCAGATGCCGCCTGCTTCAATGCGGTCCAGCACGGCCCGCTGCAGCGAGGTGTCCCGAGGTAGCCTGGGAACCCGGGCGAAATCCCGGGTGCGGAAGGTGAAGTAGAGGGCATCGGTGGGTTCGGGACGCAGGGATTCGAGTGCGAAGCGCCGGGCGAATCCGGACATGTTCGATGCCGGCATTGACGTTGCCAGATGTGGATCCAGAAGCCACGAATCGCAGGATGCGGCCACGATGGGCCGGTCCGGAAAGCGGTCCGCGAAGATGCTCGCGGCGGCGTCGAGCGACTTGTCGACCGCGGTGGGATCCAGCGGCCCATCCCCGGGAATATGGACTCCCACGAACCAGTCCCCGGTAGTGAGCGGTCCTCGGGGCGCTGCCTGCTGCCGCAGGTGGAATTGAAGCCGCCCGATCCGCAGCAGCGAGCCGTCCAAGTGGTGGGTTAGTCAAGCCCAGGTTTCCAGCCCGAACTGCCCATGCGCGAGGCGGTGCACGGCGATCTGCAGTCCCACATCGGCCAGCGTGCCGGCAGTAATCGCCTGGTCGATGCCCAGAGACGCGTGGTGTCCGGCCAGGGCCGGGGCAAAGCGCAACAGCGCGCACAGCCAGTCCGACTCGAAAATGCCCGGATCCGGGGCCGCCGGATCGTCGGTGAAACGGCCCAGACGACCGGTGAGGACCGCAAATGCATGCGTGGCGCCCGGGCTCGGCGCCGAAAGGAGCAGCTGCAGGCAATCGCGCCGGTCGGCTTGAGCCACAGCGCACAATTCCAGCAGCGCGGCGGCTTCGTGCTGGCCGATCACGGGCAGGCCCATTTAGTGCCCGAAGGGGTCCGGGTCCACGCCCGGCGTCCAGGAGAGCCCGGGCACTCCCCAGCCCTCGGTCTTCTTGGCCTTTTTCCAGCGTTTTGTCCAGCGCTCATTGAGCTTGTCCACGTAGAGGAATCCGTCCAGGTGGTCGTACTCGTGCTGCATGATCCGGGCAAACCAGTCGGTCGCCTCGAAGTCCACCGGGTTGCCGTCGCCGTCGAAGCCCTGGACGCGTGCGTAGCTCGCGCGTTTGAGCGGGAAGGCCAGGCCGGGAGCCGAGAGGCAGCCCTCCTCGTCCTCCTCCGGGTCCGGATTCGCCTGGGAGACCTTCGACAGGGTGAGTACGGGGTTTACCACGACCCCGCGGCTGGGCGCCTCGTCGTCGTGCTCGAACGCGAAGGTGAAAAGGCGAAGCGGCACCCCGATCTGCGGGGCGGCCAGGCCGACGCCGTTTGCCGCGTCCATGGTGTCGAACATGTCGGCGATCAGCGCGCGCAGTTCGTCGTCGAATTCGGTGATTTCGGCGCCCCGCACGTGCAGGGCCTCGTCGCCGTAGATGACTACTGGCTTGATGCTCATGGGTTGTTCCTGATTCCTGCGCCTTCATGGCGCATCACGCTGGTGCCCGCTTCCGGGCGCTCTTGAAGGATACTAGTTTCCGGCCAAATCGCGGCCGATGGTTTCGCGCATGATCTCGCTGGTCCCGCCGAAAATGGTCAGCAGGCGGGCGGCAAGGAAGGCCTGGGCCACCGGGTATTCCAGGATGTAGCCGTAGCCGCCGTGCAGCTGCAGCCCGCGGTCCGCGATCGATTTCACGCGTTCGGATGCCCAGAGCTTTACCTGAGCCGCCTCGATCTCGTCGAGCGTTCCGCCGTTGAAGGCGAGCACCGCACGGTCCACGTAGGATTCGAGGACCGCGACCTCGGTCTTCAGGTCGGCCAGCTCGAAGCGGGTGTTCTGGAAGCCAAGCAGCGTTTCACCGAAGGCGTTGCGGTCCTTGGCATAGGCCAGGGTCTGTTCGTACACGGTGCGGGCGACGGCCGCGGATGCCACGGCGATGGCCAGGCGGGCCTGGGGCAGCAGCGCCTTGACGTAATCCAGGCCCGCACCGACCGCGCCCACGATGTCGGCGCCCGGGACGCGCACCGAATCGAAGAAGAGCTCCGCCGTGTCAGAGGCGCGCACGCCCATCTTGTCCAGCTGGCGTCCCACCACGTATCCGGCCGACTTGGAGACCATGAAGAGGCTGTAGGAGTCGGCGTTGCCTCGGCCGGAGCCGCCGTCGGTGCGGGCCAGCACGAGCGCAGCATCGCCGGAGACCCCATTGCCGATGAAGGTCTTCTGCCCGCTGATCAGCCAGTCCCCGCCGTCGCGGACAGCCTTGGTGCGGACCGAACGCAGGTCCGAGCCGGCTCCGGGTTCGGTGAACGCGCACGAGGTGATGGTTTCGCCCGTGGCCATGCCCGGCAGCCAGCGGGACTTCAGATCCATCGATCCGTAGCGCAGCAGGTAGGGAAGGACCAAATCATCGTGCAGGTGGAAGGCCAGGGCGGTGCCCAGGTGTCCGGCGCGGGCGAATTCCTCGTCCAAGACCACGCGGAAACGGTAGTCGGCCATGCCCATGCCGCCGAATTCCTCGGGGATGGCCAGCCCGAGCAGCCCCTGCTCGCCGGCGGCGGTCCACATGGACCGCGGCATCAGGTGGACGGCGTCCCATCCGGCATAGTGGGGGGAGAGTTCCCGGACGTTGAATTCCCTGGCCAACTCGCGGAAGAGCTCATGGTCTTCCTCAAAGAGCATGCGATCCACTCTAGGGCCCGATGCCTTTCTCTCGACGTCGATGTTCGCGTATCCATTGATTACATGAAAAAACCGCCCTCGACATTGTCGAGGGCGGTTTCACTTGGGGTGAGTAACGGGGATTGAACCCGCGACCTTCTGGACCACAACCAGACGCTCTGCCGACTGAGCTATACCCACCAAGACCACTCATAAGAGCAGGTCACCTTCTGGTTCGAATCGCTTCGTTCCGTCCGGGCAACGAGATCAATAGTACACACACTTGGGGGTGGGACGCCAATTCGGAATGCCCGTTTTCGAATGTGGCGTCCACCACACCCCTGATCAGGCGTTTTGCGAGGCCGTAATTTCCGTCGCGATCTTCTTGGCTTCCTTCGAATCAGGTCCGGGAGCCGGGACCATGACGGCCTGCCGGTAGTAGCGCAGCTCGTCGATTGAATCCTTGATGTCACCCAGTGCGCGGTGGTTGCCGGTCTTGGCCGGCGCCTGGAAGAAGGCGCGCGGATACCAGCGGCGGGAGAGTTCCTTGATGGTGGACACGTCGATGATCCGGTAGTGCAGGTAGTCGGCGACCAGGGGCATGTCGCGGACCAGGAAGTTCTTGTCGGTTCCGACCGAGTTGCCGGCCAGCGGCGCCTTGTTCGGCTGCGGTACGTACTTCTTGATGTAGGCCAGCACCTGCTCCTGGGCTTCGGCCATGGTGATGCCGGCATCGAGCTCGTCCAGCAGCCCGCTGGTGACATGCATGTCGCGCACGAAGTCGTTCATTTGCGTCAGGGCTGCCGCATCCGGCTTGATGACGACGTCCAGGCCCTCGCCTAGGACATTGAGTTCGGAGTCGGTGACTAGCACCGCCACCTCGATAAGGGCGTCATCGGCCAGGCTGAGCCCGGTCATTTCGCAGTCGATCCACACGATTTTTTCAGCTGAAATTGCCATGGGTCCAATCTATCCGATGGATGGGAACGGCCCGTGATGCCTGGCCTTGAAGGGGTGTGGCGTGGGGAAGGACTGCGCCGGACGGTGACGCACGTGGATCCGGGTACGCCGGCACCCTCGACGGACTGGGCCTGGAATCGGGCGACGGGTGTGCGTCGGTGGTGCCGGGGTGGAAGGGCCAGGAAGGGCCCCTTCCTAGACGGACTTGCCGGACCACGTTCCACTGAGGAACCACAGCACGGCAAAGACAAACAGCGACGTTCCGCCCAAGGCGATGCCGCCGATCAGTGTCATGCCCATCATCGGGGCCAGCACCACGAGCAGTAGGGCAAGGAAGGCGCCCCAGCCCAGTAGCGCCGGTTGACGTCGGGTCGGTGACTTGGTGGCTGATGAGGCGTGCCGGCCCATGGCGCTCCTAATGAGGTGGTGGCAGGATTTGCCATGAAACCAGCCTAGGGTGCCTCGTTCCCGGCGGTGCGTAGGCGCGCGTGGGCGAGCGCAGTGTTAACTGGCTCACTGATGCGGCTTGCCGCCCCGGCTGCCGGGCAAATGCCGGGAGCCCGATGCTAGGATCGAAAAAGGTTTTTTCCGATTCGGGAGAGCAAAACACCACCCGGAGAGCGCCGCCGCGCCGGATTCTGGCGGGTGCCGTGCGAAGAATGAGGTCACACGTTGGATAAGGGGCATCCGAGCGCCACCGAAGTCAGTCAGCGACGACTGCACCTTTCGGCCACAGCCCAGGGCTTCATAGGTTCGATAATGATCGTGCTCTCCTCCTACGGCGTGGGCTGGCTGGCCAGTGCCTCGCCGTTGAACCGCAATAAGCTGCTGATCGCGATCCGCACCGAACACATCGGCGTGGTCATCTCCACCGTCGTGTTGACGTTGGGCTGCTGGATCATGTTCCGGGCCTGGCTGCGGTTGGGTCAGGAGCAGTCCGGGTGGCCCGAGGGCGGGCTGTCGGCGGTGAAGAAGGCAACCTGGTGGTGGGCGACTCCGATGCTGCTGTGCCTGCCGATCTTTAGCCGGGACGTGTTCGCCTACATCGGACAGGGGCGATTGGTGGCGCAGGGCCAAGACCCCTACGTCGATGGCATCTCCACGCTGAACAACTGGTTCCAGCTGGGCGCGGATTCGACCTGGGCCGAATCCGAGACCCCCTATGGCCCGCTTTACCTGAGCGTCGAGTACCTGGTTAACCTGGTGGCAGGCAGCTCCCCGGACCTCTCGATCATGCTCTTCCGGTTGGTTTCCTTTGCCGGTGTCATCCTTTGCCTGGTCTACGTGCCCAAGCTCGCGAACCTGCACGGGGTTTCCGGGGCCAAGGCCTCCTGGATTTCCGTTTCCAACCCGCTGTTCCTCATCAGCTTCGTGGCCAGCGCGCACAATGATGCCCTGATGGTCGGCCTGGCGGTGGCGGGTACCTATTACGCCGCCACCAAGCGCGGCATCCTTGGCGTCGTGCTGGTGGCCGCCTCCATCGGCGTCAAGCCGATCACCCTGGTGCTGCTGCCATTCATCGGCCTGCTCTGGGCCGGGACAGGAGCCTCCTGGGGACGCAGGATCCTGTACTGGTTCTACACGGCGGGCCTGGTGCTGGGCATCATGGCCGTGATCGGGGTGGCGAACGGCTACGGGTTCGGATGGCTGAAGGTCATGCTGGGAACCGGTACCGGGTCGGTGATCTTCGCACCGCTGGGGATGCTGGACATGGTCGTCGGCGGTGCGCTGGCCGGCATGGGGCTGCCCACCGACTGGTTGTTGCCGGTGCTGAAGCTGATCGGCCGGCTCTCCTCGGTGGCCATCGTGCTCATCTTGATCTTCCGCGGCAAGCACTCCCACCTGGTCCAGCGCATGGCGCTGGCGTTCTCCGCGTTGGTGGTGCTCTCTCCGATCATCCAGCCCTGGTACATCCTGTGGCTGCTTCCCTTCTTTGCCGCCACGGGCATCCGAGACGATTGGCAAATCGTGTGGGTGTACTTCACCATCGCGTTCTTCGTGGCCTTCGGCGCGGCGGACCAGATCTTCATCTGGCAGTTCCTGGGCGATCTGGACCCCTGGGTCAAGCACCTGTCCACCGCCATCTCCTGGGTGGCGATGGCCTACCTGGTGTTGCTCGACCCGCAGACCAAGCACCTGTTCCGCGGCATCATCCCGGCTCGTCGTTCCCGGCTGATGGGTTCCTAGCGTGGCACTCGAGCAGTGGTGGGGCGGGAGGCTGCGCAGTGGCAGCACGGCGCTTCTCTCCGGAATGCGCGAGACCGGGGGGTCGCTGCCGTTCTTGCGCCGGATCATGGGCGGTGCCGAGCATTCCCCGCAGACGGCCATCAGGCAGGGCCTGATCGCCGCGCTGATGATCATGGCCGGTTCCTGGGGTGTGGGCTGGCTGACCACCTCGCAGCTCTCGCTCTTTGCCCGCTCCCGCTTCCTGGTCCCGCTGCGCGTGGAGGCCTACGGCGTCATCAGCTGCACGCTGCTGCTCGCGCTGGGCTCGATGCTGCTCTGCCGCTCCTGGCTGCGCTTGCGCCAACGCACCGAACCGTGGGGCGAACACGCGCTGGCACCGATCCGCAGGGCGGTGCTGGTGTGGTCCGCCCCGCTGCTGTTCACCTTCCCGATCCTGAGCCGGGACGTGTATTCCTACTTTGCCCAGGGCCGGCTGATGCATGCCGGACTGAGTCCCTACGAGCACTGGATCTCGCAGCTGCCGGGCTGGTTCGCGCAGGGCTCGGACAGCCTCTGGGCCGAGTCGTCCTCTCCCTACGGCCCGCTGTTCCTGATGTTCTCCCGCGCCGTGTACTTCATCAGTGGAGGGGTGCCGGAGATCGGCGTCATCATGTTCAGGGCACTGGCCGTGGCCGGGGTGCTGCTGTGCCTGTACACGGTTCCGCGCCTCGCGCGGCAACTGGGCTCGGAACCCTCGTGGGCGCTGTGGATCACCGTGGCCAACCCGCTGTTCCTGTTGAGCATGGTCGCCGGGGTGCATAACGATGCGCTGATGATCGGCGGGATCCTGCTCTCCTTCTGGCTGATCTACACCAAACACCGCTTCTGGGGGGTGCTGGCCGCGGCAGTGGCGATCGGCATCAAACCGATAGTGGTGCTGGCGCTGCCCTTCCTGGGTCTGGCCATGGTCGGGCGGCAGGCCGCGCTCCGGGCGAAGATCGGCGCCTGGGCCTACACCGGGGTGCTGACCGCTGCCGTGATGGCCTTGTTCGGGGTGGCCTCGGGGCTCGGATTCGGCTGGATCCAGGCCATGGCCGGCGCGGGATCGGCTGCTTTCCCCTATGCACCGGTGGGGCTGTTGGGCCTGGGCATGGGATGGGTAGTGCAACTGTTCGGCGGGGACCTCACGTTCACCGCCGGGATCGTCTACGCGTTCTTCAAGGTTCTCTCGCTGGGCCTGACCTTCTGGCTTGCCGTGAAGAAGCCAGCGGGCTCCCCGGTGCTCTACGCCGCTTATTCGCTCACGGCAGCCGTTGTCCTGGCCCCGATCATCCAGCCCTGGTACGTGCTCTGGCTGGTGCCCCTCTATGCAACCGCGCGCGTGTACTCGGTGCGCTGGGAGCGCTTTTACTACGTGCTGACGATGCTGGTGGTGCTTTCCGGCGTGGTGGACCAGCTCAGCGTCGGGCAGTGGTTCAGCCTTGCTGCGGCGCGCTGGATCGCCGCGGCCGCCGGCCTGGCCTACATCGGCTACCTCATTTTCATCGACCCCAAGACAGCTTCCCTGTTCGGCGCCCGGTGGCGTCGGCCCCCGATCAGAAACGAGGCCACGGAATCGTGAACTCACCGGTAAAGACCCTTCTCACCGCACGTCGGGCCACCGCCCCGGTGGTGACCTGGCTGCTGGTGGCCACGGCGATCGGCGCCGTGCTGGCCGTGCTTTCCAAGCAGTGGTGCCGCGTCCACGGGTGGGACGATGCCACGGCAACCCACCTGCACATGTGTTATTCGGACTTTTCCCAGCTCTTCGGCACCCGCGGCATGGCCGAGAAGCTGTTTCCGTTCTACACCGGGCTGCCGGCGGAACAGGCACTGGAATACCCTGCCCTGCTGGCTGTCATCGCGGGCGTGAGCGCGTTCCTGGTCCCGGGCCTGGGCTTCAGCCCCGAACGCCAACTGGCCTACTTCGACGTGAACTCGGCCGGTTCCTTCCTGTGCTGGGCCGTGATCGTGGTGGCCATCGCCTATGCGGCGCGCAACCGCAGCAGGGATGCCTTGATGGTGGCGCTGGCTCCGGGCATCATCCTCACCAGCCAGTTGAACTGGGACTTGTGGGCGGTGCTGTTCGCCACGCTGGGCATGTTCGCCTTCTCGCGCAAGCGGATCGTGCTCGCCGGCGTCCTGCTGGGCCTGGGTGCGGCGGCCAAGCTCTACCCGCTGTTCATCTTCGGCGCGATCCTGGTGCTCTGCTTCAGGACCGGCAAGATGCGCCACTTCTGGGTTTCGCTGGCCTCCGGTGCCGTGGCCTGGCTGGCGGTCAACGTCCCGTTCATGCTGACCGCATTCGACGAATGGAGCCGCTTCTACACTTTCTCCTCCGAGCGCGAGATCAGCTTCTCCTCGATGTGGCTCGCCTTTACCTGGACCGGGCTGGACGGCAAGGGCTTCTCGATGGTTTCCAACGTGCTCTTCGCCGTGGCCTGCGTGGGCGTCGCCTGGCTGGGCATGAGTGCGGTCCGCCGCCCGCGCATGGCCCAGCTCGCGTTCCTGATCATCGCGGCGTTCATCCTGCTGAACAAGGTCTATTCACCGCAGTTCGTGATGTGGCTGATCCCGCTCTACGTGCTCTGCCGACCGCGCTGGCGGGAGTTCCTGATCTGGCAGGGAATCGAGGTCTATCACTGGGCGTCAGTCTGGCTGATGAGCGCCCGGATCGTCAGCGGTGGGGCCGTCGGTGGGAACACCGCCTGGATCGAGATCATGTACGGGTCCGGCATTGCGCTGCACATGGCCGCGGTAATCTACATCTGCGTGAAGATCATCGGCGACATCAGGAACCCGGACCGCGACCTGGTCCGCTTCGACGGCGGGGACGACCCCATGGGCGGACCCATCGAGGACGCGCCGGACAAGATCGTGTGGGGGCGCAAGGCCGTCGTCTAGATCCGAAGCCCGCCCGGCCCGGGCATTCCAGGACTCCGCGTCCGGGATGCCGGGGCCGTTTCGTTTAAGGCTGTTTCGTTTAAGGCCCCTTGCCGCACCATTGACGGATGCTCAGCGACCCGGCGGACGGTGTCGAAGGCAGGCCGGGAGCCGAACGTATTCTGGCTTCACGACATGGCCGGGACCCTGGGGGAGCGGGTCTGGGGGCATGCCGAGGCAGCCCCGCCAATGGCGGTGACCGTTCCCTGCGTGGCGGTGGCTGGGCAGACAGCCCGTTTTCAGTGCCCGGGCCTCGGCACGGCAGGGGAGTGGGCCCACTGCCGCGCTGGAAGGCGCCGGTGTCGGAAGCGTCCGGGGGCGAACGGCGATCCCGGGTAGGCGGTGCGCAGGGGTGATCTGCCCGAGCAGATGCTCAGCACGCTGCGATCCGGGCCCGCTGCCGGTCGGTCGAACCCGCTCAGCGGGAAAGGTAGCTTGAACAAACGGGACTGTTCGGGATGTCCCGATGCAGCACCCAGATGCCGTGGTCATCGGCCGACACCACCGTGAAGCCCAGCTTCATGGCCCGGGCGTAAGCCTGTGGCGGGGTCAGTGGATCCCAGCCGCCGAGCTCGCTGGCATTGAAATCGATGATCATCCAGGAGGAGAGGTCGTTGCCGATGTCGCCGTGCAGTCCCACATAGGTGCGCGATACCAGATGCGGGACCGAATTGTCGGCGGCCTCCACACAGACGTTATCCGGGATCATGGCGATGGCGCGCGCCTGGGCCTGGGCATATTCGCCCATCGTCCAGTTGGTGCCGGTGAGCGTGCGTCCCAGTGGGAAGACCGACTGCACGAAGAACGTGCAGATCAGCGCGAGGGTCAGCAGGTAGGCAGGGAAGCCGACCCGCAGTTTGTTCCAGCCGGTGCGGCGGATGATCTTCGCCAGCACCTGGATCGCGGCCATGAAGAAAATCGGGGCCAGGATCGCGTCGTATTGGTAGACGGGGCCCCAGGTGTTCAATCGGTCATTGAACAGCCGCGAGAGCAGGATCGGTGCGCCGATGATGACGTAGGGGGAGAAGAACGGCAGCAGGGCCAGCGGCACGAAGCTGATGATCCACAACAGCCACTTCAGTTCGTGGTTGAACAGGATGGCGAAGGATTTCAGCGGGTGTGACACCAGGAAGGCGATGGCCGCCCCGGCCGTGGGGCCCAGCGCCGTGAACTGCCAGTAGCTGAACGTGCCCTCGGGGGAGAACATCGGTATCAGCACGGAGGTGACCACCAGATAGCCGGTGATGCCGATCAGCATCAGCAGTCCGGCGCGCAGCCACTGTCGGTGGAAGGCGAAGACGATGCCGATGGCCACGATGGTGATGCCCAGGTCCTCGCGGATCAGCAGCAGCACCGGCGAGAGCCAGAAGGCGAGCCGGTAGCGCCGCGCATCCATCGCCCAGATGATCCAGGCAACGAGCGGGACGCCGAAGGCGATCTCGTGAAAGTCCCAGTTCACTATCGCCTGAAACGGCCACCAGAGCAGCAGTGCCGCGGAAAAAAGCAGCCCCGCAACGTGGCCCAGGTGCTTGCGGGCGAACAAGTAGACCGGAATCACCGTCGCCAGCAGCAAAAGGATCAAAGCCACGTTGAGCATGCGCGGATCCGGCCAGATCCAGTACAGCGGTGCCAGCGTGGCCAGGATCGGGTGGAAATGATCGCCAAGCAGATTGAAGTCAACGCCCTTGATGGGGACGATGGGGGCCTTGAACAGCGCATACTGCCGCACTGCCTGGTCGAAGATGCCCAGGTCGTAGCCCTTGGCCTCGAAGTTCCTGAAGCGCAACAGCGAATGGGCAAGATACAGCAATCCCGCACCGAGCATGATCAGCGCCAGATGGATCTTGTGGGCGCGGGTCATGCCGGGTGCGGGATTCTGTTCTTGCATGGGAAAAGCCTAAGCGGAAAGCCCGGTGCTACTTCACGGCGGCCAGGCCGGTGCGGGCCATGGAATCCGAGTACGCGGCGTAGATTTCCTCGAGGTGGTTCTGCTGGCGTTCCGGGGAGCCGGCAAATGCGCGGCCGTCCAGCGACTTGACCTTGTAGGTCTTGAAGCCGCGGCGCCACAGCAACGGGTTCTGCGTCTTGAGCAGCTGCTCGGACAGGCGGTGGGCCTCGGTGCCATGGGCAATGAGAACCGAAGCGCGCGGGACGACCTTGAGCAAGCGCAGCAGCGGCTTCAGGCCGGAGGTGATCTGCCCCGGTTCGAACTTGCCGTTCGCCTCGCCCGGGGTGTGCCACGGGTGGACGTTCCACGGCATCAGGTACTCGGGGCGCAGGCCAAGCTGCCACTGCATGCCCAGCATGCGGGTGGCAGCTTCCTCGGAGCCGGCGTCGATGAAGCCGGTGTCGTTGGCGGTGCCGATGTTGGAAAACAGGCAGATGATGCGTGCCTCATCGACGTTGTGGACGGGGTCCACGTAGGAAATGCTGCTCTGCGGACGGAGGGCACCGGTCTCATCGACCAAGCGGTTAACGGGAGCAATGTGCTCCTCGTAGCGACGATCCCAAAGTGAGGGGGTGGCCTGATCCGGTGCGAGAGCTGTCATGAAGGTGTGTTTCTCCTGATCGTGCATCAAAAAGTGCACAGGCACGATGAACCGGCCCGTGAAAACATTGCGTGAAAGTGTGGGGGTATCGCCGATCAGATATGGACCGGTGTCGCGAGAGGCCGAAGGGGCCCGAACGTCCATCTCCAGCTTAGCGTGGATCCGTGGCAAAAAGTTCATTCGGGGTTCATTTGCCCGTGGTGATGATCGGCACATCGGCCCCCCGATCCATAGTCCAAACGATAGCTTTGACCAATGAATGAACGCCTCTGGCCCGGCTGGATCGCCATCCTGTTCGGATGCCTCTTTTTGCTCGTTACCGGGATCTACCTGCTCGCCCTGCAATACCGCAGGTACGGGCGCCTCTCCTGGGGCCGCTCCATCGGAACCACGGGCGTGGTGGTCTACCTCTTCGCGCTCGGTGCTTACACAATGCTCCCGCTGCCGGCCAGCCGCGGCGATTTCTGTGCCACGCAGGGGCATCGTGGTTTCCAGAAGGAACCGCTCAACTTCCTGCACGAGATCCAGGCAGATCTTTCCGGCCCCATGGGCGCGATCCTGCGGGACCCGGCATTCGTGCAGGTGGCACTGAACGTGTTGCTGTTCATCCCACTGGGGCTCTTTGCGGTCCGCTGGCTCAAGTCCGGCTTTCTCGGGGCCCTGGCGCTGGGGGCCCTGGCCACCGTGGCCATTGAGATGACCCAATACACCGGGGTGTGGGGCCTGTTCGGTTGCGCCTATCGGTTCGCCGACGTCGATGACCTGATGGCGAACTTCATCGGAGCCCTCATCGGGGCCGTGCTGGCCTATCTGCCCGTGTTCGCCTGGCTGGGCGGTCCGGCCCGGAACGCCGAGGAGCTCGGTCCGCGTCCACTGACCCGGCCGCGCCGCTTGCTGGGCATGGTGTTCGATGTCGCTTTCCTGCAGCTGGTCTGGCTGCTGGTTGCCGGTATCCAGATGGCGGGCGAGGCCCTGGGCTTCGGCGTTGCCGGTCATCCCTTGCTGTTCTGGGCCTATCTGCTCGCCCCGGCTGCGGCTGTGGTCTTCGCCCCCGGACTGGGACGGACCCGGGCCTCGTGGGGCCAGCGCTGTGTCTGGATCGGCGCCGTCTCCGGCGACGGGGCCTCGGCGGGCTCCGGCCGGACCTTGCTGCGTGCTTTGCTCGGTGCCGGCGGCTTCTCCATGGCCTGGAACCTCTCGGTCCTCATGCCCGGAACAGGCCTCGGCGGTGCGGGTGCCGGCATCGGGCTGTTGCTACTGGTCGCGGCCGTCATTTCGGTGCTCCTGGACCCGCGTGCCTTGGGAGTTTCGATCCGCCTGAGCGGTCTCTCGATGGCCGACTTGAGGGTCCCTGCCGGACCGGCCAGGATGAATCGGATCCGGAGCAACGCGTAGAATCCTCTAGGTGCGCACCTGCGCCGGACCCCCTGCGGTACCGAAACAGGGCACCGCTTTGCCCGCTTTTTCCCCACCATTGAGGCAGCCCCCAAGATGCTCGAAAAACTTCCGAACGAACCGCACAAGACAGTGCTCGGCACGGCCGTGGCAGCCACCGTCCTGATCGCCATCGGCGCCTTCGTGCTGTCCTTCGCCGCACTGACCGACCTGGCCCAGCGTTCGGGCATTGAGGCCAACCTCGCCTGGATCTGGCCGATCATCGTCGACGGCATGATCGTCGCTGCGACGGTGGCCATCGTCGCCCTGAACGGGCACAGCCGACGCGCGATGATCTATCCCTGGGCGCTGCTCTTCTTCGGCGCCATCGTCTCGACGGCAGCCAACTCCGTGCATGCCATTCTCTCGGTGGACAAGATGGCCTCCGATATCCCGCCGCTCGTTTCGGCGCTGGTTGCCGCGATGCCTCCGGTCGTGCTGCTCGCCATCACCCACCTCACGGTGCACATGTACCAAAAGCGGGCCGAGGCGGCCGAGCTGCGCGCCATCCGCGACCACGACGAGGAAGCAGTCGCCGGGGAGAAGTACGGCGTTGCCTACGATGACGGTTGGGCCGCCGCCATGGACGATGCCCAGGCCGCCGCCGATGCGGCTCGGGTCGAGCACACCGAGGAACTGTCCCGGCTGCGGGCGGAGCAGGCCGTAGCAGCGAAGCACGCGGCAACCAAACAGCAGGTGGCAGCAGTAGTGAGCGCCGCGCCTGTCAAGGCCAAGGCCACCGGAACGCTTCCGGCAGCCAAGGTGTCGACCGCTGGCGGCACCAACGAAACGGCTCCGTTGTACGACGAGGCCATGCAGGCGCTGGACGGCGAAAAGGTGACCGGTCGCGCCTAGTGGCCGGGTCCACACCGGATTGACGGTTTGACTTGGTATCGTGAGTTCTCCGTGACCAGATTCACCGCCGGAGGATAATTAGTGGGAACCCTGTGGGAAACACTTGACGAACGATTGCGCCCCGATGTGGTGGCAAGCACCGAAATGTACGCCCGGGTGCGCCCCGTGCTCGACGCCCTGAGCGAGTCCATGCGCAGCAGGATCGGAGACCTGTTCGATGGCTCGGACGTGCATCCGCTGTTCGTCACGGCCCGGGCCAAAACGGTCGAGTCCTTTCGGGAGAAGGCCTCGAGGATGCTGGTGCCGGCTGATGGGGAGTCGGTGCCGCAGCTTGAATTCCCGGCACCGCTACGTGAGATCCATGACCTGGTGGGGGTCAGGGTGATCGTGAAGCTGCCACACGAGATCCGCGATGCTGCCAACCTGATCAAGCGGCGCCGCTCCGACTTCGATTGCCGTTCGGACCGGGAGAAGGACATCGGCTCGGTCGAATCCGGAACCTACGGCTACTCCAGCCGACACCTGATCCTGCGCACTCGCGGCGATGACCGGGCCAGGGACTTCCAAGCATCCCTGGGCGGTGCCGTTCCGGTCAACGGCAATTTCGTGTTCGAGGTGCAGATCCGCACCGTACTCTCCCATGCCTGGAGTGAAATCGAACACGACATCCGCTTCAAAAACACCGAACCGCGGGCCTGGAGCCCGCACACCGACCGCCAGTTCACCGCCACCGCTGCGATGCTCGAGGCCGTGGAGGACCAGTTCTCCCAGATCCACGAACGGTTCCAGACGGTCAGCGGTTACTGGGATGCCGAGGGCGAGGGGGCGGTGGCATTGGATCCGGATCGGATCCGGCAGATCTGGCAGACCCTGCTGCCGCACGTTGACCGCAAGTCCGACGACGATTGGGGCTGGGCCGGCGAACTGCTGGCCGCCCATTCGGTGGTCACGACGCTGGAATTCGCCAGGCTGCTTCAGTCCGATGTCATCACCAGCGTCCGCGCGGCACTGGACCACCGCTATTCGCCGGGTCCAGACCGCCTGCTCGATGACGTGTTGCTTTGGCACTTCGGCACGCGGCACATCGAACTCACGGCGGGAGGGGACAGGCAGCGCGCCGATTCCCTGCGCCGTCGCCTGCGCCAGATGGAGGGCTATCGCGCGGCCAAGTGACGGATCACACGCCTGCGTTGGTGCCGGGCCCCGGTAGACTGGATAGGTTGCCTATGTGCAACCACCAACATTTCCTTCGAAAGGGTCACCGTGATTTCCATTGCCGATTTGGAGCTCCGCGCCGGAGCACGCCTACTCATGGAGGGCGTGAGCTTCAGGATCGACAAGGGCGACAAGATCGGCCTCGTCGGCCGTAACGGCGCCGGCAAGACCACGATGACCCGCGTGCTGGCGGGAGAATCGCTGCCCGCCGGCGGCACCGTCACCACCAGCGGAACCATCGGCTACCTGCCCCAGGATCCGCGCACCCCGAACATGGAGCAGCTGGCCCGAGACCGCATCCTCTCCGCTCGCGGCCTGGACATCGTCGTCGGCAAGCTCAAGAAGTGCCACGAGGACATGGCCTCCGAGGATCCGGCGGTCGCCGCCAAGGCCATGCGCCAGTACGACCGCATCGAGGCCGAGTTCATCGCCGGTGGCGGTTACGCTGCCGAGTCCGAGGCCGCCGCGATCTCGAACAACCTCTCGCTGCCTGAGCGCCTGCTCAACCAGCCGCTGTCCACCCTCTCCGGCGGCCAGCGCCGCCGCGTGGAGCTGGCCCGCATCCTGTATGCGGATGCCGAAACGCTGCTACTCGATGAGCCCACCAACCACCTCGATGCCGACTCGATCACCTGGCTGCGCGGCTTCCTCGCCAACCATCAAGGTGGTCTGCTGGTGATCTCGCACGATACCTCGCTGCTCGAGGCCACGGTCAACAAGGTCATCCACCTCGATGCCAACCGCGCCACCATGGACGTCTATAACCTGGGCTGGAAGCGCTACCTGCAGCAGCGTGAAACCGATGAGCGCGCACGTAAGCGCGAACGCGCCAATACGGAGAAGAAGGCAACGACCCTGCTGGCCCAGGCCAACAAGATGAAGGCCCGTGCCTCCGGCGCATCCGCCGCCCAGTCGATGCTCAAGCGCGTGGACCGCCTCATGGGCGGGCTGGACGACGTCCGCGTCGCCGACCGCGTCGCGGCGCTGCGCTTCCCGGACCCGGCACCGTGTGGCAAGACCCCGCTCATGGCCGAGGGCCTGTCCAAGTCCTACGGCTCGCTCGAGATCTTCACCGACGTGTCGTTGGCGATCGACCGCGGATCCAAGGTGGTCATCCTGGGCCTGAACGGTGCCGGTAAGACCACGCTGCTGCGGATGCTCGCCGGAGTGTCCGAACCTGACACCGGGGAACTGATCCCGGGCCATGGCTTGAAGATCGGCTACTTCGCCCAGGAGCACGACACCCTGGACGTGGAGCGTTCGGTGCTGGAAAACATGCGTTCGGCCGCTCCGAGCCGCATGGGCGATGCCGAGGTGCGCGGCATCCTCGGTTCGTTCATGTTCAATGGCGACGACGTGAACAAGCCGGCGGGCGTGCTCTCCGGCGGCGAGAAGACGCGTCTGGCCCTGGCAACCATCGTGGCCTCCAGCGCCAACGTGCTGCTGCTCGATGAGCCCACCAACAACCTGGACCCGGCCTCGCGTGCCGAGATCCTTTCCGCGTTGTCCAACTTCCCCGGTGCCGTGGTCATGGTGTCCCACGACGAAGGCGCCGTGTCGGCGCTGAACCCGGACCGTGTCGTGCTGCTGCCCGATGGCGACGAGGACCTCTGGAACGACGACTACCTGGAACTGGTCACGCTGGCCTAATAACCAGCACCCCGCAACCACCAGACGAAGGGGCTCCGGTGCCGCGCATCACGCGCGGTACCGGGGCCCCTTCGGCATGGGGGGCGTGAACGGGGCCGGAGGGGTCGGCCCGGAAGCTCACGACAGGAGATTCCGCCACTAGACGCGGAACCATGAACCATCGTCCCACTAGCCAGGGTTATCAGACCGGCCACCGGTGTCATGAGTGAGGTAGCAGGCACGACTCCTGATTCTCCGCTTGTCGAGCGGCTTCGTGCGGCTTTTGCACCTGAACCGCGGCATTCGGTATCCTTTACACGCATCGGGTCAGGGAGCGTTTGACGTAGCACCGGATTTCCCTAGCGGGGTCGCTAAAGAAGTGCCCCGGTCAGTCCACGTTTGCCCTTCGGACTGACCCGGAAATTGCGCCACTCATGTCCCGCTGAGGTTCCTCTTGCGACGAATTGAAATCCAAGCGAACCAACCCTAAAAAGTCACCAGTTGCCAGAGACACAGGAAAACCCGCCGTAGCTCAAGGTCAATCTAGAGCGCAGGTTAATTCGCCGCTGCTCGTCATACGTTCTTCCTCCTCTGCATTCGGTTGGCACCTTTCAGCGTATGAAAAGTGCAAATATCATTCTCCGCCAGCCCGCAAAAGGCGAAGCGAGCACAGCGGCCGACACCCGGATACATGAATTCGGAGGATGGGCAAGAATCCATAAGAATGTCTTAATCTTCAATACGTAGCCGAACTGTACATCTAGGAAAATGGGCTGTGAATGCAATGATTTCAGGCCGGATCGCTACCCTACCTCAGGCTAGTTGTGCTTCGTTTCCGGGTTGCCCGTAGGCCGAACGCCAAAGCGATTCCCCACGCGAGAAAAATCGGGTCCCACAGGTAGGCGTGGCCGATCATGCCCGGGAGGTCGTAGCCGGAAGGATCGCCGATCAGCCCGGCGAGTACAAGGTTGCCGACGATTGTGTTCAATCCGCCCCAGAGGACTAGGACTAGTGCACCCAGCCAGGATATCCCGCGAGTAAGCGGATCGGCTGGCCACCCTCGACGGGCCAGCAGGACTGGTGCCAGGGCAGCGACGAGCTTAACGATGGCGACCAGAATGAGAAGCCACTCTTTCCCACGAAAGGTTTCCAGCAGGCTGCTTCCCAGCGTCCAGACGAGCCAGGTACCGCCCGCGGCCCAGTAGAGGCTGAAACCCGCGTGAATACCTCCGAGACACGCGCCGATGAGAAAGCCTCGATGCGCCGTGTAGGCCGCGGCGGCGTCATCGTTCGTTGATTGCATTTACTCATCCTTGTCGACAAGTTGTTTGCGCCCGTACCGATACCGCCCCGACACGCCCCTCTCGAAACGTCGGGCCGCCCGTAGATCGTTCCCCAATTGGTAAGGCCAAAAGTCCGGGATGCACCATTGCACGGCGTCTGGCGTTGCTGACGAGAAGACTGGGATTTGAAGTTTGATCTGTGGACGATCTACGGGCGGTCCAATGCATTGTTGGTATTGAGTTTTTGTCGGCGCTCGGAAAACTTAGTCAGTGCGAGGGTGACGACCAGCCCAAGGCCAGCCGATAGAGTCCAGCGAATCAGCATGGGAATATCTGTGTATTTGTCCAATGCGATGTTTACGGCAAGAACGAAAACGATACTCGCGATGACGATCAGGTTGGGACGCATGTCCTTGAGGATGTCAGTTGGATCGCGTTGGGGTCAACAAGGACCGACCCGCACCTCTCGTTTCCGGGACGCTGCCGATTCCGGGGCAGAGGGCTCGCCCTGTGGCCAGGCACATACAAAGATTACCGAGGTTCGGTGAGGAGCAGGGGCGTCATTTTGCTGGTGTCGTGAACGTGGGCAAACAGGGAACTATCGGTTTGCGCAGGGCACGGAGCACATTGATGAGTCACAGAGTGTGACATATCAACAATCCTTATCAACCCAGCTCAAAAGGCATAAGGCCATGGGATAGGCTAAGAGGACGAGTGATGGCATCTGACTTGGGGTCAGATGCCGTTGAAGAAAATTTCTTATGGGGGAGATATTTTTGACAGACGAGGCAGAGCTTAAGCGGGACCATGACGTGCCGGGTCGCGTTGGACGGCATACGGCTGGCAACGGCTGCCCGGCGGCACCAGGAATTTGTCATTATCCGGCGGGTATGGCAAGGATGGCAGGACCGTGCTCGGTCCTCTACCCGGTGCGTTACCGTCGAAGGATGGTCGCCGTCAGCATCAACAGGGTGGAAGCGATCCTGACTCGGGTTTCCTTTGTCATTGCGACGATTTTACGTCGGCTGATCCACCAGCCGGAAGCCGGACCCAAGGACTGGTTCGAGACCGCCAGATACCAGAAGGTGCCCGGCTACCTGTCATCTTCCGTGTTGAGGTACCTCAACGGAGGACAGGGCGCACGCCGTTTCCCCGACGCCGCTCGGGTTCAAGGCTTCCACCCGCGATCTGAGCCCTGGCGCGAGGGGAGGACGGCATGTCCCACGACCCACGGCCAATGCCGCTCCCGGGTACCTGGTGAACCCCGAAATCAACGCTTGGTCCACCTAGCGCTGCCGGGCCGCGCGGCGGCTGGGTCGGTACGTACAAGGTGAGGACGCTCGAGGTAGACGTATCGAAGCCCACCAGTGCTGTGCAGCAGCGGTACCAAGACCCCGGCCCCGAGGCCGGACTGATCCACGTGAGAAACAGCTGTGAGCTCGGCACCGATTCTTCCCCGCGGTGGGGCTGGACAGGGCCTTCCTCTTGGATGCGGTTCACGGAGGATCGCGTGCTGGAAATCGGTTTCTTCCCGGGCACCACGCTGAACGTGGCCATGTTCGTGGAGATGCAGCAGCAGTACTTCGCCCGGAACCACGAGGCGGATGCCCCCGTGTTCGTTGATGTTTCCGGACTAGATGGAGTGGCGGGCGGAGTCGCGGAACGCTTCAGCCATGGCGTCGCGCGAAACCGTGTAGCTCTCTTGGGTTCGGGTCCGACCGATCGGGTTTTGGCACGCTTCTTAATGGGCAAGCTGGGCCAGAAACACCACTGCGCGTATTTTGAACGATACGCCACGGCCCGAGACCACGTGTTGAACTGTAACTGAGGATCTTCAGGAACTGACGTATCGGTGCGCCGGCAGGACCTGGCCGGATACCTCATTTTCATGCCGCGAACCGAAATTACGTGGAACAGGACAAAGTAATGATGAAGTCCCTGGATGTGAGCCATCCGGAAACGGGCCCTGGCTGAGAGCTCTTGGCCGGGGCGGCCCATGAATACGGCGTGGTGGTTGGCGCGAAGGGCCAGGGGGAGTACCCGGTGGGGCAGGGAAGCGCAGGTGAATCAGCTTCCGGGGCGGCCCTTGTCCTCGACGGCATCGAGATATGCGTCCTCCAGTGCCTCATCGGTCAGTGAGCCGTCGCGACGGCGGGTCTTGCGCTGACGCGGGGCGCGGTAGGCCGAATGGTCGACCTCGATGCCGCTGGCGACGGCGGCCTCCTCGACTTCCTTGTCTTCGCGGTTGAGCCGTGCCTGCTGCTTGGCCGCATAGCCGAGCCCGAAGAAGGCAAGCAGGCCGAAGGTGAACCACTGGAAGGCGTAGGAGAGATGGGAGCCCTCGTCCGCTTCTGGCTTCTCAATCTGATCCGGTGCCGTGGCCGCCGCGGGGGATTCGGTGGCCATTAGGCCGTAGGCGCCCAGATGAATGGGGTAGTCGAGCAGCTGCGCCATAGCGGGCAGCTCGATGGAGGCCAGCTGGCCGGCAGGCGCTCCGCGACTCACCTTGGGTTCGCCGGACTTCAGCCGCACCACGATCTGCACGGTTCCCGACTGGGGAGCTGGCACCACATCCGGATTACCTGCGTGTTCGTTGCCGATCGGCAACCAGCCGCGGTTGACGATGACCGTCCCTCCGTCCTTCACATGGAACGGAACCAGGACCTCGTAGCCGGGGTTGCCCGAGCGCGGACGGTTGCGCACGATGACCGTGTCATCGATGGCGTATTTGCCGGTCAGGGCGACCTGGGTCCACTTGCCGTCCTCGGGCAGGTGGTCCAAGAGTGGTGCGGCCTGCGCATAGGTAAGGGGAGCCGCGTCGTAGTTGACTTGGACGTGGCGGATTTCCTCCTTCACCCCGGCAAGGCGGTCCATCTGCCAGCGGCCGAGGAAGACGCACCCGGCGGCGAAAACGCAGGCGATCAGGAGCCAGCCGAGCCAGCGGGTACTGGCCAAGAAACGATACACGGGTGCTAGTTCTCCTCGGTGGCGCCAGGGGCGCCGATGGGTTCCAATGGCAGCCGTTCCTTGAACAGGCCACGTTCGGTCAAATAGTTTTCCAACCACGGGGCATGCTCGTCGCAGCCCAACCAGGTCTTTCGCCGCTCGGGGGAGTGGATGCGCGGGTTGTTCCATTCGAGGCGCCACGTCGCTTGCATGCGGCAGCCCTTACGCGAACAGAGTGGCGTTTCCGGGCCCTCGATGCCGGCCAGCTGATCGAACAGACTCATGCTGCGCCCCCGTCGGCGGCAGCGGGGCCGTGGGGCCCGTGCTGCTGGCCGCGGTGCGGCTTATGCGGATTCTCTTCCAGGTCCTCCAGCAGCAGCCCCTCCAGGACGATGCCCTCAACGGGGTCGTCTTCCTCGCGCAGGGGCGAGTCCTCGGCCGGGCCTGCGGACGCCCCGGAACCATCGGGCGTGTCCGGGTTCGCGGGATCGGCAGCAGTGGAGCTGCCGGCCGGGCCCAGCGAGTTGCGGGGACCCCCGTCATTCATCCAGGATGCCTCGCCGCGCTTCGAATGATCCGCTCCACCATTCGCCAAGACCACGGCGATGTAGGGCAGGACGGCTGCGCCGGCAAAAAGTGCCCAGCGCAGCCACCCGTCAAAGATGAACGCGGCGATGAAGCAGGCCAAGCGCACCGACATCGAGATCGTGTACTTGACCATGCGCGAGTGCATGTCTGCGGAACGCGACTCGTCTGCGTCCGTAATGCGGTGGACTTTTGGCCCGTGGGGCTGCTGCATGACCTGGCTGATTCTTTGGCTGAGGGCTGTGTTTCGTTCCATTCTCTCACCGACCTACCCTCGGCACGAATCGGGGCGCAGGGACCGGGGTAAATCATGTAGTTGGCCAGTTGACCGATACGATGGCAAGCAAAACCCCGAGCTATTCGTACCTGGAGGAATCATGTCCGAAATCCCTACCTACACTCCCCGCAGCATCCTCGTCACCGGTGGAAACCGCGGCATCGGCCTGGCCATTGCCCGTGCCTTCGCCGAACAGGGCGATAATGTGGCCATCACCTACCGTTCGGGCGAGGTGCCCGAGGGCCTGCTCGGCGTGAAGGCCGACGTGACCGACGCCGCGTCCATCGATGCGGCCTTCACCGAGGTCGAGGCGGCCCACGGCCCCGTCGAGGTGCTTGTCGCCAACGCCGGCGTCACCCGCGACACGCTGCTGATGCGCATGAGCGAAGAGGACTTCACCTCCGTTATCGACACCAATCTCACCGGTGCCTTCCGTGTGATCAAGCGCGCGTCCAAGGGCATGATCAAGCTGCGTCGCGGTCGCATTGTGCTGATCTCCTCCGTCGTGGGACTCTATGGATCCCCGGGCCAGATCAACTATGCCGCTTCGAAGGCCGGCCTGGTCGGTATGGCCCGATCGCTGACCCGCGAGCTTGGTTCCCGTGGAATCACCGCCAACGTCGTGGCTCCGGGCTTCATCAACACCGAGATGACCGCCGCGCTGCCCGAGGCGACGCAGAAGGGCTACCTGGATTCCATTCCGGCCAAGCGCTTCGCCGAGGCCGATGAAGTTGCCAAGGTAGTGCGCTGGATCGCCGGTCCCGAGGCCGGTTACATTTCCGGTGCCGTCATCCCCGTTGACGGTGGATTGGGCATGGGCCACTAACGCAACCATATACATGTCGGCGGGGTGGGGAGCGGGTTCAACCGCACTTCCCACCCCGTAGTATTGTGCGCCCGGAATCGGTTGGGGCCACCCTGCGCCGAGCGCGAGGTGGCCGGGGGAGCGGTCCTGCGCGGATTTTCTGCCATAGCAGCAACGGTGCCGTTTGTCGGACATCGATAGCGGACAAACCCCTGCTTTCATAGGGGTCCGTCCGGATTTTGAGTAGGCCGACCCCGAGATGGCATGACCAGGTTTCCCTGTGCATAATCCTTGTATTATTATAAATCTAGGTAAATTTTTGAGTTAGTTAACTTTTCAACCCGCACACCTCGAATGCCTAGCGCACCTCTACTGAAAGCAAAGACGTCGGGTTGATCTGGGGGAGCTGGTTCTGCACCGGCATGGGAATATGCCTAGAAACGTGGGCGTGAATCCACGCCCGGTTCCCGCGATGGCGCCGTCAGCGGGTCCGGGGCAATAAACTGTGATCAATTGCCGGCAGGGAACGGGTGCGGCCGCACTGCGTATCTGCCGGGCACATACCGGAAGAAGAGCAAACCATGGATTCGTTGAAGGGCCGCCTGCGCGCCGACATGACCTCCCACCTGAAGGCCGGGAACAAGGTTGAGCTGATGACCGTGCGCAACCTGCTCGGTGAGATCAATACCCGTGAAAAGGGCGGCAAGGTCCCCGTAGAGCTCGATGACGCCGCAGTGCTCTCGCTGCTCCAGAAGGAAGCCGCCCGCCGCCGCGAAACAGCCGTCACCTACGTCGAGGCCGGCCAGGAGGACAGGGCCGCAACAGAGAGTCGCGAAGCAGAGATCATCGAGGCTTACCTTCCCGCCGCATTGACCGAGGACGAGGCGAAGGCCATCGTTGCTCGGGCCGTGGCCACGCTGCGTGCCGATGGCGCGGAGCTGGGCATGCGCCAGATGGGTTCGGTCATGAAGCTGGTCACCGAGGAGGTTGCCGGTCGCTTTGACGGCAAGGCCTTGAGCAACATGGTCCGCGCCGCCATCGCCTGATCCAATGTGGTGCCGGGGCGCGTGAAGCGCCGCGCTGGCTTAGACTTTTTGGAGGATTCCTACAAGAGTCGATGTGCCAGCCTGCTGGCAGGATTGAAGCAAGCGTCCAGTTTTTTGTTTGGACACGCCAACTGCCGGCATTCCGGCAGGGGTTCAATGATTTTCACGTTGTGATGCACAAGGAGTTTTAATGACCGATCTCACGGGTAAGTCCGCGATCGTCACCGGGTCCTCCCGGGGTATTGGCGCCGAGGTGGCAAAGGTCCTTGCTGCGCAGGGTGCCGGGGTAGTGATCAACTACCGCCAGAAGGCACCACGTGCCAACAAGGTAGTCCAGGGGATCGTGGATGCCGGTGGCCGCGCCGTGGCAATCGGTGCCGACCTGACCACGGCCGAGGGCTCCGCCGCGCTGATCGATGCGGCACTGGAGAACTTCGGTTCACTCGACATCCTGGTCCTGAACGCCTCAGGCGGCATGGAAACCGGTCTGGGCGAAGACTACGCTCTGCGCCTGAACCGCGACGCGCAGGTGAACATGCTCGAGGCTGCCGCACAGAAGATGCCGGCCGGCTCCCGCGTGGTCTTCGTGACCAGCCACCAGGCCCATTTCATCGACCAGGTAGCGACCATGGATGCCTACGAGCCGGTGGCCCGCTCCAAGCGCGCCGGTGAAGTGGCACTGCGCGAACGCATTCCGGCACTTGAGGCCAAAGGCATCTCCCTGGTCGTCGTCTCCGGCGACATGATCGAGGGCACGATCACCGCGACGCTGCTTGACCGTGTCGAGCCCGGCGCCATTGCCGCGCGTCGGGAGGCAGCAGGACGCCTCTACTCCGTGGTGGAGTTCGGCGCCGAAGTTGCCGCGATGGTCTGCGCCGATGTTCCCACCGGCCACACCGAATACGTCGGTGGAGCCGAGGACTTCCTCCGCGCCACCTCCTAGTCCCCGCGGTTGCGGTGTCCAGGGGCAACTCCGTGACGGCAACCGGTAGGACAATCCGAAAGACCTTCTCCGTGGGTACCTGCCCCGGTGGAGGTCTTTCGTGCTTCCGGGCTATCGACTGCGCATTCTCGGGGCCGGTCACCCGGTGAACCGCGATTACGGCGCAGCCGTAGCGGTTCGTGCTCCCACTGATCCCAGACGTGGGCGAGCCATCCGACTTTGCGCCAGATGGCGAAGATCGCCGGTCCGGCCTCCGGCTCCATTCCCGATACGAGGGTGGGGGCTCCAAGAGCCAGATCAAAATTCGGTCCCTGCCCTGCCGTTACCCCACGGTGCCTGTGAGCTGCCGTACCGCCGTGGAGTCGGCGTCCGCACCCGGCATCTGCTCCAGCAGGCTCAGCAGCATGTCCACGCGCGGATCCGTCCCCTCACAGATCGGATGTCCGAAGGCCGTCAACGTCCCGGTCCTTGCCAGGTGCAGCGAAACTGCCTGCTCCACCGGCCGCTCCAGGGCGTCCTCAATCAACCTGCGGGCCTCGATGCTTGCTGATCGGTGGAATGGCCCGCCGAAGGCATCGAGGGCGGCGCTCAACGGCAACCTTTTCAGGTGGATCACCCGAGTCCCAGAAGAATGCAATGGCTTCCTCGAGCGATGTCGTGGAGGCCAGGACCATCAGCGGTTGACCCTGTCTCACCGGCCTCCCACCGCTGGTGCGGGCCGTGGAAACTTCTTCGACATCCAGGGGATCGAACCACGACTTGCCCTTCTGGAACTGTGCGCGGCGGAGCTGCCCCGGGTGACATAGACATAAAGGGACGCGGGCTTGATGCCGAGCCGGCTGGCCGCCTGCTCGCTATTGAGGAACCCCGCCGTGTTGACGGAAGCGTTGATCGGACCCCGTACCCAATCTGTATTGATTGAATCAATATCCGCTTGTCGGTTAGCAATGTACGTGCGGATCATTGAACCATGGACGGCATCACGCAGACAGGCAGAAACCTGGCAGCCCGAGCCTGGGAGGCGCTTGGAGAGGATCCGGCCCTCTTGACATGGGTCATGGCCGATGGCCAGCCCGCCCATCTGCCGAGCCCGTGGCCGTCGGGAATGCTGGCTACGGCAAGCCTCAGGGTGGCGGCCGCGCAGGGCGCACTCATCGGCCGACGTCCCGGTTCATCGGGCGCATATGACCCGACGGCGCTGCCGGTACTGCTGATCGACCCGGAACCGCATCGTCGTCTCCTTTTCAAGCGACAAGATGTACCGCTGGAACGGCGAAGCTGTCAACGCGTTTGCTGCGCTGTCCAGGTTATGAAGGGCGGCTGACGGTTGGGTACGCACGCACGCCAATTATCCCCATCACCGGTTGCGGCTGTTGGTGCTACTGGGGCTTCGCTATGGTGCCGAACCCCGTGCGGTGGCAGCGGTGCTCGAACGGCGCGCCCAACCCCAGGCGCTGGCGGTTGCCAGCGAACCACTCAACGGCATTCGTCGGTTTCCCGAGGCCGAGCCTCGTCCGCTCCCTGGGGCCGGACCATTGTCGTTGTCGGGGATCCGTGTGCTTGCCCTGAAGTGGGTGATTACCGGACCCGTCGCTGATCGGACCCTGACAGCACATGGTGAGCGGACAGGATAAGCACTCTTGTTCCTTGGACCTTGCAGACGCCCCTACCGAGCCGTGTTTCGTGGTCTGCCCGACCGCGCGGACGTGTTGGTCGCCGGATACCGTCCGGCCAGCCTGGATCGCTTCGGTCTTTCCACCCCAGAACTGGCGACCACCCAGCCCGGGCTCGTGCTGGGAAGGATCATTGCCTGGGGTGCCTGCGGCTTGACCCACGACAGGCCCGAATGGGTGCATGCGTAGTGGAAACCGGGGCGACGGGCAGGACGGGGCGGTTAAACGCTGCCGCCGCCGGCGCCCTCCAGTGGGGGAGGGTGCCGGCGGCGGCGGTGCGATCCATAGGCGTTACGGCTTCTTGCCGCAGACCACCTTGTTCCAAGGCTGGTAGGTCCAGCTCAGCGTCTCGGTCGGCAGCGTCTTGTCCGCCGAGCTGCGGTTCCGCGTGACCTTGATCGAGAACCCTTGCTTGCCACCGCTTTCGGGCACGCATTTGGACGCGGGGTTGTACTCGGTGCGCGGCTTGGTGAAGTTGTACTTCGCCCCCGTCGAGGTCTTGACGTCCCAGTATTTGGTGCTCCACAGGCGGGTGTTGACCTTGCCCCCGCCGACCCAGGCCTCGATCATGACGGCGTAGGGGGTGTTGTTCTTCCACTTCATGTCGACCTGGCCCTCCCAGAGGGTCGCCTCGCGGCCCGCGGGGTAGCGGTCGAACCAGCGGCTGTGCGGTTTGTGCGTGATGTCGTCATATCCTGCAAGATGCCCGACGTTGAACATCTGCGTGGAGACCTGTGAGAGCCCGCCGCCGACCGCCTCGGTGGCGAAGCCGTTGACGACGACACCCGATCCGAAGTAGCCGTTCGCGGTGGTGATCGGGCCGAAGGCCTTTTCCAGGGAGAAAGTCTCGCCGGGCATGACCACGAGGCCGTTTAGCCGGGAGGTGCCGGCCAACAGGTTCTTGGTGCGCACCGTATCGGATGCCGGGTACGGCGTGGAGAAGGTGACTATCGCATCCTTCACGCCCAGAGCCTTGGCCTTCTCCGTGGTCAGTTCCGGCTCCACAGTAGTCAGTGCGACCTTAACCGTGCGTTCTTGGGTGTTCGACGCGGCAACGATCTTCTCGGCAAGGCCCTGGGTGTCCACGGCCTTGCCGGTTTCGGATGGGGTGATGGCGGGCTTGCCGCCGGTCAGGACGAACTTCGCATCCTTCGCCGAGGACTTGAAGTCCGGGTTGGCTTCGAGCAGAGCTGCATCCACTCTTTCCGGGTCAAGGACCAGTTGGATCTTCGGTCCGTCGATCTTGAACGACGCCGCGGAAGCCAACTGGGAGGGGCTCAGCGATGCCGTTGCCGTACCGTCTGTGACCTTGACCGGTCCGGCGACCAACGGTTCGGCCTGGTCCTTCAGCGCGGCATTGAAAGCGTCGGCCGAGACGGCTGGATCTTCGGTGGTCGTGGGAAGCGATATCGTCTCGGCGGCGTCGAACCAGCCCTTGGCCACGGTATCGACGGATTCATCGACGTTGACGGCTACGCCGATGACCGGCTTGGAGAGCTTGGCGGTGGTGCCGTCGAAGGAAAGTGCGCCCTCCTTGACTTTCGTCAGCAGCTTCGGGGCCTTGGCCTTCAGCGCTTCCTGCAGCTTGGCGCGGTCCACATCGAATACCGGTTCGGGGCTGAACTGGCCGGTGGCGCGTTCGTACATGATGAAGGGGTTCAGGTTGAAACCGGTCAGCCCCTCGAGCGAGGCATCGAGATCCAGGCTCAAGCCCGCCGCCCGGGGATCCAGTTCCGCGGTCTTCGATCCGGCCTGCACGGTGATCGGCTTGCTCGCCAGCGGGGTGAGCTTCTGTTCAAGCACCAGCTTGGCGGCATCCTTACCCAGTCCGCCGACGTTGACACCGTGAACAGTGGTTCCACCGGGGATCTGGGATCCCAGGTACCAGGCCCCGGCTCCGTAGATACCGCAGGCAAGCACGACGGATGCGCCGGCAATCAGCCAGCCCCGGCTCGTGCCACGATCCTTGTGGCGGTCGCCACGATCCCGTTTGGACTCGAGGGAGCCGTTCACTTCAGTTTCCAAGCTTGTGCGTCACTTCCAGTAGTGGTGCGGACAACGGCACCGGTAGTTCGGGCGCATTCATCGGGCGCCTCATGCATCGTACCCCCGCAAAATGGGCGGGGACCGTGTTTTTCCTGCAATTTGGCCAATCGTTATCCGATGCTGACAAGGTCGGCGATGATATCGAGCCGCGGTAGTTCGATTGTGGCCCCCGCGGCGGCCTTCAGTGCCGGTTTGGCATTGAACGCCACACCGAGGCCCGCCGCACACACCATGTCCAGGTCGTTGGCGCCATCGCCCGCGGCGATGGTGTGCTCGATGTCGATGTCCAGCGAGGCGGCCCACTCGCGCAGTTTCGTTTCCTTCATGGCCCGGTCCACCACTGGCCCGTTCACCAGGCCAGTCAGAACGCCGTCCTCGACGCCCAAGTCGTTGGCCAGGGCGAAATCCAGTCCGAGCTCGGCCGCCAGCGGGTCGAGCACCTGCTGGAAACCGCCGGAGACCACGCCGACATAATGGCCGGCCGCCTTGAATGCGGCAACCAGCTCGCGGGCGCCGTCGGAGAGTTCGATCGCGGAGCGGACTTCGTCGATCACACCCGCCGGGAGCCCGGCCAGGGTCTTGACCCGTGCATGCAGCGACTGGGCGAAGTCCAGCTCCCCGCGCATGGCCGCCTCCGTCACCGCCGCAACCTCGGCACCGCGCCCGGCATGGGCTGCCAGCAGCTCGATGACTTCCTGCTTGATCAGCGTGGAATCCACGTCCATGACCAGCAGCTTGCGTTCGGCGTAGACCAGCGCCGCGGGGACGACGGCCAGCGAACCTCCGAGCAGGTGGCCCGATTCATGGCGCAGCGCACCGAATTCAACAGACCTCTGGGCTACCAGGCCACGCAGCTGCGCGACATCGGCACCGCGGACGGCCCACCGGCCACCGGTGCGCCCGACGCCGGAGAATGCCTGTTCCTCTTCGATGCCGATGCCGGCCTCCTGGAGCAGGGCCCGCAGCCCGAGGGGTTCGATCAAGGTCGCCGAGCCGGAATAGAACACGATAAAAGCGGAAGTTTGCATAATTGCCATTCTCCCGTGGTAGGCCCGTCGCCAACGAATCGGTGCCCTCCCATTGCGCCCGGCCAACGGCTCCGTGACGCCGTCGCACTGCGTGCCGCGGTGCCGGATGGGGCGCGCTATGCGCGGGCACGGATGTGAAATCGGTTGTAAAGGCCGCTTCGTTTGGTCGATTTGCCCCCTACTGGCCTAGTGTTTTACCCATGAATGAAGTGTTGGGAATGGCCGGCGTAAACGTCGTGCGCGGACGCAAGCGTCTGCTGAATGAAGTCGACTGGCAGGTCAAAGAAGGAGAGCGGTGGGTCGTGCTCGGCCCCAATGGCGCCGGCAAGACGACGCTGCTGCAGATCGCCGGAGCCCGGATGCACCCGACCTCCGGCGTCGCCGGCATCCTCGGCGAGGTCATGGGGGCGGTCGACGTCTTCGAACTGCGCCCCCGGATCGGCTTGTCCTCCGCCGCACTGGCCAGCCATATTCCCGAAAACGAAACGGTACTGAACGTCGTGGTGACGGCCTCCTACGGGATGACCGGCCGCTGGCGCGAGAAGTACGACCAGATGGACGAGCGCCGTGCCTTCGCGCTGCTGCACGAGTGGGGCATGTCCACCATGATCAACCGTCCTTTCGCCTCCCTCTCCGAGGGTGAGCGCAAGCGAGTGCAGATCGCCCGTGCGCTGATGACCGATCCCGAGCTCCTCCTGCTCGACGAGCCCGGTGCCGGACTGGACTTGGGCGGTCGCGAGGACCTGGTGCACCGGCTCAGCGAACTCGCTGCAGACGAGGATTCCCCGGCCATGGTCTTGGTCACCCACCACCTCGAGGAGGTTCCGCCGGGCTTCACCCACGCGCTTCTGCTGCGCGCGGGAGCCGTGGTCGCGGCCGGCCCGATCGCCGAAACGCTGACCGAGGAAAACCTGAGCACCGCCTTCGGCACCCCGTTGTCCGTCACCTCGGCCAACGGCCGCTATACGGCCGTCGCCGGCCCCCGGGCGTAGGTTTCCCCGCCCGACAATGGATCTGCTCGAATTCTGGCGCGAAGCGCTCATCTTCTTTGCCGGACTCTGGGCCGGCACGATTAACACGATCGTGGGCTCCGGTTCGCTGGTGACCTTCCCGGTGCTGGTGGCACTGGGGTACGCGCCGGTCAACGCGGTCATCTCCAACGCCATGGGCCTGGTCGCCGGGGGCTTCTCCGGCGCTTGGGGCTACCGCCGCGAGGCGCGCACCATGAGTTGGACCCTGCTGCGGTTGATACCGGTCTCGCTGCTGGGCGGCCTGCTGGGCGCCTACCTGCTGCTGCACCTGCCCGACACCGTCTTTGGCTACGTGGCACCGATATTGATAGTGGTGGCGCTGCTCCTGGTGATCTTCCAACCACGGCTCTCGGCCTGGGCCAAGGGCAGGGGTGCCACCCTGGTGACCAATCCGGACGATGTCGATGCAATGAAGCTGCCTCCGGTGCTCTACGTGTTGGTCTTCCTGATCGGCATCTACGGTGGCTACTTCACCGCAGCACAGGGCATCCTGCTCATGGCGGTGTTTGGGATCTTCCTGCATTCGACGCTGCAGCAGTCCAATGCAGTGAAGGTGATCCTGTCCCTCGTGGTGAACCTGGTGGCTGCTGCGTCCTATCTGATCTTCGCGTTCGACCGGATCGACTGGATGGTCGTGCTGCTGATCGCCGTGGGCTCGCTCATCGGTGGATTCATTGGAGCCAAGGTCGGGCGCAAGCTCTCCCCGGGCTGGCTGCGACTGGTCATCGTCGTCCTGGGCCTAATCGCGCTGGCCAACATGCTCGCCAAGTTGTTCTGATCCCCATGCCACTGATCAAGCTCGAAACCGCTGCCGATCCCCGGGTCGCCGACTACGTGGCGCTCTCGGACGCCGCGTTGCGCCAGCGCACCGATCCGGCCCAGGGCCTCTACATCGCCGAGGGTTCCAAGGTCCTGCGCCGGGCCCTTGGGGCCGGCCACGTCCCGCGTTCCTTCTTCCTAGCCGAGAAATGGATCGAGGGCCTCGCCGATGTCCTCGCCGAGTATCCCGATGTCCCCGCGTTCGTCGGCGCACCGGGCGTCCTGGATGCGGTAGCCGGATATCCGGTGCATCGCGGTGCACTGGCAGCCATGAACCGCCCCACACCACTCACCCTGGCCCACGTGCTGGCCGGTGCCCTCCGCGTGGCCGTGCTCGAGGACATGGTGGACCACGTAAACCTCGGCGCTATCTTCCGCTCAGCCGCCGCGCTGGGCATCGATGCCGTGCTGTTGACCCCGCGCGCCGCCGACCCGCTCTACCGCCGCGCGGTCAAGGTCAGCATGGGCGCCGTCTTCCAGGTTCCCTGGGCCCGGTTCGCTTCCTGGCCCGGCGGGCTTGCCGAGCTGAGGGAGGCCGGATTCCACATTGCCGCGCTTGAACTGACCGACGATGCCTCCACCATCACCGAGCTGGCTGCGGCCGGGCACGACAAGCTCGCCGTGGTGCTGGGCACCGAGGGTGACGGCGTCTCGGCCGCGGCCTTGGATGCGGCCGACGAGGCGGTGCTGATACCGATGCGCCCCGGCGTCGATTCGCTGAACGTCGCGGCCGCCTCCGCCGTCGCCTTCTGGGAACTGCGCGTCTGCTGAGGGGCTGGCCGCAGGTGCATGCCCGCCCTCCGGCGGTCCATGGCAACCCCCGGGGCTTGGTTATTTCACCCGCCTGCCCGGAGTCTCGACCCCCCTGTTTTTTATGAGCTCCGAGGCATATCGTTAACTATCGTTGTATATCGTTAGCGATCCATTGAGGTGAGCAAGATGCATGGTTCATATCCGGCGGGCGGTTTTGGAAGCCCCAATATTGACGGCATGTGGCAGGCGGTAGAGGAACTGCGGTCGCGGTTCGACAAGCGCTCCGGGACGCGTGCGGGCAGGGGAGAAGTGCGCTCCGCAGTGCTGGCGCTTCTCGCGGAACGCCCGATGCACGGATACCAGATCATCCACGAAATCGAGGAGCGCAGCGGGGGCAGCTGGAAGCCCAGTGCCGGCTCGGTCTACCCCACGTTGCAGCTCCTTGCCGACGAGGGGATCATCAGCGCCGAGGAGTCCAACGGCCGCAAAATCTACTCCCTGACCGAAGCGGGTCGTGAGGAGGTGGCGGGTGCCGATCCATCTACTCCATGGCAAAACGCGGGGCCTGGGTCGGGTACCGGGTTCGCTGCGTTGCCCAAGGCAGGCGTCGAACTGGCGCAAGCTGCGACCCAAGTGGGCCGCACAGGCTCGCCAGAGCAGGTGCAGGAGGCCGTGAAGGTGCTCAACGAGGCACGCCGTCAGCTGTACTCGATCCTCGCCCAGGAATGACGCAGGCGGAGTCCGTTTGGCGGGACCGGCCAGTTTCGCTGGCCGTCGCGGGGGATGCCCGCGCCCGATACCGTCGAATACTGCGCTTCGCCGCGTGGAATCTTGCGGTGACCTGGTGGTACGAGCTGTTCCTGCCCCGCATCGGGCTAGCCGGGATTGCCGAGCGCACCAGGGCAAGACGGATGAAGCGTTTCGCACAACGCTTCCGGGTGCTGGCCCTGGATCTGGGTGGCTTGATGATCAAGGTCGGACAATTTCTCTCTTCCCGGCTCGATGTCCTCCCTCCGGAGCTTACCGCCGAACTCGAGGGGCTGCAGGACGAGGTGCCGCCCGTCCCGTTCCCCGCGATTCGCGCCTTGGCCGAAGCCGAGCTCGGTGCGCCGCTGAGGATGGTGTTTGCCTCGGTCATGGAGGCTCCGGTTGCCGCGGCATCCCTTGGCCAGGCCCATCGTGCCCAGCTCCTTCCCGACGATGCCTCGGAGACCGGGCTCCAGGACGTGGTGCTCAAGGTCCAGCGCCCGGGCATCGGCGCGATTGTCGACGTCGATCTGGCCGCGTTGCGCAAGGTGGGCCGCTGGCTCAGTCATGTGCGACTGGTATCCGATCGTGTCGACATGCCCGCCCTGGTCGAGGAGTTCGCGCTGACCAGCCTCGAGGAGATCGACTACCTGCATGAGGCAGCCAACGCGGAGCGCTTTGCCTCCGATTTTGCTGGCGACGAGCGGGTAGCCGTGCCCCGCGTCGTCTGGGAGCGGAGCACACGTCGTGTACTCACCCTCGAAGACGTTACGGCCATCAAGATCACCGACACCAAGGCCCTGTTGGCGGCGGGCATCGATCCGGCGCTGGTTGCCCCCGTTTTCGCGTCCGTCATGTTCGACCAGTTGTTCACCAACGGCTTCTTCCATGCCGATCCGCACCCCGGAAACATCTTTGTCACGCCGGTTGCCGACCCTTCGCCCGATGTCCCGTGGAAGCTGACGTTCATCGACTTCGGCATGATGGGGGAGGTGGGGCCGGGGACGCGTAGTGGCCTGCGGAAACTGCTGATAGCCGCAGCCTCGAGGGATGGCAAGGGGCTGGTAGCGGCGATCAGCGAGGTTGGTGTCCTCGTCCCCAATGCGGACACTGCCGAGCTTGAGCGGGCGATGACGCACCTGTTCGCCCGGTTCGGTGGAATGGGTTTTGCCGAACTGCGTGATGTGGACCCACGGGAGTTCCGTGATTTTGCCGTGGAGTTCAGTGACGTGGTCCGTTCCCTGCCGTTCCAGCTGCCAGAGAACTTCCTGCTCATCATCCGGGCCATGTCGCTGACCTCCGGAGTGTGCAGTTCGCTGGATGAGCGTTTCAATCTCTGGGACTCGATTGAACCCTATGCGGCGCAGCTGCTGCGAGAGGAGCGAGGAAACCTCGTTCAGGATCTTGCCCGGGAGGTGTTCGATGTCGCGGGAGCCGCCCTGCGCCTGCCAAAACGCCTGGACGGACTTGTCACCCGCATCGAGGATGGTTCGCTCTCGGTAGCCAACCCGCGCCTCGAACGGCAACTGGCTCGGCTTGACCGAACCGTGCGGCGGTTGATGGCGGTCCTTCTCTTCGGGATCCTGCTCATCGCGGGTGCGACCGTGCGATCGGCCGACCCGGTGTTCGGCAACGTGCTGATGATCGCATCGGTGGTGCCGCTGCTGCTCGCACTGTTCTCGAGCCGTCGGCATTCCTGACTGGTTTCAGCATCGGCTTCCCCTGTTTCCCGGGAGTCGCGGCCGGAGCGCACAGCCGAGTCCAACTCATCGAGAAGATCTCCGGCAGGGGTGCCGATTCCCGCTTTATGACGAAGCCCCGTCATAATGGTCTGAGTCCTCGCGTCACCGTCGTGCTCTCACAAAGCATCTGGGCCGGACGTTTGGGACCGCCGGGCCCAGATCCAAGACTGTGGCTTGGTCTTGATCTAGCAGGACCACCAGCCAGGAAGTCAGACATGCACCAAAAGCACCGTTCCGTGTGGCACACGGGTACACCATTGCCGAGCCAGCTGTTCATGGCTCATCCGCATGGATTCGCCATCCGGCTCAGCACATCATTCCCTTCGCCGATGCTGGCCGGTGTGCGCAGCCAGCAATGAGCAGGATTTACGACCCACCAAAGAATGACACGTCAATGCAACGAGTTTCCCCCAACACGATCGACCCCGGTATCTCCCTTGCCGCCTCCGACAATGAACTGAAGCGCGGACTGAGTAGCCGCCACCTCCAGATGATCGCGATCGGCGGGGCCATCGGCACCGGCCTCTTCGTGGCCTCCGGCGGCACTATCTCGCAAGCCGGGCCCGGTGGCGCGCTGGTCGCCTATGCCTTGGTCGGACTGATGGTCTTCCTCTTGATGCAATCCCTCGGGGAAATGTCTGCCAAGATCCCCGTGGCTGGATCGTTCCAAACCTACGCAACCCGTTTCGTTTCACCGTCGTTCGGGTTTGCCATTGGATGGAACTACTGGTTCAACTGGGCCATTACAGTGGCCGCGGAACTGGTGGCTGCGGGAATCATCATGGACTTCTGGTTCCCGGGCGTCCCCGGATGGATTTGGGCCGGAGCATTCCTCGTCCTGCTCACGGCAATCAACGCGCTCTCGGCCAAGGCATTCGGTGAAAGCGAATTCTGGCTGTCGCTGATCAAGGTCGTTGCCGTAGTGCTGTTCCTGGGTGCGGGCGTGCTGATGATTTTCGGCATCCTGGGGGACAACTCCCCGGGACTCAGTAACTGGCAGAACCGCGAGGACGTGTTCCACGGCGGCTGGGTATCCATTATTTCGGTCTTCATGATCGCCGGATTCTCCTTCCAAGGCACCGAGCTGGTGGGTGTTGCCGCGGGCGAGGCAAAGAACCCACGTCGCGAGGTTCCCCGGGCGATCCGCTCGGTCTTCTGGCGCATCATGATCTTCTACATCGGGGCGATCTTCGTCATCGGATGCCTGATCCCCTTCACCGACCCGCGACTGCTGGCCTCCGGCGAAACAAACATTGCGGCTTCTCCGTTTACCCTGGTGTTTGAACACGCGGGCATAGCGTTTGCCGCTGCCTTGATGAACGCGGTCATTCTGACCGCGATCCTTTCGGCCGGTAATTCAGGCCTCTACGCCTCCACCCGCATGCTCTATGCCATGGCGCATGATGGCAAGGCACCGAAGATCTTTGGCCGCACCAACCCACGCGGCGTGCCGATGGCCGCCTTGCTGGCCACGGCGGCCGTTGGCCTCTTCGGCTTCCTGAGCGCCGTCGTCGGCCAAGGTGCGGCTTATGCTTGGTTGCTCAATGTTTCCGGACTGTGCGGCTTCATCGTCTGGGCTGGCATCGCGCTGTCACACTACCGCTTCAGGCGGGCATTCATCGCCCAAGGGAACAAGGTCTCCGACTTGCCCTACCGGGCGTCGTTCTTCCCGATCGGGCCACTGCTGGCATTCGCCGTCCTCATTGTGGTGATAGCCGGACAGAACTACCAGGCCGTTGTTGCCGGGCATGGAGCGGAAATCCTCTCCTCCTACATTGGGATTCCAATGTTCCTGGGCCTCTGGCTGGTCCACCGATTCGTCACCAAATCCAAGGTTGTCTCGCTGACGGAGATGGATCTCACTGGTCCAAAGGACGTTGACGAGGCCGGTGTGTAGAGATGCTGCTCGTCTACCGGGTATCCAACGCCAGCTGCGGCAGTCTCAGCTTGGGATCAGGCGCCGACGTGCGTTATGATGAACAGTCGGCTTCGTGTCTAACGGAGCCATTTTTCCGATCGGTCGCTGGCAAAATCCAGTGACGTGAACAAAGGTTTTAATCATGCAGGCTGATATTCACCCGAAGTACGCCCCCATCGTCTTCCACGACCTCGCCTCCGGCGAGAAGTTCCTGACGAAGTCCACCGCGACCTCGAAGAAGACCATTGAGTGGGAAGACGGCGAGACCTACCCGATCATCGACGTTGAAATCTCCGCCGCTTCGCACCCGTTCTACACGGGCAAGCAGCGCATCATGGACTCCGCAGGCCGCGTGGAGCGCTTCAACGCTCGCTTCAAGGGCTTCGGCGCCAAGAAGTAGCCCTCAGCCTCATGCATCAACGGGATCCCTTAGGGGATCCCGTTGATCTTTAACCACCATCCCGCCGGGACGGTGGGCTCATTCGTTCGAGTCCAGCACGAGAAGCCCGGATTCAGTAGGATTGAAACCATGACTCAAGCGTGGACCCATCATGGTGAATACAAGGTCGTCGGCGGAAAGCTGGTCGTAGCCGACCTGGATACCGCTGATGGAAAGATCTCCAAGGCCAGCATCAACGGGGACTTCTTCCTCGAGCCCGACGAGGCGCTGGAAGACATCAACTCGGCACTTGTGGGGCTGGACGCCAGCTCTCCGGCATCGGTCATCCGCGACGCCGTCACGGCGAACCTGCGTGATGAAGCAGTGATGTTCGGCTTCGATGCCGCAGCCGTGGCAACAGCCGTCCGCCGTGCCCTAGGCCATGCCACCGCGTGGGCCGACCACGACTGGCAGGTCATCGCCCCCACCCCGATGTCCATCACCGAACAGGTCGCCCTGGATGAGGTGCTCACCCGGCAGGTCGCTTCCGGCGAACGCCTGCCGACGCTGCGCCTGTGGGACTGGAACGAATCAGCCGTGGTGATTGGCAGCTTCCAGTCACTGGCCAACGAGGTCGATCCGGAGGCCGCCGCCGCACACGGGGTGCGCGTGGTTCGCCGGATCAGCGGGGGAGGCGCCATGTTCATGGAACCTGGCAACGCGATCACCTACTCGCTGTACCTGCCGCAGTCTCTGGTCGACGGCATGTCGTTTGCCGACTCCTACCCGTTCCTCGACATCTGGGTAATGGAGGCCCTGGCCTCCATCGGCATCAAGGCGCATTACAAGCCGCTGAACGACATCGCCACCGTTGCTGGAAAAATCGGCGGAGCCGCACAGAAACGCCTGGCCAACGGGGGACTGCTCCACCACGTCACCATGTCGTACGACATCGACGCAGAGAAGATGGTTCAGGTACTGCGCATCGGCCGCGAGAAGATCTCCGACAAAGGCATCGCCAGCGCGGTCAAGCGCGTCGACCCGTTGCGCAGCCAGTCGGGGCTCAGCCGGTCCGAGATCATTGAGGTCATGATGACCACCTTCGAGGCACGATATGGTGCCCGCCGGGTGCTGCTGGACGAGAAAGCCCTGGTTGCGGCTAGGGACCTGGTCGACACAAAGTTCGGTACCGAGGAATGGCTGCAGCGCGTTCCCTAGCTGGCCGTTTAGAGTCTGAGATAGCGGGGTTCGTCGGTTCGAATCCGACAGGTGGCCGAGAATTGTGGAGGACCAAAAAACCCGGATTTACTGGTTTTTCGCAGTTCCGGGCTGGGTTTCCACCCGCCACTGCGGATTTAGTGGGTCTTAGATTTTGAACGCAACGGTTGTCGGTTGGAATTCATGAGTGGTTTAGTTCGTTGAAGACGCAGTTGAGTGTGTGGAGGATTCATCACTGTACTGGTGACATGAGTTTCTGTCCAAGACAGCGCCACAACTTCTGGCCGTGGACGGCCCAACGTCCTCAACTGTATTTCGGACGAACCGGTCGATCACACCTGAAGTTGCCTCATTGAATCGGACTTCCCCCAGAGCCGGCAAAATAGCCCGGGGCTACCCCGCGAGCCATCTCGACGAAGGCGCTTTTCAGGTGAGCAGTTTACGTAGCCCAATGCCGTAACCTGCTCGTGCGACAACTGTTCCCAGGGGTCTGAGCCAGCGCGGCAGCCACGCCGGACGGAGGCTTTGGCGCCAGACGACCACGACCTCGGAGCCATGTTGCTCGATGCTGGCCTCGACTTCGCCTGCTACGGGGCCAAATTTCGATACTTCTAGGCGTCCCGGATTTCCTTCCCTAGGGGCTTCGGCTCTGAGGACCAGCATTCGGTCTGCAATTTTCACTGGCCCCAAGGACGTGAGTCCGACAAATTCCAGGCCCTCGCGCATCCGGTTTCGAGCCGGCGTCACTGTGGTGAGCGGAATGGCTCGGGTGTGGCCATCCAGGTCGGTCAGTTTATCCCAGATGTCCTTGGCATCGCCGATACACCGAATCCGAAGGGTGAACGTATCGTTGAAGGGCTTACCCGCATTGACCATTCCTCGTGTATCGCCAAGTGCGCGTGCCGCGGCAACGCCGCTGGCCAATGCGCCTTGAATGGAGGATTCCGCAGTGTCACCGGCAATGACCACTCCAGGGATCCCACTGGCCAGGGGACGCTGCCCGGGCTCGATGGAGGGCAATGCATCGGGAATGTCGTGGCGCACCAGCAATCTCCAGTCGGGGTCATGAACCCCCATGATGCTGGCGGCTTGGGCCAAAGCTTCGCTGTCATCCAAATCGTGCGCACCTACGGCGGTTGCTTGCACCAGATGACGTCCGGCAGGGGCATACGCCGGGCACACATTGGAGATCACCGAAGTGTGGATCAGCCGGGATTCTCTGCGGACATCGAGGTAGAGGAATGGCGACCTATTGGGACGGTGAGGGGCATCAAACCACCACGTTGTCAGTGAATTCATGGTCGGCTCGGGCTGTCCAGTGAGCCGGGCACCAACCCGGGGACCGGTGGCCACGACCACCCGGTCCGCCATCAGCTCTTCGCCGGAGGCACAGACTACTTTCACTTGGCAATCCTGGCTGATGAGGGATTCTACTGTCATTGAGAACCGGATGCGTTCCCAGACCGGCTCGGCCAACTGATGCGCCACTGATGACATTCCTTGCGCCGGCAACGACGGGATTCCCTTGGCGAAATACCAGGCCAGCGTTCGAGCCGAGGAAGCCACGGTTTTTAGGTCCCGGTCGGCTACGACACCCGAAAAAAAACTTTCGATGACCTTGCGCAAGGGCACGGAGAAACCAGCTCCGTCGATGACTTGGCGTAGCGTCGACGATTTGCCGCTTGCAAGGCGGTTCCAGCGGAGCAACGCAGGAACGTCCCTGAGCTTGACCGTACCGCCGAACAACCCTCTCAGGTAGGAGGGATGCCGGAAAGGATCAGCCAATATCTGAACACCAGACTCATCCCGAACCGCGACACCGCGCCCTAATGGATGTAGTTCAAGGTCCTTGAAGTTCAGTGCCCGCCGAGCGTCCGGGTAGCCAGGATTAATAAGCTGAAACCCGCGGTCGCACCGAAATCCGTCAACCAGCTCGGTATCGACGCGGCCACCAACCCTTTGCGAGGCTTCCAAGATCGTGACGTCGTGCCCCTGTTCGGAGGCCAGTCCTGCGGCACGCAGTCCCGCTAGTCCTGCACCAATCACGATTACTTTCACGGCCATTTCCTTCTTCGGTCAGGAACTATCCGATTATTTCGTGCCCTATCAGAGCTTAGCCCTGATCTACGGATGGAAGTCTGTGAACGACCTGCATTTTTCACCATGAAACATGGGCTGCTGCGACAGCAGCCCATGCCGATATCACGGCTGACTCGGGGACGGCCCAAATGCAGCCGCAGCCGGGTCAAACCCGTGATGCAGCTCGCCGGGCTGGCCCACGACAACGGTTAAAGACCAAGCTGTCTAAGCCGCGACCGATGCAGCCTGTCCCCGCAGTGACCTGTGCAGTCGGTCGTGTTCCTCAATCAGGATCCTGCGCAGGGCCCGCGGGGCATCCGGGTGATCTTCCAGCCACTGGACCGTCCGCAGCAATACTGGATGCCGATCGGCACCTACTTCTGGATCGATATCCTGAGCGTTCGGGAAAAGCCCCGCAATGGCTCGGGTGGCTAGGCCGATGCTGCGTTCGGCCCAAATGCGTTCCAGTTCATTCCAGTACCCGGTGTAGTAGCCCTGCAGCAATTCCCAGGATCCGAGCGTGAATCCTTCGGCCGTTGCGCTCAATTGCGCATTGGACAGTGTGTTGCCGTGTGCGTCTCTGCCGGAGATAACCGCCGCATATGCGGCTGCTTTTATCCCGGCATCGGGGCGTGCCGCGCTGGCGAGCGCGTGACCGACCGTTGCGTCGGCGCTTGGTGCAGCGGCCAGTTCGGCATCAAGCGTGGCGGGGGAGACCCGGCCGTGGACTGCCTGGGCCTGGAGCAGTGCCCAGCGCAAGTCCTCATCGAGGACAAGGCCCCGCGGCGCGCGGGTGCCGTCAATCAGTCCGGCCACGAGGTCCGAGGTCTCGCTATCGGCCTGGGATCGGGCGAGCTTGGCGAAGGCCCGAGCCGCAGCAAGTTGCTGGTCGCCGCCCGGGGCGGATGCATCAAGGACGGCCGTGAGTGCGTCAACGAGCAGCCTGCGTTGCGCATCGCGGATTGAGGGCGCGCAGTAGGAATTTGCAGCAGTGACGCCCTGATCCACCACGCTGGAAAAGACGCCGGGTTCTGTGATTCCACCGGCGAAATCCGCGACGGCTTTCACGAACACGGGGGCCGGCAGCGCCGCATCGCGGACCATGTTCCACAGTGCGGCCCAGATGCTTGCCCGTGCGAGCGGATCCGTGAGCGCATCGGCATGTGCCAGCACGGTGTCCAGCGAACCCGGATCCAGTTTCAGCTTCGCATAGGTCAGGTCCTCGTCGTTGGGCAGGATCAACGCCGGTGCCGGCTTCCCCACCAGGAACGGCAACTCAATCGAGTCGCCGCTCATCGTGAGTAGTTCCGATGAGGTCCGCACCAGGGATCCGTCGAGCAGCTCGAAGATCCCGACGCGGAGCTGGTGGGGCCGCAGCACCTGTAAGCCAGTGACCGGGTCGATTCCAGACTGGGTGAGTCGAGCGGAGATGACCTTTCCTCCGTCGTGTTCCAGCTCCAGTACCACCTCGAGCACGGGAACACCGGCGGTCTGCAGCCAGGTCGCGGCCCAGTGGCTCATGTCCCGGCCCGAGGCGGCTTCGAGTTCGCGCAGGAAGTCCTTCAGCGTCGTGTTGCCGAAGGCATGGGCGCGGAAGTAGCTGCGCGATGCATCCCGGAAGGCCTCGGGGCCCACGTAGGCGGCTAGCTGCTTGAGCACCGAGGCTCCCTTGGCATAGGTGATGCCGTCGAAGTTCTGCCGTGCCGCCTCGAGGTCCGGGATGTCGGCGACGATCGGGTGCGTGGTGGGTAGCTGGTCCTGGACGTAGGCCCAGGTTTTACGGCGGTTGGCAAAGGTCACCCAGGCGGTTTCGAAGTCGGTCGCCTCGTGGACTGCCAGTGTGCCGATGTAGTCGGCGAATGATTCCTTGAGCCACAGGTCGTCCCACCAGCTCATGGTGACAAGATCGCCGAACCACATGTGCGCCATTTCATGCATGATCGTGTTCGCTCGGCCCTCACGCTGGGCGACGGTGGCACGGGAGCTGAAGACGTAGGCCTCGGTGAACGTGACGAGGCCCGGGTTCTCCATGGCGCCGAGGTTGTACTCGGGAACGAATGCCTGATCGTATTTTCCCCAGGGGTAGGGGTAGTCGAAGAGCTCGTGGAAGAAGTCCAGTCCGCGCCGGGTGATCTTGAACAGCTCGTCCGGATCCAAGGCCGGGGCGAGGGAAGCACGGCAGGTCAGTGCCAGCGGGATGTCGAGTTCCGCTCCGTCGGACATCGTTCCCGACCAGTCCGAGCGCACCACATGGTATGGGCCGGCCAGCAGTGTGGTGATGTAGGTGGAGATCGGCAATGTGGGTCCGAACTCGGTCATGCTGTTGCCGTCGGCCTGCTCCTTGACCGAGGTGGAAGACTGGTTGGATGCCACATGCCAACCGGTGGGAGCCGTGACGCTGAAGCTGAACGGAGCCTTGAGGTCGGGCTGTTCGAAGTTCGCGAAGACCCGCCGGGCATCGGACGGTTCGTACTGGCTGTAGAGGTATGTCTGCCCATCGGCGGGATCCAGGTAGCGGTGCAGGCCTTCGCCGGACCGGCTGTAATAGGCCATGCCGCGCACCGTGACCGTGTTGGTTTCCGCCAGTCCATCGAGCATGATGCGCGAGCCGACAACAGCAGTGGCGGGATCCAGTTCACGGCCGTTCAGCGTGATCGACTCGATTGATTCGTGGATGAAGTCCAGGAAGGTGGAACGTGATCCATTGATGACGCGGAAGTCGATGCTGGTCTCCGAGGCGAAGCCGGTGACCTGGTGGTCGCGGGCCGTCGAGAAGTCCACTGCCACCCGATAGGCGTCAACGTGCAGTGCGGCGGCGCGGGCGGCGGCCTCTTCGCGGGTCAGGTTCTCATTGGCGGGTGCTGGCGTTCCTGTGATCTGCGGCATATGACTATTGAAACATGAAATATATGCTTTATACCTTCTTTGGCGTTGTCGTTAATTTCCGCATCGTCGGGGCGGTGGCCGGCCCATCAGTTCGGGAACAGTGCGACCGCGCCGAGGCCGAGCCCTGCAACGACGCCCCAGGCTGCCAGCGCGGCCGTGGTGGCCCGCCCTGCGCTGCGGAAGAGCAGCTGAAGGTCGATGGCAAAGCCGAGCCCGACAAGTGCGGCACCGAGCAGCAGCTCCTGGGCAACGTGCCCGGCTTCGAGTACGGCTTCGGGCAGGATTCCCGTGGTGCGCAGGGCAATGGCGAGGATGAATCCGATCACGAAGAGCGGGACCAGCGGAGGGCGCTTGCCGGAGTGGGCGCCCTTGGGTGCGCTCAGCGTACCGAGCAGCGTCACCGGGGCGAGCATCAGCACGCGTACCAGCTTCACCACGACGGCTGCGGCCAGGGCCACGGCTCCGGCGCCCTGCGCAGTCGCCACGACCTGTCCCACGTCATGCACCGAGGCGCCGACCCAGCGGCCAAAGTCCAATGGATCCAGTCCCAGGACCAGGTTTGCAGCGGGCAGCACGGCAATGGCCAGCGTCCCGCAGAGCGTGACCAGGGCGACCGGGATCGGCGCGTCCTTCTGGCTGCCGCGGGCCTCGGACATGGCGCCGATGGCGCTGGCTCCGCAGATGGAGAATCCGGTCGCGAGCAGCACCGGCTGGTCCCCGGGCATCTTCAGGGCCTTGGCCAGCAGCAAGGTGCCGCCGAAGGCTCCGGCGACAACGCCGATGATCAGCAGCACGCCGATGATCCCGAGCCCGGCGACGTCGGCCAGCGAGAGCTGCAGGCCCAGCAGCACGATGCCCAGGCGCATGAACTTCTTGCCCGAAAACGCCATGCCCGGCCCCATGGCCACCCGGAAGCGCCCGGTATGGGCACCGAGCGGCAGGTTCCCGGCCAAAGCGCCGAGCACCACGCAAGCGGTCAGCATCGGGATCGCCGGCACCAGCGCATGCAGCGACCAGGCAACCCCCAGCAGCCCGGCGGCCATCAGCCATCCGGGCCACCGGGCATCGCTCAACCAGCCGGTTCCGGTGCTCACCAGGGGGACGGCTCGTAATCCTTGAGGAAACAGCCGTAGAGGTCGATGCCGCGTTCGCCATCGACGATCGGCTGGTAGACCCGCGCGGCCCCGTCGATCAGGTCCAGCGGTGCGTGCCAGCCCTCCTCGACCATGCGCAGCTTCGCCTCATGCGGACGCTCGTCGGTGATCCAGCCGGTGTCCACGGCCGACATCAAGATCCTGTCCTTTTCGAGCAGCTCCTTGGCGCTGGTGCGCGTGAGCATGTTCAGCGAGGCCTTGGCCATGTTCGTGTGCGGGTGTCCGGCGCCCTTGTAGCGGCGGGAGAACTGGCCCTCCATGGCCGAGACGTTCACGATGTACTTTCGCCGCGCATCGGATGCCGCAAGTGCCGGACGCAGCCGCGAGGCCAGCAGGAACGGTGCAGTGACGTTGCACAGCTGCACCTCGAGCAGCTCCAGCGGATCGACGTCCTGCAGGATCTGAGTCCAGGAGTTCTCATCCACGACGTCCGGCACCAGGCCACCGGCGTCGATCGCCGTGCCGGCCGCAATCCGCTGAAGCGAGGCGGATCCGGCGGTCATCGCCAGTTCGGCCAGCTTTCCGGCGTCGTAGCCATCGGAGGAGATGGCGACCAGCGGTGAATCCTGCAGCCGGAAGGCGGAGGCAAGGGCGCGCGGGTGCGCCAGCGGGGGCTGGTTCTCGCCCCACACCTCGGGCCCGCCGTTGGCCATGGACAGTTCGGTCGGCAGCGCAGTGGCCTCGGATTCGATCAGGTGCTTATACGAGTTCGAGGTGCGGCGCACCGTCTGCGCTGCGTTGTTGATCAGGATGTCCAGCGGGCCGTCCGCGGCGACCTTGTCAGCCAGGGCGATGACCTGGGAAGGGTCGCGCAGGTCGATGCCGACGATGCGCAGGCGGTGCAGCCAGTCGGCCGAGTCCTCCAGGGCGGCGAAGCGGCGTGCTGCATCGCGCGGGAAGCGGGTGGTGATGGTGGTGTGGGCGCCGTCGCGCAGCAGGCGCAGGGCGATGTGCATGCCGATCTTCGCACGTCCACCGGTGAGCAGGGCGCGCTTTCCGCGCAGGTCCGCACGGGCGTCGCGGCGTTCGCGTCCCTCGGCCGCGCAGGTGGGACAGAGGTAGTGGTGGAACGCGTCGACAGTGGTGTAGCGCTCCTTGCAGATGTAGCAGCCGCGCGGGCGCAGGTACTCGCCGGCGGTGTGCCCGTCGGTATTCGAGGAGAGGTCGAGGCCCATCGTCTCGTCATCGAGCCGGTCCGGCGAACCGGTCGCTGTGCGTTCGACGGTCGCCCGGTCCGCATCGGCGATCTCGGCTCGCTTGGTGGTCTTGCGGTGTCGCTTGGCGGCCTTGAACATTTTGCCCGTGGCCCGGCGGACCGCAATATAGCGGTCGTCGGTCTCATCGAGGGTGTGGACGGTCCCCAAGACGCGCAGGGCTGCGTCGAGGTCGGCGGCGGTGAAGGGATGCTGTTCAGTCATGTCCCTTGAATTCTACCGCCGCCTCGCGAGTCACGGCGCCGCAGCAACGGCGGCGGCCAGCCAGGGCAACACGCGATAGCCGCAGTTGGTTTACAGGCGGGTGCGCGATGATGCAAGGCGGCCGAAATTTTCCGGACTATATTAGAGGTTATTCGTCCTCAGAACGTTGACGGGACAGCTCGGGGCGCTGATTCCCCCGCAACGGGGGCCCCATGGATTATCACCAGACTTTCACGCAGGTACCGGGCGGTGAAGATGTGCGGCCGGTAACCAAAACCCGTGTCAGGTGGATGCGGCGCTTCAAGCCCGCGGGATTGCCGTTCATGGCCCAGTGGATGCTGGCTGTTTCCTCGGCGATGCTGCTGGCAGGTCTCGTGGAATCCGGCCTGGCACAGCAGCAGATCGTCGAGCGCGTGCTCGAGGGTTCGCTGCGGAATTACGAGGTCTTGGCCTCGGGGCTCGAGGAAGTCCTCGCGATGGATGTGGATCCGAAGCTCAGGGAAACGCTGATCGCTGACGAAATGCGACACGTCGGACACAGCTACGGCACGGTGTATGCCGGATTGTTCGATGCGCAGGACCATCTGCTTTCCAGTGTCGGTGGCGGGAACGGTGACCCCTCCGGGACGCCGGCTGATGCCGCAGGCCGGCAAGCGGTACTGGAAACGGGCCGGGGTGCAGTGGGCAGCGACGAAGGGGCAGACGCTGCGCGGCATGAATTTGTGGTACCGGTCTCGACTCCGGATGGCATGCTGGTTTTGGAGATCGAGCAGCAAGCCGGCATCGTCACGGACCTCGTCGCCGATCTGCGATCGCGCAACATTATCGGTTTTTTGCTGGCTGTGGGAATTGCGCTTCCGTTGTCATATATCTTGGGCGGTCGCTCATTGCACCGGCGCCAGCAACGCGCGCGATCGGAGGCGGATTTTGACGCGCTGACAAACTTGGCTGGTCGGCGCCCCTTCCGCCCAGCCCTGGAAGCCTCGCTCGCCAACAAAACGAACACGACAGTGACGCTGGCGCTGATCGACCTGGATGGCTTTAAACAGATCAACGACCGCCTCGGGCACAGCCAGGGCGACCGCGTCTTGAGGGGTCTGACCGATTCCTTCAAAGAACTGCGGGCCTCGGACACCGCCTATCGGCTAGGAGGGGACGAGTTCGCCGTCATTTTGCCGGGCAGCGACGAAGAACGTGCCGCTGAGGCACTGAACCGGGTCCGGGAATCCTTGGCCAAGAGCTTCCCAGGGGTGAGCTTCAGTGCTGGCATCGCCTCGAGCACTGCGTCGGTTCCGGTGGCACTGCAGGAACTCTGGGAACGCGCCGATGCGGCCCTTTACGAGGCCAAGGGGCGTGGTCGTCGGCAAAGCGTCACGTTCGGTTCCATGGCCTCGGGGCACAGCGTCAGTACGGAGAAGATCGAGGCGCTGATGGCGCTGGTGCAGGGCCAAACTCCCATCGCTGTGGCGTTTCAACCGATCTGGGACCTGCGCCGGGGCGTGGTACTGGCCCACGAGGCGTTACTACGGCTGCCCAAGGAATCGCCGATTGTCGGTCCGCAGGAGGCCTTCGACCTCGCCGAGCGCCTCGGGCTGGCCCCGACGCTCGATGCGCTGGCTCGGGGCGCGGTTCTCGCTGCGGTGAAGGATCGGCAGTGGGAGGGCTTATTGTTCCTCAATATCCACCCCGGCGCTTTGGCCGGGCTGGATATAGACCATCTCATCGCGGGGCTGGCCGCTGCGGGCCTGGAACCCGCCGACGTCGTACTGGAAGTGACCGAACAGGCCGGTCTGGACTGCCCCGAACCGATTCGTACCCTCACCCGGGCACATGAAAGAGGTTTCCGGCTGGCCCTTGACGATATGGGACAGGGCAACGCCGGACTGCACGCGCTGACCCTGGTCCGGTTCGATATCATCAAGATCGACGCAGAGGTCATCTCCCGGCTTGGCACGGATCCTTCCGCGTCGGCCACCGTTGCTGCGGCCATGACGTTTGTCGGGCATACCGGGGGATGGGTGGTGGCGGAGGGCATCGAAGAAGACCGGATGCTGGCGGCGCTGCTGCAGTGCGGCTGTGAAGAGGGCATGCAGAAGCCGGTGCTCGCCGGGCAAGGCTATCTACTGGGTCGGCCAGGGGAGCAACCGGTAGGACTTGACAGCCACCTGACGGTTCTGGAGAGCCAGCACCCGTCCCGCCCCGAGACCGATGACCTGGACCGGATTGGTTCCGGAAACCCGTAGAGATCAAGCCCCGTTGGATGCCGTCCAGACTGGGGTGCTTACATCGATTCGCTGGCCTCGGCTGTGCTTCAATGCCGCAGCTGCACGGCGCTGGTGCATGGCAGCCAGCACCGGCTTCTGTAGCTCCAGTGGGCCAGCAAAGGGGCTCTTGGGCTTTGAACTGGCTGCAGTATTGATTCTCTCCGGGGCATCGAACGCGCGCATGAAGCCGCCAGCGTCATGAGCAATTTGATTGTCCACGCGGGCATCACTTCAAAGACGCTTCTTGCGAGAACTTCCACCCCGGTCCTCCGCAGGCCCCTGCCCGGTGCCGAACTCTGGTGGGTGCGGCACCGGGCAGGGTTCGAGCTACTTCGACTTCGCAGCCCGTTTGGCCGCCTTCTCGCGGGCCACCATGATCTTTTCATCCAGTGGCGCATCGGTGGACGCACGCAGCCGGCGGTAGTATTCCATGGCCTCGGCCTGGCGCTCGTTCTCGCCGCCGGTGGCCAGCGGGGCCCGCAGGTGTTCGGGCCCGTAGCCGAAGGCGTCGACCAGGTCCTGGGCGTGCGGTCGCAGGCGGGCGAGCAGGCGATTGATGTAGGAGCTGAGCGTGCGGCCCCGCTGCATCGACAGGCGGCCGTTCATCAGGTACCAGCCGATGTTCTTTTCGAGCAGGCCCAGCCCGTAGACATCGCGCAGCCAGGTGAGCACGGTGCGGGTGCCCTGATCGGCCACCTCGTCCAGGGCCCGGGTGAACGACTCCCAGAGGAGGAGCTCGCCGTGGGCGCGGGCCGCGTCAATCAGTTCCTGCTGGTGTTCGTTGAAGGCCGCCGCCTGCTCGGACTGGCTGCGGCCCTGCACGGCGCGCAGCGCATCGGCGATCTCCGAGACCATGGAGCCGACCCGGTCGGTGAGTAGCTCGTGCTGGGTCTGCGGGTCCTTGAGTACGTTGGCGCTGCGGCGCTCGGAGCCGGTGTCGGCGGCAGTCTGGGCGAGCTGGCGCAGGCCCGAGCGGTTCAATGCCACCTTTTCCGCATGGTGCACCACGTAGCGGGCCAGCACGCCGGCGTTGAGCTTGCGGAATTCCTGGCCGTAGTCGGTAAGCAGCCGCTTGCCCACCAGCTGCAGCAGAATATTGTTATCTCCCTCGAATGTCGCATAGACATCCAGGTCCGCGCGCAGGGAAGTGAAGCGGTTTTCGGCCATGAAACCGGCACCGCCGCAGGCCTCGCGACATTCCTGCAGCGTGTCCAGCGCGTGCCAGGTTGAGAGCGGCTTCAAGGCGGCGGCAAGGGTTTCCAGGTCCTGGCGGTCCGCGTCGGTGTCCGTTTCGCCGGAGAAGACGCCGTCGAACTTGGCCAGCAGTTCCTCGTGGGCGAATCCGGAGGCGTAGGTGGTCGCCAGGCGGGTGATCAGCCGGCGCTGGTGGCGCTGGTAGTCCAGCAGCACCTCCTCCGCCGTGGGGGAGGAGGCGTTGAACTGGCGGCGTTGGTTCGCGTAGGTCACGGCGATCTGCAGGGCGACCTTGGATGCGGCGACAGCGGCGCCATCGAGCGACACGCGGCCCTGGACCAGGGTGCCGAGCATGGTGAAGAAGCGGCGGCCCGGGCTATGGATCGGTGAGGTGTAGGTGCCGTCCGGGGCCACGTCGCCGTAGCGGTTGAGCAGGTTGGTTCGCGGGATGCGCACGTGGGTAAAGTGCAGCTGGCCGTTGTCGATGCCGTTCAGCCCGCCCTTCAAGCCGTCGTCAGCCCCGCCGATGCCGGGTAGGAAGCCGTTCTCGTCGCGCAGCGGGACATAGAAGGCATGCACGCCGCGGTTTACACCGTTCGAGATCAGCTGGGCGAAGAGCACACAGGCCTTGCCGTGGATTGCCGCGTTGCCCAGGTATTCCTTCCAGGCCGCCTTGAAGGGGGTGTGGATGACGAATTCCTGCGCCGAGGCATCATAGGTGGCCATGGTGCCGATGGAAGCGACGTCCGAGCCGTGTCCGATCTCTGTCATGGCGAACGCGCCGGGGATCTCGAGGTTCATGATGCCCGGCAGCCACTTGGCATGGTGTTCCTCGGTACCCAGGTGTAGTACGGCGGAGCCGAACAGGCCCCACTGGACGCCGGCCTTGATCTGCAGCGACGGATCCGCGGTGACGAGTTCCTCGAAAGAAGCGATGGAACCCGCATGGTTATCCTCGCCGCCGAGTGCAACGGGGAAGGCGCGGTGCACCGATCCGGCATCCACCAGGTCCGAAAGCTGGGTGAAGACGCGCTGACGGTGCTCGTCCATCGATTGGCCGTCGATGCGCTGGATCTTCGGGTCCCCGGCGATCTCGCGGGCGCGCCGGCGGATATCCGCCCAGCGGCCGAGCAGCTGTTCGCCCAGCGCCGCCACGTCAACGGCCGCGGATTCGTTGGTCAGGATATCTTGCGTCACGGGTGGCGCCTTTCGCTGGGTCGGTTTCGGATTCGAGCTGGAAGTCGTGGGATTCGTCATCGGCCCGGGGCCGGTCGATGCCGCGTGTCAGCCATTGCGTGATGCCCCGCGCGAGGTCCTTCGCCGGCGGGCGGTGGCCGGGGTCCTGGCGCAGCCAGAGTTCCCCGGCAGAGCGGACCATGCCGATGGCCGCACGTGGCCACAGGTCCCACACGGGGCTGCCGGTGGTTTGCGTGGCGTCCAGGTGGACATGGAGCCGTTCGGTCATCATGGCCGTGAGCTCGGTGAAGAAGCCGTCGAGGGCCATGCCGGTGGGTTCGGCCCCGGCCGGGGACGTCAGTACGTCAGATGATCCGGTGGAGGTCACGAAGAAGTAGATGTTGGGGGAGCCGGATGCGAGGTTCAGGTAGGCCAGGACCATCGAGTGGAGCGCCTCGTGTTCCGTGGCTCCGGAGCGGCCGGCGGAGATCACGTGGGCGTGGAAGTCGGCTATGACCGCCTCGGCCAGCCGCTGGCGCAGCCCGTCCTTGTCGCCGAAGTACCGGTAGAACACCGACTTGCTGGTCGCGGCGTCTGCGGCGATGTCGTCCATGGAGGCACCAGGGCCGAGTCGGTGGATGGCGCGGCGGGCCAGTTTGAGCAATTCCCGGCGGCGCTCGGCCCGGTGCGCGTCCCAACGAGCCGAGCGGCCGTCGGCCGCCGGGGCGTCCGGGGGCGGTGTAGAGGTTTCCTGTACGTGGCTGTTCACGATACTCAGCGTATCAGGTACGCTGAGTATCAGTAACCCTCATCACAGTGAATCCAAGGAGAGCGCGCGCATGGCCAACAACACCCAGGTTCCGCCCCGGGGCATTCGCCCGGCAGTCGTCATTGGTGGAAACCGCATCCCGTTCGCCCGTTCCGGAGGCGCCTATGCCAAGGCCAGCAATCAGGACATGCTCACCGCTGCGCTCGATGGCCTCGTGGCCCGCTTCGGCTTGCAGGGCCAGCGCATTGGCGCCGTGGCCGGCGGAGCAGTGCTCAAGCACGCCAAGGACTTTAACCTGGTCCGCGAATCGGTGCTCGGAACAGCGTTGTCGCCCGACACCCCGGCCTACGACGTGCAGATGGCCTGCGCCACCGGCATGGAGGCCATCGGCTCACTGGCCAACAAGATCATGCTCGGACAGATCGAGTCGGGCATCGGAGGCGGGGTGGACACCACTTCCGACGCCCCGATAGCCGTCTCGGAGGGGCTGCGCTCGATCCTGCTGGACCTCTCCCGGGCACGTAGCGCCGGCGCGAGACTTTCCGCGCTGTCCAAGTTCCGTCCGCGCGACCTGGCACCCGACGCGCCGGGCACCGGTGAACCACGCACCGGCCTGTCCATGGGCGACCACCAGGCGCTGACCACCCGGGCCTGGAACATCACCCGCCAGGCGCAAGACGAGCTGGCGCTGGCCAGCCACCAGAATCTGGCAGCGGCCTATGACCGCCACTTCTTCGACGACCTGATGACCCCGTACCGCGGCGTCGCCAGGGACACGAACCTGCGCGCCGACACCACCGCCCAAAAGCTGGCCAAGCTCAAGCCTGCGTTCGGCAAGAGCCTGGGCGAGGCGGCGACGATGACGGCAGGCAACTCCACTCCGCTCACGGACGGTGCCTCCGTGGTGCTGCTGGGCTCGGAGGATTACGCCCGGGCCAACGACCTGCCGATGCTGGCCAACTTCGTCGACTTCGAGGCCGGCGCCGTCGACTTCGTCAAGGGGGCCGAGGGGCTGCTCATGGCACCGGCCTACGCGGTGCCGCGGCTACTAGCCCGCAACGGTCTGACGCTGCAGGACTTCGACTTCTACGAGATCCACGAGGCCTTCGCCGGCACCGTGCTTTCCACGCTGGCCGCCTGGGAAGACTCCGACTTCTGCCAGAACAAACTGGGCCTGGACGCGCCGCTGGGATCCATCGACCGTACCAAACTCAATGTGAACGGCTCCTCGCTGGCCGCAGGTCACCCTTTTGCCGCCACCGGCGGACGCATCGTGGCCACGCTGGCGAAGCTGCTACACGAGAAGGGCTCGGGTCGAGGCCTGATCTCCGTCTGCGCCGCCGGCGGCCAGGGTGTCGTGGCGATCCTGGAGGCACGCTGATCATGGCCGACAAGTACCTGGAGCTCGTCAACCACGGAGGACCCAAGAAGCTGGCCAAGGCCCTCGGGCTTCCCCGGCCGGCCATCCTTCGCCGCTACACATCAGGGGATCCGCTGATCCCCGGGCCCTTGCTGCTGCTGGGAGACTCGGCCCAGGCGTCTGCCGCCTCCGAACTGCTGCTGGGCTGGGGTCTGGATGTACGGCGCCATGCACTGGCCGGGGAGAAGCTCGGAGCCATCGTGCTGATGCTCGACGACGCCGCGACCCCCGCCGACCTCTCCGAACCGATGCTTGCAGCCGGCGCCGCCCTGCGACGGCTGCTGCCCGGTGGCCGCGTTCTCTCCTTCTCCCGCCCGGCCGCCGAGGCCGATACCCCGGGCAGTGCCGCCGTCCGTCAGGGCATCGACGGGGCCGTTCGTTCGCTGGGCCGCGAGTTGCGCGGCGGGGCAACGGCCAACGGGGTCGTGCTTCACGCGGGGTTGGGCATCGATGCCCCCTCCGCCGCAGCGGCCCTGCGCTTCCTGCTCTCTGGGCGCAGCGCATATGTCGATGGACAGTTCCTCCATGTGGACTCGGACGCCGGGGTGCTCCCGGTCGATGGGGAGAAGCCGCTGGCAGGCAAGGTGGCAGTGGTGACCGGGGCCGCCCGAGGCATCGGCGCCGCCATCGCGCGAACCCTGCACCGGGATGGGGCCACCGTGGTGGTGGTCGATGTCCCGGCTGCCGGCGACGCGCTGGCCAAGGTCGCCAACGAGGTCCGGGGCACGGCGCTGCAGCTGGACATCACCCGTCCCGATGCCGGACGGGTGATCGTGGAGCACGCCCGTTCACGCCACGGTTCGCTGGACATCGTGATCCACAATGCCGGGATCACCCGCGACAAGCTGCTCGCCAACATGGACGCGGCCCGCTGGGATTCGGTCATTGCGGTGAACCTCGAATCACAGCTGCGCATGAACGATGCGTTCCTTGCCGCGGGCCTGCCCGGGTTGCGGATCGTCTCGCTTGCCTCCACCTCCGGCATTGCCGGAAATCGCGGGCAGGCCAACTACGCAGCCTCCAAGGGCGGAGTCATCGGCATGGTCGCCGCCAGTGCCCAGGCGTTCGCCCGGGCCGGTGGCGGCATCAACGCAGTTGCCCCGGGTTTCATCGAAACCGACATGACGGCACGGATCCCGCTGGCAACCCGCACCGTGGCCCGGATGCTGATGCCATCGCTAATGCAGGGCGGCCTGCCGCTGGATGTCGCCGAGGCCATCGGCTTCCTTGCCTCGGACGCTGCGGCCGGGATCAATGGGCGTACCCTGCGGGTGTGCGGACAGTCGCTGGTGGGGGCATGACCGCCCGCCCGGTCCGTGAACTGGACACCTTGCCGAGCCTTGGTTCGCTGTATGCAACAGGCCTGCGCCGGCAGGTAGCCGCAAAGCTGCCCGGTGCCCGTCCGGCCTCCTTGGTGCTGCCGGATACCGAGCACCGGGTGAGTGGCGTAAAGGCCGACACCCGGGCGCTGGTGGCCTATCAGCGGCTCATGGGAGACAGTGTGCGCGATGAGCTGCCCAGTGCCTTCGTCCACGGAATGGTATTCCCCGCCGCCATGAGCGTGCTGGTTCGCGATGATTTCCCGCTGCCGCTGCTGGGCATGGTGCACCTGCGCAACGAGGTGGAACATTTTGCGCCCGTTGCGGTAGACCAGGTGCTCGATGCCGTGGCCTACGCGCAGAATCTAGGATCACACCACAGCGGCACGACCCTCGAGGTCGTCGCCGAGGTGCGTGCCGATGGTGAAATGCTCTGGCGTGGTGTCTCCACCTACTTGGCGCGGGGTATCTGGCCGGGGGAGAAGCCCGCACGTCATGGAGCTGGACGTCCGCCCTTCGTGCCTCCGGTGCGAACCGCTTCATGGAGCCTGGGTGCCGATACCGGTCGGCGGTTTGCCTCGGTACTCGGGGACTACAACCCGATTCACCTCAGCGCGGCCAGCGCCAAGCTGCTGGGCATGAAGCGCCAGATTGCCCACGGGATGTATTTGGCCGGGCGTGCGCTGGCCACTGCAGCACCCCACGATGGAGGTTACGGCTGGGAGGTGGAGTTCATGACTCCGGCCTTCCTGCCCGGGGTTGTCGATGTGTCGATCCGTCAGGAGGAGGGCTCCGTGAGTTTTGACGGATGGGCCAGCCGCAGCGGCAAACCGCATTTCACCGGAGCGGTCTCCGCGCTCTGAGCTGCTCCCGGTGCCGTCCACCGCCACGGACGGCACCGCGGCACACGCATGTGGACCCGGATCAGCTCGTTCCCACCTTCTCCAAACACTGAAATGTGACTCTCGACATACTTTCGGGTGAAATGGTCGTTTTCGAGGTCCTGAATCGATGTCTTCCCTAGAAGAACCGGGGTTTTCGCCCCAAAGAGGCCCCGAATTGGTGTCTGCTCAAAACCCGTGCTAGAGTCTTATCTCGCCGCGAACGAATGAATCGAACTTCTCCGGAAGGGCGAAACTAAGGTTCGTAGCCACACAAGCGCGAGTGGCGGAATAGGTAGACGCGCCAGCTTGAGGTGCTGGTCCACGCAAGTGGGTGGGGGTTCAAGTCCCCCTTCGCGCACAAACAGGCCCCTGGTCAGAGAAATCTGATCGGGGGTTTTTTGTACCCGCCGAGATGCGCAAGCCATGGCTTATAGGACCAAGCCATGTGTGATCCTGCGCTTTGGGCGCGTCGCGCCGGCGTGGCTCTGGCGGTATGACGATCCATCCGCATGCTTGGCGAAAGAGCTCAATGAGCTTTCAGGCGCCTAGGCCCTTGAGCTACCCGAGGAACTCTTCGTCAGGACGATCGCCGCATTGATATCCCGGGCTGGCCTTGAAGTCCCTTTCAGTGACTCGGCCCAGCCCTAGCAGCGGGACTCCAACGGAAATTCGAATGAGATGTTATGCCACGACTTCACCCGAAGCGCCGATTTGGGTGTGTACGGGCTGGATGATCTGGAGCATGCCGCTCAGGAATTCAATGACCAGCCCCGGAAGACGATCGAGTGGGAGAACCCCGCCGCGTGCCCGCGCGATTTATTGGGTGCCACATCATCAGGGGTGCTGCCACGACCCCTGGAATTCTGCCATGCAAATGACTTTTGATATCCGGCGCGGTCGGCTTCATCGGAAACACCGTAGTGCCAGCAACCTGGAAACCCATCGGGCAGGAAAATGATGGATCACGCCCAGAAGAATCAGCATCGATCCTGATAGCAGTTAACAGACCGGTCCATGGGGTGGCAGAAAACGGCAAGCACCGCCTCAAGGCATTGCTGATGTAACCGGTAACCCTAGGTGGCTTCGTCGAGCCTTTCCCGCGCGGCCACCACCAAGACGGCAATGCCCGCCTCCAGAGTGGGGCTGATCAGTGGGGCGAAGTGTGGAGAATGGTTGGAAGGGATGCCTCGGTCGACCGTGCCGGCCGCCGACGCGGCAGCAAACTCGGCAGGCTCTGTGTCGCCGAGCAGCCAAAAGCACAGCGGAACGCCTGCGGCATCCGAAATAATGCCCACGTCATCGCTGCCTGTCACTGCACCCGGGTCCATCACAGCCTGTCCGGTGAGCCCTGCATCGAATGCCGCACGCGTGTGGGAGGTTGCAGCAGTGTCGTTCACCAGCACGGGAAGGGAGTCCTGCAGCACGATTTCAGGCTCTCGCTCCGCAACCGACGCGGCAGCCTCGGCGTTGACGATACGTTCGATGCCCGACATCACCCGTTCGTGCACCTCCACGATGGAGCTACGCACGGATAATCCTAGGACGGCATCGTTGGGAATGACGTTGTGCTTGCTGCCGGCCTGGACCTGCCCCGCGGTCAGGACTGCGCTGTCGCCGTCGGCAACTTCCCGCGCGATTACTGTCTGCAAGCGCCTCACGGCGGCCACCGCCATGACCACGGGATCCACAGGGGTTTCCAGCCGGGAGCCGTGGTCTCCTCCGCGCCCGTGCATGGTGATGGTCAGCTGGTCGGCTCCGGCAAATGCGGCACCGGAACGCCGTCCAAGCATGCCGGCCGGCAGTGGTGCGACGTGTCGGCCACGCGCCACGGATGGTTTGGGAGCCCGCTCAAAGAGACCGTCGGCGACGATGGCCCTGTCCCTTGCTGCGCGTTCCTCGGCCGGTTGGAACACGGCCGCGCCCCTGCTCCTCCAGTCTGCGGCGTTCTGTTTGAGCAGTTCCACACGGCACTCAGCTGACGTCTGCGTCGTGGCCGCAGGCGTGCAGGAGGTGAACCTCGTTGCCGTCCGGGTCAGCGCCGCGGGCCGTGCTGGCATAGTCCAGAGCCACGTCCTCCAACACGGGCAGTGCATCCATGCCGGAACGTAGCATCACCACGGGCCCATCGCCATTGTGGAGGATCCCCACCACCCCTGTGCGGCCCACCCCGCTGAGGACTTCCAGCCCGAAGGCGTCGAGCCGATCGGCCACGATACCGGCGGTGCGATGTTCGCCAAAGGAGAGTCCAGGGTTCTGCTGGAGGTCTATATTGAGTGACTCCAGACGATTTGCCACAACCCGGGATTATTCGATGACGGAGCTCATCGTCTCGTTGTCTTTCAATCAGGACGTGTGGTGGCTGTCGTTCATGTCCCCAAATGCCGGTGATTTGAGTCTGCCATGCCATGCCCGGCGTGGCATGGCCTGGGTCAGACACGGTGCCGCCTCATGCTGCCTCGAGAGTCTCTGTGCGTGCGATTCTTCCGCATTGTGCGGCGGACTCAACGGGACGCAGTCCATGAGCGTGTTCATGTCAGCCAAGATTGCACTCGGGAACGGGCTCCGCAGATCCCCTGGGATCCCAGCCGCCAACGTGTGAACGCCGCTCACGCCCGTCACCGTCATTGCCTCAGAACAACGGCCAGGGCACCGCGGGCATCTCACCGTTGGGAGCCGGAAACCGCCGAGCCAAGCGCAACCGGGAGCAACGCGCACTGAGCGAAGCGATTTCTTCGACGCTGAGCAAGTCCGCGAGGTCTCTACCCAGCTGACCGTGCAGTCCGTCGCTGACGCGATCGATGCCCTCGAGTTCCCCTGCACTCAAAGCCTCTCCCAACCACCCCCACAACACCGTGCGCAGCTTGTTCTCAGCGTGAAAGGTGAGACCGTGATCCACCCCGTACCGGTGCCCGTCACTCATGGCCAGAACGTGGTTGCCCTTGCGGTCGGCATTGTTGGCGAGCACGTCGAACACGGCCATGTGCCGCAGCGCGACCGAGTCCTCGTGGATGAGGGCGACGACCAGCCCGTTCTCATCTTGACCCTCGAGCACGTGCTTCCATCCCGTCTCCGGCACCTCGTCCATCGCGACCAAGTCCACGGCATTCTGGGCCGGGTCCTGCTGCTGCCAGAGCTGCACCATTCCCTCACCCTGCGGACCATCGCGTAGCCAGGTGTGCGGCACGACGTTCCAGCCCAGGGCCTGCGAGACCAGGTATGCGGCCAGCTCCCGGTGAGCCAGGGTGCCGTGGGGAAAATCCCACAACGGATTTTCACCTGCTATCGGCTTATAGACGACCACCACCTCACCGATGCTGCCCAGAAAGGTAGCGTTTGAGGCTGTCGTGAGGCGGCCAGTGAGCAACAGCTCGGCGCTCACGAGGTCCGGCGCTGGCATCAGGCCTCGGGGACGGTGCAGGTGTGCCCGTCGGAGTCTATGGGGTAACCACAGAGCGGGCAGATCGGACGTCCGGCGCCCACGACCTCACGGGTGCGCTGGGCGAAGGCCCGGGCGGAACCGACCGGCATGCGCACCAGCAGCATTTCTGTCGCTTCAGGATCGATCCCGTCAACCGGTTCCTCTTCATCCTCGGCTTCAACCTCGGTGATCGGGTAGGCCTCTATGACGACCTGCGCCGTCGTTGGGTCCCACCCCAAGCCCATGGCGCCGGCCCGAAACTGCTCCTGAACGGGCTCGAGCGGCTCATTATCGACGAGTTCAACAGGAGTGCTCGTGGGAACGCTGAAGGGGTTTCCCTCGAGGACGCCGAGCTGGTCGAGGATTTCGTCGATCTTCTCGGCGAGCAGAGCCGATTGCTGCTTTTCCAGGGCAATGCTGAGGATCTGCTTGCCTGCGTGCACCTGCAGGTAAAACGTTCGCGCCCCTGGAAGGCCAAGGGTGCCAACGACGACCCGATCGGGCCAGATGAACTCATGAACACGTGTAGGCATATGAATATCTTAGGCTCCCGGGATGCGTGGTGCCTGTTGTCCGGCCCCGCCGCCCACAGGCGCATCGCCGGAGTGGATGTTGTTCGAGAGCCACGATAGATCCCCGGCGTCGGTATTGGTCGCGTAGACGGTCGGCCGATGAGTGCCGTAGCGCACGATCGATACGGAGGCTGGGCTCACATTGATGCGCTGGAACAGGTCAAGGTGCATACCCAGCGCGTCGGCGAGGATCGACTTAATGACGTCACCATGAGTCACCGCCACCCACACGGCCCCCGGCCCGTGCTCTGCTTCGAAGGCTGCATCGTGGCGTCGAATAGCTGCCACCGACCGGGCCTGCATCGCGGCCAGGGACTCACCTCCCGGAAAGCTGACGGCGGAGGGCTGGGACTGGACCACCGACCACAAATCCTCGGTCGCGAGATCAGCGAGCGTGCGGCTCTGCCAGTTACCGTAGTCGCACTCGGTGAGATCCGGATCGACCAGTTCGTCCGGGGCGCCGGGCTGGCGATCGAGGATGAACTGGGCGGTCTGCCGGCAACGCTCCAGCGGGCTGGACACCACTGCGACTAAGGGCACGGCAGCGAGCCGGCCTCCGGTCAGGGCAGCCTGGTCAAGCCCGACCTGGTCCAGGTTGATGCCAGCTGCCCGACCGGCCAGCAGTCCGGTGGCATTGGCTGTGGTGCGGCCGTGCCGCACGAGGATAACTGTTGCCATTGACCCAGCATAACCACCGGCTCGAGGCCATCCTCCACCTACGCCCAGAAGTTGTTTAATCCTGTGGTGGACCACGCCGACGGATTCATCGCGACGGACACGGTATTCACATGCCGCAGTTCCGGTATGCCCATATTCCTGTGCGCGACGTGTGCCGGGTCTACGCATGTCTCCGATGAGTTTTTGGTGGAACCTCGGTACTCGGGTTGCACGGGTAAGCAAGGGAGGCAGGTGACTGCCCGTGTAACCATGCGTCGTCCAGGCCCGGCGGACCTAAACTTGATTCCAGTGTCCGGTGCGGAGGAAAAGTCCCTGCACCCGAACGCAAGACCACGGCAACGCAAGGATCCACATGACCACCGAACAGGGCAAGGGCTCGCGCATTGCCATGCTCTGCCTGCACACCTCACCCTTGGACCAGCCCGGCATCGGCGATGCCGGCGGAATGAACGTGTATGTGCGCCAGCTGGCGCATTCCCTGGCGCAGCGCGGATCGAGCGTCGACATCTATACCCGCGGCGAGCCCGGACAGCCATCGGTCACCCTGGGCGGGGGAGTCCGGGTGATCCCGATTCCCGCAGGAAAGCCAGGACCCATCAGCAAGGAGGCCCTCGCCGACCACCTGGGCGATTTCGCCCGGGCCGTCGGCAGCAACCCCGGCTACGAGGTGATCCACAGCCACTACTGGATGTCAGGCGTCGTCGGGCTCGAACTGGCCGAACGCTGGGGCATCCCGCTGGTCCATACGATGCACACCATGGGCAAGGTCAAGAAGTTGCTCCAGCCTGATGCCGAGGAACCGCCGCGCCGCATCCTGGCCGAACAGGACCTCGCCCATCGCGCCAACCGGTTGACGGCGAACACCAGCGCGGAGGCCGAGGAGTTGGTCGGCTACTACGGTGCCGACGCTACCCGTGTCGACGTGGTCCCTCCCGGAGTCGACCTCTCGGTCTTCCACCCCGGCGATCGTCCGGTGCCACCGGGGGTCCCGGGCCGCATGCGCGTCGTGTTCGCCGGTCGCATCCAGAAACTCAAGGGACCGCAGATCCTGGTCCGCGCTCTGGCCCTCCTGCACCGCCAGCGCCCCGAGCTGGACGTGAAGCTCACCATTCTGGGGGCCCGCTCGGGTAGCAAGGAACTGAACCTGCAATGCCTGGTTGAGCAGGAGGGCGTGGGGCATCTGGTGCGCTTCGGGCTCCCGTTGCCGGCCCCCCAGCTGGCCCACGCTTTCCGGGACGCGGATCTCGTGGCGGTGCCTTCCTACAGCGAATCCTTCGGACTGGTGGCCATCGAGGCCCAGGCCTGTGGGACCCCGGTGCTGGCGCACCGGGTGGGCGGACTGCCTTATGCCGTCAAGGAGGGCTACAGCGGGGTACTGGTTCCCGGACTTGAGCCCGAAGACTGGGCGGCGGCCATGATCGACCTCGCCGAGGAACCGGAAGCCCGCCAACGACTCGGCCGCCAAGCGGCGCTGCACGCCCGGGACTTTAGTTGGGAAAACACGGCCGCTGCGGCCGCCGTCTCGTATGATCTGGCCATGGACTGCGGCCACTGAGTCGCGCGCAGCCGTTTCATTCGGCCTGGTTCGGACCGCCCACCGATACTGTTGAGCGCAAGGGACCGGGCACGCGCGAGGGGTGCCCTTCAACGCAAGCAAGAAGGAGCCGCACGCGATGGCGATGGAAATGTACTGGTGTTTTGACTGCGACAGGAAACACCGCCCCGAATCGGACATCGGCCGCGAACACCTGCTTCCATCGCTGAGTGCCGGACATCCCGGTGGGGGAGCCGGGGGCCTGTTCGACGGCTTGGAGAGCCACTCGAAGCCTGCCGTGGCAGCACCGGCCAAATCCAAGCGCCCCGCACTGGCACCTGTCCTCCGGGCCCCAGCCAAGGCACCCCGCCCCGGCGCCCGAGCGCTCGATGAAGTGGTCTGCGATCCGTCCTCGGTGTTCTCGTCGCTGGTGGCCGAAATCGCCGAGACCAACCCGGCGGCCAACCTCGGGCACGGATACTGCACCATGCTCTGGGACGGTGCCGGGTCCATGCCGCGGGCCGATGCGCCGCTGCCGATTGCCAAAGCGGTGGCCGCGGCCTGCATGGAGGTGGGCCTCGACCAGGACACGGCGCTTGTGGTGGCCGGCCTGGTCGGGGCGCACCCGTTGAGCACCGGCGAGCTCGGTGGCTTCCTGCGCGCCGGAGCCTTCGCCTTCTGCCCGGATCCGGGCCAGTGCGCCCAGGGGGCTTCGGCCCAGGACTGGGTGTTGGATCCGGCCTCGGCCGGGTCTCTGCCGGAGCGCTTCACATGCTGAGGATGCCGAACCCGCCCCGCTGCGGCAGGTGACGTTCTGCGCCGCCGCGTCGGTGAGAAACACCGCGTGAAGAACTAGGCTGGGGACAATACCCCGCCCCGAAAGGTGAAAACGATGTCCCAGCAGGAAAACACCCAGGTTAACCCGGTGAAGGCAGTGGACCAGGTCGAGGAGATCTGCCGCACGCTGATCCGCTTCGACACATCGAACTTCGGGGATAACCAGGGGCCGGGCGAACGCGAGGCCGCCGAATACACAGCCGGGCTGATGGCCGAGGCCGGCCTCGAACCGCAGCTCTTCGAATCCTCGCCGGGGCGCACCAGCGTCGTGACGCGCATGAAAGGCACCGACAGCTCGCTTCCCGCGCTGATCGTGCACGGACATCTGGATGTCGTCCCGGCGCTGAAGGAAGACTGGTCGGTCGACCCGTTCGCCGCCGAAGTCAAGGACGGCATGATCTGGGGCCGCGGAGCCGTGGACATGAAGGACATGGACGCGATGGTCCTGGCCGTCATGCGGCAGATGCAGGCCGAAGGCACCGCGCCGCGGCGCGACATCATCATCGGCATGTTCGCCGATGAGGAAGCCGGCGGAACCTACGGTGCCTCCTGGCTGGTGGACAACCACCCCGAGCTCTTCGAAGGCGCCACCGAAGCCATCAGTGAGGTCGGCGGTTTCTCGGCGAACATCGGCGGGAAGCGAGCCTACCTGCTGCAGACGGCCGAGAAGGGCATGGCGTGGCTCAAGCTTGCCGCCTCCGGACGTGCGGGGCACGGCTCGCAGATCAACGACGACAACGCGGTGACCCGGCTGGCCGGGGCCGTTTCGCGCATCGGCGGGCACCAGTGGCCGATTTCCTACACCAAGACCACCCGCGCCTTCCTCGAAGGGGTCTCGGAGCTGACCGGCGTCGAGTTCACCGAGGACGACCCGGGCAAGCTGCTCGACGAGCTGGGAAACGTCGCCCGCTTTGTGGGGGCCACGCTGCAGAACACCTCCAACCCGACGCTGCTGAAGGCCGGCTACAAGCACAACGTGATCCCCGGCGGTGCCGAGGCACTGATCGATGCCCGCGTCCTGCCGGGCCAAATGGAGGAGGTGCTCGCTAAGCTCCAGGAACTGGCCGGTGCCGGCATCGACCTCACCATGACGCACCAGGATGTGGCGCTCGAGGTCCCGTTTGCCGGGAACCTCGTCGACAACATGGTCAACGCATTGCAGGTCGAGGACCCGGGTGCCGTGGTGCTTCCCTACATGCTTTCCGGCGGAACGGACAACAAGTCCCTCTCCCGGCTGGGCATCACCGGCTACGGCTTCGCCCCGCTGCGCTTGCCCGAGGACATGGATTTCACCGGCATGTTCCACGGCGTGGACGAACGCGTCCCGGTCGACTCGCTGAAGTTCGGCACCAGGGTCCTGCACCGCCTGCTCACCACGTACTGACCGAACGCCCGCCGTCGGCACCACCGATTCCGCTCCACCACCGAAAGCCGCGCCCCCATGGATCTCCAAGCCTTGCTACCCACCGCCATGCTCGAACGCTTCAGGGAACGGGCCCCCGGATACGATGCCGAGAACGCGTTCTGTGCCGAGGATTTCGAGGAGCTGCGGGCCACCGGCTACCTCAAGGCCATGCTGCCGGTAGACCGAGGCGGCGCCGACTGGGGCATGGAGGCCATGACGGCGGCCCAGCGACTGCTGGGCTCCTACGCTCCGGCCACCGCGTTGGCGGTGAACATGCACCTGGTCTGGACGGGCGTTGCCCGGCTGCTGTCGGCGCGCGGAGACAAGCGGCTGGACATGGTGCTGGACTGGGTCCAGGCAGGGGAGGTCATGGCCTTCGGCGTGTCCGAGGGCGGGAACGACCAGGTCCTCTTCGACTCGCGGACCATCGCCGTCCGCGCCGACGACGGCTCCTACTCCTTTACCGGTACCAAGATCTTCACCTCGCTCGCACCGGCGTGGACGCGGCTGGGCGTTTTCGGCAAGGCCGGAACCGGGGACGCTGCCCTGCTGGTCCACGGCTTCCTGAGCCGCGGCACGGACGGTGTGAGCACGGCGGACAACTGGAACACGCTGGGCATGCGGGCCACCCAGTCGCACAGCACGATCCTGGCCGACGCCCGCGTCCCTGCCGCATCGATGCACAGTTTCCTGCCCGTGGGGCCCAACGCCGACCCGCTAGTCTTCGGCATTTTCGCCGCGTTCCTCTCACTCACCGCCTCCGTGTACGTGGGGCTGGCCGAACGCGGCGTTCAGCTCGCGGCATCGATCCCGGCGCGGCGCACCTCGATGAAGTCCGGCGGCCGGTCGCTGGACCGGGACCCGGATATCCGGCGCCAGGTCGCTGCTGCGGGGATGGAGCTGCTGTCCCTGGATGCCCTGCTGCGCATCACCACCCGGGACCTGGACGAGCTGGCCGACCACGGGGCGTCATGGTTCCCGCGGCTGGTGACCCTGCGCACGAAGGCGGGGGAGGCGGCACGCTCGAGCATCGACACGGCATTGAAGGTCTCCGGGGGTGGGCAATACTTCCGTGGCAGCGAGCTCGAACGGCTCTATCGCGACGTGTTGGCCAGCCTCTACCACCCATCGGATGCCGAATCGGCGCATTCCACCGTCGCTGGCTGGCTGCTGGGCCCCGTCGCCGACTGAATCGCCGGGACGCGTGGATGCCGATCCGTGGGCGACGCCGCCCACCGATCCGGGGAATCAGGCGATCACGTTCAATGTGCCCTTAACCCGCATGACGCGTCGGCGCATCCAATACCTGCGCAAGCCGCCGACATAGATTCGGGTGCAGGTCAATTCCCATTTACCGTATTCGGCGTGCTCAACCACCCGGCGTCGGGCGTCGGCAATCGATTCGCCCGGATGCACCGTCAACACCAGGTACTCGAATCGCCCCGCCGTGTCCGTGCTGAAGGTGGTGGCGCCGATTTTGTTTTCCATCATCGGTCTCCATTGTGCCCTGAATCGAGGTAACGTCTAGCCCATGAGCAAAGATCCGCGCGTAGCACTCTCGGTCCTGGTATCCGCCTTCGAGGAACACCTGGCGATGCTGTCCGCCCGCAGGGGCCCCGAGGACCCGAATGTCATCACAGCCTATTTCGCCATCGCCGAAGCCTTCGAGAACTACGAGGATGCGCTGGATGAGACCTACGACGAAGGAACGCCGCTGGAGGTTTTCAGTGAAGACGATTACGACGACGAGGACTGAGCCCACCGCGCCATGACCTTGCCCACTACCGCAAAAGGGGCGTTCGGGGCCCTTGGTGAAGTAGTGTCGGTACGTGAATTGGTTTGAAGCTGCCTTCCTCGGGCTCATACAAGGTCTGACGGAATTCCTCCCCATCTCCTCCAGCGCGCACTTGCGCATCATTGGTGAGATGCTGCCCGGGGCCTCCGACCCCGGTGCGGCCTTCACCGCTATTACACAGCTGGGTACCGAAACGGCAGTCGTCGTGTTCTTCTGGCGGGATATCGTGCGCATCATCGGCGCGTGGTTCAACGCGCTGCTGGGGAAACGCCCGCATGCCGATCCCGATGCGCGCATGGGCTGGCTGATCATCTTGGGCTCGCTGCCCATCGCGGTGCTCGGCCTGCTCTTCGAAAACCAGATCGACACCACGTTCCGTTCGCTCTGGATCGTCGCCACGACACTGATCGTCTTCGGTCTGATCCTCGCAGTGGCCGACTACTACGGTAGGCAGGACCGGGACCTGTCACAGCTCACGCCCAAGCATGGCGTCTACTTCGGTCTGGCCCAGGCGCTGGCCCTGATCCCGGGCGTCTCCCGTTCTGGCGGTACCATCACCGCTGGCCTGTTCATGGGCTATACCCGCGAGGCAGCGGCCCGCTACTCTTTTCTGCTGGCCATCCCCGCCGTCTTCGCCTCCGGCCTCTACAAGCTGGTCAAGAGCTTCGACGAGCCCGGCTACTACACGCTGCCGCAGACCGCCCTGGCGACCGTCATCGCGTTCGTCGTCGGCTTCGTGATCGTCGGCTGGTTCCTGAAGTACGTTTCCACCCACAGTTACCGGATCTTCGTCTGGTACCGCGTGGTATTGGGCCTGGCACTTTACCTGCTGTTGGGCTTCAACGTCATCAACGCATAAAAACCCTCCGTTTCGCCACTCCCATCATCCGGCCCACGTGCCGGTGCCTTCTTCAAGAGAAAGGACGCAGCTCCCGTGCATTCATGGAAAGCGCCCCACGTCCCGCATATCCCCGGCAATGCGCCGACGCTGGAAATCCACGACACCACGACCGGAACGCTGCGTCCCACGGCCTCCGCCGCCGCCTCCAACGCGCCGGCCAGCATCTATGTCTGCGGCATCACCCCCTACGACGCCACCCACATGGGGCATGCCGCCACCTATGTGGCCTTCGACCTGTTGCAGCGCCAATGGCTCGATGCCGGGCGCAAAGTCGATTACGTGCAGAACGTGACTGACATCGATGATCCGCTGCTCGAGCGCGCCACCGCCACCGGCGTCGACTGGGTGGCCCTGGCCGAGTCCCAGACGGACCTGTTCCGCTCCGACATGGAGGCGCTGAATGTCATCCCGCCGCGCGAATACATCGGCGCCGTCGAGTCGATTCCGTGGATCGTGCCCGTCGTCGAACAGCTGATCGCCAAAAACCTTGCCTACGCGGTTCCCGGGGAAAACGGCGAACCCGACGGGGATATCTACTTCGACTCCATCGGCGCCGCCAACGCCGCCTGGAAGCTCGGCTCGATCAGCGGCTACGACCGCGAGACGATGCTCGGCTTCTTCTCCGAGCGCGGCGGCGACCCGGACCGCGCCGGCAAGCTCGATCCGCTCGATCCACTGTTGTGGCGGGTAGCCCGGACCGGCGAGCCGCGCTGGGAGGGCGGAATGCTTGGCGAGGGACGTCCCGGCTGGCACATCGAGTGTTCGGTCATTGCCCGGCGCTTCCTGCCTGCACCGTTCACCGTGCAGGGCGGCGGCAGCGACCTGATCTTCCCGCACCACGAATTCTCCGGCGCCCACGCGTCGGCCACCGATGGCAAGGCGCTGGCTGAGAACTACGTCCACACCGGCATGGTCGGCCTCGACGGGGAAAAGATGAGCAAGTCCCTGGGCAACCTGGTGCTTGTCTCCAAGCTACGCGAAGCTGGCGAGGAACCGGTGGCCATCCGCACCGTGCTGCTGGGCCAGCACTACCGCAGCGATTGGTTCTGGACTTCCGACCTGCTCGCCGAGGCCCGCGACCGCGTCGCAGCCTGGCGCGCCCGGCTGGAAACCACGACGCTGGTCGAGGCGACAGCGCTGATCACCCGGATCCGTTCCCGGCTGGCCAACGACCTCGATGCCCCGGCGGCGCTGGTGCTCCTGGATGAATGGGCAGCAGCGGCCCCGGTCCACGCACAGCCGGCCGCCACCGATGACGACGACGAGGACGAGGACGCAGTCATCTCCGGTGGAGGTCTGCTGGCCGGCGCGATCGACGCACTGCTGGGCTTGAAGCTGTAGCGTACCACTTGGGAGGTTCGTGTCCGGTGGCCCAGGGGGATAGGGCCCTCTGGACCACCGGACACACTGCGTTTGTGGGCATGTCGCAGGCGCTGCCCGCGGCGGCATTGACCCTTGTACTTCCCCCCGTCAGCGGTAGGTTCTGGTGGCCGCGGCTGCCGATAACGGGGCGTTGTGAACGGTTCAGTCGATCGCACGTGTGCCGCTTTCGCTGTGTCGTCCGCGGCGTAGCCTCTGTGGGTAAGTAACCAGCGCAGGGCCCCGGACTCATCAAGCGGCGCCCACTGCCCGACCAATGGTTCGAACGAGTTGTTGGTCGCCGGTTCCGCCCCCTGTACGGTGCAGCCGGCTCTCCTCGGGTGTTACTTACTTCGCTTCGCATCGCAAGGCGCCATGTGGGGAGACGGATCATGCGGTTCGGCAGCTCTGGATCTTAGGGAAAAGGGGCTAGCGCCCGCATCAGATTTCAGCAAATTGCCGCCATTGTCACGAGAACTCACGTATCACGCCGGGGCAGCATGCCTTGCCAGCAGCGGCACCCGTCGGGCTGGAACGTTCCCGGACCGTATTCGTCGTCATTAGTTCAACGGTTCCCTGCCTAAGAGTGCGTCTTCGACGGCTGCCGTTCGGCGGCGTAACGCCTCTGCCACCGCAGCAACGGCGGCCTGACGCAGGGAATCCGGTCGCAGCACCATCCAGTACGGTAGGCGTTCGTGAAAGTCCTCGGGAAGCAGTCGCACGAGGTCGGGGTGGCGGTCGGCCATGAAGCAGGGTAGGAAGCCGATGCCGGCCCCGGCGCGCGTGGCCTCGACGTGGACGAAAACGTTGGTGGAACTGAGCGAATCCAGCATTTCGGGAACCAATCGGCGTGGGGCGTCCAGGGCGTCGACCTGCAGCATGGAATCAACGAAATAGACTAGCCGATGCTTACTCAATTCGGCATTGCTGGTGGGTGTTCCGAAGTCGTGCAGGTAGCTGTGCGAGGCGTACATGCCCAACGCGTAATAGCCGAGACGGATCGCCTCCGCCCGGTGTACTTGGGGTTCACCGACCACCACTTCCAGATCCAACCCGGAGCGGTGTTGCAGGGCTCGGCGGGTCACGTTGACGATCTCCACGCTGAGGTTCGGGTGTGTGCGGCGCAACTGTGCGATCGCCGGCGCGATAATGAAAGCGCTGAAGCCGTCCGTGGCGGAGATGCGCACCACTCCGGAAATCTTGTCTTCCTTTTTCTGGCCTTCATTGATCCTGGCAACTGCCGTTTCAACGTCCTCGGCTGCTCGCGCGGCGCGGCGCCCCAAGTCCGTCAGTTCCCAGCCGCCCACTGTTCGGGCGAGGGTCCTGCCACCGAGGACCTTCTCCAACGCGGCGATCTGACGCGACACGGTGGTGTGATTCACGCCGAGGCTCTCTGCGGCCGTGGAAAACCTTCCGGTCCTGGCCACGGCCAGCAGGATCAGCAGATGGTAGGGGTTCGGAGAGCCGGGGCCTGTGGATGGGGATGACAGTGCCATACCTGCAATTATGCACACGAACTCTGCATAGCTGGTCATTGTTGCACATGATCCAGCATGTCCATACTGATGGGAGTCAGCCTGTGTGTTGAATCACAGAATCAACGAAGTGCCGATATCGATGCTGATATCGGTAGGACATAAGGAGTAAGCCCATGAGCGTCAACAAGCCGATGAGGCTCGATCAAGCAACGGTTGTGCCCGGACCGGAGCAGTCGGGGCTGAAGAAGATTGTGGCAGCCTCGATGGTGGGAACCGTGGTCGAGTGGTATGAGTTCTTCCTGTACGCAACGGCCGCTTCACTCGTCTTTGGTAAGTTCTTCTTCCCCAATGCCAACACGGAACTGGACGGAATCATCGCGGCGTTCCTCACCTATGCCGTGGGATTCATCGCCCGTCCGCTGGGCGGCATCGTGTTTGGCCAGATCGGGGACAAGCTCGGCCGCAAGCACACACTGCAGGTCACCATCATCATGGTGGGCGTGGCCACGTTCCTGATGGGCTGCCTGCCCGGTTTCAATTCCATCGGCTACTGGGCCCCGGCACTGCTGGTGATCCTGCGCTTCGTCCAGGGCTTCGCCGTGGGAGGGGAGTGGGGCGGGGCCGTCCTCTTGGTCGCCGAGCACAGCCCGGACAAGTCGCGTGGTTTCTGGTCCAGCCGGCCCCAGGCCGCAGTTCCGGTGGGTAACCTGTTGGCCACCTTGGTGCTGTTGGGCATGTCCTGGATCCTGCCGAGCGAACAATTCCTGAGCTGGGGTTGGCGTGTAGCCTTCTGGGTTTCGGCATTCATCGTGATCATTGGCTACTACATTCGCACCCATGTCAGCGAGGCGCCGATCTTCCTCGAGGCCCGTGCCCAGGCGCAAGCCGACAAGGCAGTCAGTTATGGGGTGCTCGAGGTCGTAAGGAAGTACCCCCGAGGCATCTTCAGTGCGATGGGTCTTCGCTTTGCCGAGAACATCTTGTATTACATCATCGTCAGCTTCACCATCGTGTACTTGAAGACCGTTCACCAGTACGACACGAGTCAGTTGCTTCTGGCCCTGTTGGTGGCCCACGTCGTCCACTTCATGGTGATCCCTCAGGTAGGTAGGCTTTCGGACATCCTCGGTCGCAAGCCGGTTTATCTCGCCGGTGCGGTGCTCGGAGCATGTTGGGCATTCTTCGCCTTCCCGATGTTCGACACGCAGAACCCGTTCGTCATCATTGCGGCTGTCTGTATAGACGGAGCTTTCGGTAGCGCATGTGGAGCGAAACGGTAGCACCGGTGCGAGGACCCGGTAGCACCGAGCCCTCGCGCCAGCACCGATCGCTTCAGCTCACCGGCTCATCTCCCGGACCCGTATGCTTACGCCGACGCATATTGGGCCCATCAAGCTGGACCAACTCACTGCTGGAAACGATGCGGTTGAGGATCGATTCGGCGATCACCGCATCATGCAGCGACTTGTACCAGTCCTCGGGATCGAACTGAGAAGTCACCACCGTGGCGCCACGGTGTTCGCGCCCCGCCAGGATATTGAGCAGTTCGCTCGCGGTCTCCGGGCTAATCGGCGTGGTCAAGAAGTCATCCAGGACCAGAACATCGCAGTCGTGCAGGCTGCCCAGGAACGTCAGCCGTTCGGCATCACCCCGACGATAAACCGCGAGCTTGTTCGCCAGGTCATCAAGTCGGAAGTAGCGAGCCGTGTAGTCGTGCCGGCAGGCCGCGTTGACCAGGGCTTGGGCCAAATACGATTTGCCGACGCTTGATTTGCCCAGGATCACCAGGTTCGTGGTGTGCTCGATCCACTGGCAGGACGCGAGCCGTGCCACGACCTCCCGGTTCAGGCTCCGGTCCGGCAGGTAGTGGATGTCTTCAACACAGGCAGCAGGGTTCGGCGTTTTCGATTCCTTGAGCAGCTTCACCACCCGACGCTGGGCCCGGGCCGCGATCTCCTGATCCAGTGCATGACGGACCTTGCGCGAAAACGTCCATTCGTCATAGGCCGAGTCGTTGGCGATGTCGATGACGCTTTGGCCGAACGCTGTCATCCGCAACCCGGTAAACAGCCCCATGTCATCGTCGGTCAGATGATGATCAAGCATGGTCCTCCTCCTTCGTTTCCTCGGTTGCGGCGGTGCTTCTCAAGGCCTCGAGACTGAACTGCGAGATCCCGCCCAGATGGGCGCTGCTGGTATCCCTGGCACCCGCGGTCACCGGCCCCGCGCCGGACTGCGGCGATGCCGGTGCGCTCACGCCCGGACGCCCGGCGTAGGCCGCCCGCAGGGCGGTGATGCGATGTTTGAGCGCGGTATAACTGACAGGGTTCCGCTCGTCTTGCACGCAGAGGTCATGGCAGGCCTGCTCCAGCAGGGCGCGGTTGTTGCCCTTGCCCAGTGCCAGGATGTTCATGCAGGAGCGGTAGCCCTGCGCTTCGATCTTTTTCCGATCCAGCAACCGAGCCAGCGCCTGAACCGTGTAGGGGCCGACCTTTGTTGCTTGCCGGATGAAATAGGCACGGGTCCAGAGCAGTGAGATGTCCTCATACCCGTGCGGCGCATGTTCGGGATCGGTGACGTAGGAATGACGCTGCGCACCACGCCGGTGCGAAGCAACCACGAGCCCACCGGCAAGCACGGTGACCTGCTCACCCACGATCCGCACGTCCAGGATCTGCCCGGCGAGCTGGTGCGGAACCGAATATTTAACCGTGTCGACCTGCACGTGCCAGTCCCTGGAGACTTTCGCCTTGCGCCAGTAAACCTGCTGCCACGGCTCGGCCGGGAGGCCGATGAGTTCGTGGCGTTCAGCATCCTGGAACCAATCGCGTCGGGAGCGGTTCTCCCCGCGAAAGGGCGTGCGGTCATTGATCATCTCCACCTGTTCGGCCACGGCCTCGTTCAGCTCATCCAGACCCGCGAAACGCCGCCCCTGCAGGTAGTGGATGATCCAATTGGTCGAGACCTTAACCCCCGCCTCGACGTTGCCTTTCTCCTGCGGCTTATACGCGCCGGTCGGGACTGCCGCGGTTTGATAGTACTCAAGGAAGGCCTCATAGGATTGGTTCACATCCCGGGCCTTTTCATACCGGCTGATCTGGTTCGATGCGGTCGAGGCGTTATCGGGAATGACCAGCTGGCTGACACCCTCAAAGTATTCAAAGGCCTTCCGGTGCAGCTGGCACCAGGCGGGAAGCTTCTCATCCAGGGACCCGTAGGCGAAGATCATTCCCGAATACGGTAAGGACGCCACGAAGAGCGAGACCTTCGTGGTTTCCTGGGTGATCGGATCGGTCAGCTGCATCTTGGTGCCGGCCCAGTCGACCTGCATCGTGTGTCCGGGTTCGTGGGACAGCGGGCTGGTCAGGTCGTTGACCTTGACGTGCTCGGCAATAATCTGGCAGAACCGCTCATAGCCGTAAAACCGGGCGGAGTCTGTGTGCGCGGTGTCCAGGTAGCGGGCCCACAAGACTTTCAACGGTGGCTTCTTCCGACCGATGCGTGCCTTCACCACGGCCTCGACATTGACGGGGACGAACTCACCGCTCACGGCCTTGCGGCCGTCGTCGAACAGCCGGTCGAGGTCCTCATCGGTGAGCGCGTCGATCTGCTCACGGGTGGTCAGCTTTTGATCGGCAAGGACCCGGCTGGCCTTGGCGATCGTGCGGTGCGAGCAGCCTGCCCTGCCTTGGACCTGTCGGTACGAATGGCCCTGCACCAGCAGGGCCATGATGTGTCTGTAGTCAGCCATTACCGTCAGTCTTCCTTTCACTGTCCCCGACCTGGTGTCGTGGGTGAAAGCAATCCTGACTTTGAACGTCCCGAAGCGCTACCGGTTGCTTACACGCGTGCTACCGGATCGTTACGCACGTGCTACCAAAAGCTCCGTCTAAACACTGTCACGATCGGCCTGTGCTTCCACGCTCTGATGTATGCGGGCCAGCCGGCTATCATGGCCGAAATGTTCCCCACCCGCATGCGCTACTCAGGTGTCTCTCTCGGATACCAGGTCACCTCGATTGTGGCCGGTTCCATGGCGCCGATTATCGCCACCGCTTTGCTTCAGGCCTACAGCTCATGGCTGCCCGTGGCAATCTATGTGGCAGTGGCCTGTGCGGTAACCACGGTCGCAGTGGTGACGTTGAAGGAAACCCGAGGCATTTCCCTGCACGATATTGACGACGCCGACGCACGTAAGCATGGATTGAACACGGCCAGGGTTAGCAATTAAGTCAGTTCACGTTCACAATGAGCACCAACAGGTACCACGTAAGGGAAATGTCATGACCCACCAGGAAACCGAACGCGAAAACCGCTCCTCCCTACAGCCACTCGCAGGCAGGAGGGCGCTGGTGACGGGTGGCGCCAGCGGAATAGGACTGGCCGTTGTGCATGCGCTGGCTTCCCGTGGTGCCCACGTAATCATCGCGGACAAGGACCGCGCGGAGGCCGAGGCGGTAGCAGCGGAGGTCGGTGGTTCGAGCTGGGCGGTTGATCTGCTGGATCCGACCGCAGTCGCGGACGACCGGCTGAAAGTTGCGTTCGACGGAGTGGACATCCTGGTCAACAATGCCGGGATCCAGCACATCAGCCCGATTCAGGACTTTGACCCTGCGGACTTCCGGCGGATTTTGGCACTCATGCTCGAGGTGCCCTTCCTGCTTATCCGTGCGGCCCTGCCCGCAATGTATGCACAAGGATTCGGTCGGATCATCAACGTTTCCTCCGTGCATGGGCTACGCGCTTCGCCCTTCAAATCGGCCTACGTAGCTGCCAAACATGGGCTCGAAGGCCTGTCCAAGGCCACTGCGCTCGAAGGTGGTGAATATGGAGTGACCAGCAATTGTGTCAATCCCGGTTACGTCCGTACAGCGCTAGTGGAAAAGCAACTGGCGGACCAGGCCCGTGTCCATGGCATTGCCGAAGCCGAGGTGCTGGGCAAGATCATGCTCACCGAAAGCGCCATCAAGCGACTGGTTGAACCGGAGGAAGTTGCGTCGCTGGTCGCTTGGCTGGCCAGTGACGAGGCGTCCATGGTGACTGGTTCGAGCTACTCGATAGACGGAGGCTGGTCGGCCCGTTAGCGCGCACTTTCGCCCAACTGAGGCAACGCCTTCGGGCAACAAGGCGGCTGGGGTGCCATGTCATATTCCTTGGCTTGGCACCCCAGCCGCCTTGTTTATTCCTCATGGGCACACACTGGTCTGTCCGCGACCAGTAAGGGCCCATGATTTCGCTGACTGAGGCTGAACATGGCTCCGTCTTCAGGCACGATGCGCACGAATCCGGCACCCATGCCCCAACGGAGCAGGAGCGGTCAAAAACATCGCGCTGCTGGATCCCCGACCGAGCACCCGGGACTGGTGCTCAGTGCTCGTTGCCGTCGTCGCCGCGGTCCCGGCGCTTGAGATAGCGTTCGAACTCCTTGGCAATCGATTCGCCGGTGGCCTCGGGCAGGGTCGACTCGTCCTGGGCCTGTTCCAGCTGCTTTACGTAGGCGGCGATCTCCGCATCGCCTGCAGCCAGTTCGTTGACCCCGCGTTCCCAAGCCAACGCATCCTCGACGAGTTCATGCAGGTCCAGGCGCAACGCCAGCAGCTCCTCAATCCGCTGCACCAGCGCCAGCTGCGCCTTGGGGGAGGGCGCCTGCGCAACATAATGTGGAACGGCTGCCCACAGTGACACGGTGGGCAGCCCCGCCGCATCGGCCGTCTCGGCCACGACGCCCAAAATCCCCGTGGGCCCCTCGTAAGTGGCCGGCTCGGCGCCCAGCTGCTGCTGCAGTGCCTGATCCTCACTGGTCAGACTCGCCTGGATGGGACGCGAATGGGGCACATCGGCCAGCAGCGCACCCACCGCCACTAGTGCCTTCACATTCTCCTGCTCGGCGAGGGTCAGCAGTTCCGCCGTGAAGCCCTTCCAGCGGTAGGTGGGCTCGACGCCTCGCACCAGCAGCAGGTCGATTCCGGTGCCGGGCAAGGCCGCCCGGAAAAAACGAGTGGTTGGCCAGCGGATGACCCGTTTGCCCGACGCGTTGCGGTGGACTCGCGGACGCGAGAACTGGTAGTCGTAGTAGTCGTCCTGACCCAGCACCGCCACCTTCTTGGCCTTCAGCTCGTGCGATAGCATCCGCACCGTGTCACTGGCGGCTTCGCCGGCATCATTCCAGCCCTCGAAGGCCAGGACCATGATCGCCGGACGCGGGCCTCCGGGTTCGGCGTGGGCGCCCACCAGTGCGCTGAGCGTCGTAGGTTCGAAGTTGTTCTGAGTCACCACTTCACCCTATCCGCATCCCCGGGTTCGCGTCTGCGCGGATGCACCATAGAATTGGCCTATGTCCAGCAGTGCTTTTCCCGTGCCCCCGCCCGCCATCGATGTCCGTGCGGCAGGGGTGCAGGCCGTGCTGTGGGATATGGACGGCACACTGCTCGACACCGAACCCTATTGGATGGGCGCCGAAACCGCCCTGGTGCGCGAATTCGGCGGCCAGTGGACCGATGAAGACGCGTACGCCCTAGTCGGCAACGCCTTGCCCGATTCGGCACGCATCCTCCAAACCGCCGGAGTGAGGTTGAGCATCCGAGAGATCATCGACCGCCTCTCCGCCGACGTCTGTGCCGGGGTGAGCCGCGAGGTCATGTGGCGCCCCGGGGCCATCGAACTGCTGCATGAGCTGCGGGCCGCGTCGATCCCGTGCGCCCTGGTCACCATGTCCGAGGGGCCGCTGGCGGCTCTGGTCACCTCGCTTTTGCCCGATGGCCTCTTCCGCTTCCACGTCACCGGGGACCTGGTCTCCCGGGGCAAACCGGATCCCGAACCGTACCTGATGGCCCTCGAATCGATGGGCGCGCTGGTCCGGGACCTGGATCCCCGCCGCGTCGTGGCGATCGAGGATTCGGTCCCCGGCATCCTCTCCGCCTCCGCTTCCGGCGCCACGACCGTTGCCGTACCGCATATGTCCCCGATCGAGCCCTCGGGCGACTGGGTCCTGGTTGATTCCCTAGCTGGATTCCGGCTGGCCGATCTGGACCGCTTGGTCGCGGACCGGATTTCCGGGGCCTTCCCTCCGGCCGCCGTGGTGTCCGGAGCAGGAGCATGAGCGCGCAGCCGGAGACCCGAACAAAGTCCGACGGGATCCCGTTGGGAAGCTTCTTCGGCGTCCCGATCTATCTGGCCTACTCCTGGTTCGTCATTGCAGCCGCCATCGTCCTGCTCTTTGGGCCGGACGTGCAGCGGGCGGTCCCGGGCATCGGCTACGGTGCCTACGCCGTCGCCCTGACCTACGCGATCCTGCTGGCGCTCTCGGTGCTCATCCACGAACTGGCCCACGCGCTCAGCGCCAAGGCATTCGGCTGGCCGGAGGCCAAGATCGTGCTCACCCTCTGGGGCGGGCACACCCAGTTCGGTAGCTTCTACGCGACACCGGGCAAGTCCTTGGTGGTCGCCATGGCCGGACCGGTAGCGAACTTCATCATCGCAGGCGTCGGCTGGCTGGCCCTGCAGGCCGTGCAGCCGGTAGGCGTAACCTACCTGCTCTGGGACATCCTGGTCCTGGCCAACTTCCTGGTGGCGCTGTTCAATGTTCTGCCCGGACTGCCGTTGGACGGTGGCCGGCTGGTCGAATCCCTGGTCTGGAAGGTCACCGGCAGCCAAGACAAGGGCACGGTCGCCGCCGGTTGGGCCGGACGGGTCATCGTCGCCCTGCTGATCGGCATCCTGGTGATCTACCCGCTGACCCAATCCCAACCGCTGAACATGCAGATGATCATCGTGCTGGTGCTCGTCGGCGGGTTCATGTGGGTCGGAGCCAGCCAATCGATCCGCTATGCCAAGATGCGCCTGCGGCTGCCGGACATCAGCGCGCGCACGCTCATGGAACCCGCCACCGCGCTTCCGGCTTCCGCCACCGTCGCGCAGATCATCGAACGGATCTCGATGCGGGGGGGACGGGTGGTGCTCGTTTCCCCCGAGGGCGCCCCCGAGGCGGTCGTCGACGAGGAGTCCCTCGCCCGGGTGCCGGAGCAGCTGCGCGACCTCAGCCCCGGCGTCTCGGTGGCACGGGCCTTCTCGCCCGGAGCCGTGGTGGCGGCAGCGGCATCGGGCCGCTCGCTGATCGACTACCTGGCCACCATCACCGGCGCCGAATACGCGGTGATCGACGAATCCGGACGGATCATCGGGCTCCTGGCCCAGTCCCGCGTCGTCGCGGCGATCACCGGCAAGTACTAACAAGTCACCGGGCCGCCGGATGGGCCCCGCAAAACATCATTTAAACGACCCCTTCATCACATGGAAACGGAAATCACGAACATGAGCAGCACACAGGAACCGATGACCCAGCCACATGGAGCAGCTCCGCGCCGCGGACCGCTCCGTGCCGGGGACCGGGTGCAGCTGACCGACGAGAAGCGCCGGATGAACACCATCACGCTGACCTTGGGCGGCACCTTCCACACGCACAAGGGCCTGCTGGCCCATGATGACCTGATCGGGCAGACCGAGGGCGTCGTCGTGGAGAACACCTCCGGGCACCGCTACCAGGTGTTGCGCCCGCTGCTGAAGGACTTCGTGCTGTCGATGCCCCGCGGTGCCGCTGTGGTCTACCCGAAGGACGCGGCCCAGATCGTCACCATGGGCGACATCTATCCCGGCGCCCGCGTCGTGGAGGCCGGAGTCGGCTCGGGTGCCCTGTCGATCTCGCTGCTGCGCGCCGTCGGCGATGCCGGTACCCTGCACAGCATCGAACGCCGCGAGGAATTCGCCGAGATCGCCCGCGGCAACGTGGAAACCATCTTCGGTGGACCGCACCCGGCCTGGGACATCTCCATCGGCGACTACCAGGATGTCGTCGTGCAGACCGAGGAGCCCGGCTCCGTCGACCGCGTCGTGCTCGACATGCTCGCACCTTGGGAATGCGTCGAGGCCACCGCCACCGTGCTGGCACCGGGTGGCGTCTGGATCAACTACGTCGCCACGGTCACCCAGCTCTCCCGCACCGCGGAGGCCATTCGTGCCGACGGCCGCTTCACCGAGCCCGAGGCCTGGGAATCCATGGTCCGCGGATGGCACCTGGAGGGACTCGCTGTCCGCCCAGACCACCGCATGGTAGCCCACACCGGCTTCCTGATGACCTGCCGCCGCCTGGCCGACGATGCGGTGGGCATCCCGGGCCAGAAGCGCGTGAAGAACACCGAATTCGCCACCGAGGACATCGAGGCCTGGACCAAGGGAAACGACCCGGAACAGTGGAATGGCCCCGGCCTGGGAGAACGCGGCGTATCGGTGCGCAAACTGCGCCGCGCGGCGAAGGACGCCAAGTCGATGAAGCAGCGCGGATCCTTCCGCGATGAGAACGGCAACGGCATGGATCCGGACGACTTCCCGGAGATCGAGTCCGCGGACGACGAGAACTAGCAACGGCGTCCGTCGGATGCAGAAAGGCGCAGGCCCGAAATGGGGCCTGCGCCTTTCTGCATCCGGGCCTCGGTGCCTGCCACAGTGGTCCTGACAGCTGGTAGATGTCCCATGTGCCAGCTGGCAGGACCGCAGAACTTTCAGGTGCCGGATGGGGGGACGACGTGGCCCTGGCTGGACGGTTTCAGAAAACGGGGAACATCCTCCGCAAAAGGCAGCGGGTCGGGGCGCAAGCACCTGATTGTGCCGACGGCTGGTTTGGAGTCGTTGCGCCTGGTTTAGCAGCCAGTGGGGTTGATGTGTTCCCAGTCCGGTGACGAGTGGCACGGGGAGGAGCAAGTCCTTGGGTACCGGATCGTAGCCGGTGACTGCGTTGGCGGCTCGTTCGCGGTTGGCAGTGTTCCAGAGTACGAGGGCGGCAGGAAGGAAATCCAGTGCACTGGAACGGTAGCGGCACTGTGTGAGCCGGATGAGAACGAGCCGGGGCATCATCAGGCAGCTGACCGGCCCCGACATTATTTACGTTTTGACCAATGAAATGGGCACTGGCGTCTAGGCGTGGCGTACTCCATTACCCTCAAGGACGGCCGCATAGCCTTCCTGGTAGGTGGGGTAGGAAAACACGAATCCGGAATCCCGCAGGCGGTTGTTGCGGCACCGTTTGCCGCGGCTCCCCTGGCGGTGAGGGAAACCGTCGGCAACTTCCGGTGCCGGCAGGTCAAGGCTGCGCGCCAAGAATTCTACGACTTCGCGACGATCAACGGGGAGGTCGTCGACTCCGATGTATACGGTCTTTGGCCGGCTCTGCATGGTCGTGAGGTGTACGATGGCTGCTGCTGCATCGTCACGATGGATCCGACTAGTGAATTCCGGCTCAGGCGAGATGCTCGCGATCCTCTGGCGTACGCGATCGATTTCCCGAGTACGTCCTGGGCCATAGAGGCCCCCCAGGCGCAGGATAGTCGCCTGGGGAATCAACTCGAGCAACGTCTCCTCTGCTTCGCGCAGCACGAGTGCCGTCGGTGCGGCGGGTTCGGCCGGAGTCGTCTCGTCGACCCAGGACCCGTCGTCAATACCGTAGACCGCTGTCGATGACACATACAGCACCCGCGGTGGCGCCGCGCAGTCTTGACGGATGGCAGTGACGATTCTCAGAACACTCTCCACGTAGGCCGCCCGATAACCATCTACGCTGCGCTCATCAGGGCTCATGGCAATCACCACGATGGTGGTGTCGGCCGGCAGCGTGGGCACCTCCGTGGACAAATCAATGGACCGTCCTTCGATTTCCGCTGGCAGTTTCTCCGCTGAGCGTCGAAGTCCGATCACCCGGTGTCCCAGGGAATCGAACCGCAGCCCGGTTTCGGTCCCAAGGTCGCCACAACCGGCAATCACAACAGCCATTTCATACTCCTCAGATCATGTTGTTCGCTTCAATTTCCCCGAGAGCCGGTTGCCGGGTAGCGGGGTACGGTACGAGCATACCGAGAAGCCTCGGTGGGATCAGCCTCGGCATGCCACCGGCATATCGGTTTTGGGCGGCCGCCGGTATTTGCCTCGGTTGGAGCTGGCGTTCCTGCACCGTCGGCCCATGTCGTGCCCCCGGCCCGATGACTACTCGGAGGAGGCGAAACGTCTGCCGTGAGCGGAACATGGCTCTGCTTGCAGGATCCAAGGGATACATTTGCCCTATTCACCGAGGAATTCCGTCAGACACATAGGGGCCTGCACATGCTTGAACAAGCTGAACTACTCGCCCGTCGGTTACATGCAAGCCAGACGGACAAGGCAGGACGTCCGTATAGCGAGCATCTCTCCGCGGTAGCCGCTGGAGTCTCGGACGATGGTGGCACGGAGTTCGAGGTGGCCCTCGGCTGGCTCCACGATGCCAAGGAAGACACCTCGGTGAGCGATGAAGCGCTGATCAACATCGTCGGAGTTGAGGGCTTGGCAATCCTCACCGTACTGACCCACGGCAAGGACGAACCGTATACCGACCATCTGAGCCGAGTCGTGCAGCACCCCAGCGCCGTGCGCGTGAAGCTCGCCGATCTACGGCACAATTCGAATCCTGCCCGTCTGGCGCAGTTGCCCCAAGAGCAGCGTGAACGCCTGGAAAAGAAGTACGCAGCGGCCAAGGCCCAGCTCAAAGCCGGAGCGTAGATAGCCATGAGGGAGGCCCGACGATCATTCGATCCTCCCTCATGCAGGGCTGGACACGCGGTCGATCCCCAGATCTGGCCCATGTCAACGAAATGTTGCTCTTGAGCCGGAATCCCGAACGCGTACCAGACGAAGGACTCCTGGTGGCGTGCGCGCTACGTGTATGAATAGATGGCCCCGGCATAGCCGAGGGGCAACCCGCTGCCCGACGCCCAGCTCATCAGCACTTGTATGGTTTCGGCTCTGCTCAGCGTTTGGAGGGCCGTGACGGCTTCGCCCGGCTTGTTCGGTTCGTTGGCAGCGGCTGCGCCCTTGCCAACGCGAAGATTAAGGGCACCGTTGGGAATGCACATGCCAATCTCTACGGTGAATGTACCGTTTTCCATTTGCATGGTCTGCGCATATCTTGTTTCGGGGTCTTTATCTGCAAGGACCAGAAAATCGCCATCGTCGGGAAGATCATTGACGAGCTGTGCCAGGTGGCCGATTCCGGTGAGGTCTTCCCAGTCCGAGCCGACGCCATTTATCGACCAGTACCAGATGAGCGGGCGCTCCGGTTGAGGATCGGCCAACAGGCTGTTCCACGCCACGGCATCGATCCACGTTCCATCTTCAAGTAGCGCGAGATTCCCTAAAGTATCCATGGTCACAGGGTAAGCAGGCCCACCGATGCTTTGGAGCCGGCAGATGCGGTGGCGGAATCTCCCGGGAATACCCACTTCGACCGATACTCGGCCTGCCATCCTCCGCAGCCCTGCAGTCAGCCCAGCCAAGGATGCGGTGGGCATTGCGGGCCAGAAGAACGAGAAGGACACCGAATTCGCCACCCCGGACATTGAAGCACGGGCGAAACGCCCAGACCCCGAACGAGAAACCGCCATAGTCTGGGTGAGAGTGGGGTCTCCACCTGTTTCGGCGTCGGACCCTGGGCAAGGTGAATTTAGAGAGGAGGAATTCCCGTGTGCCAATGGTCCTCTGTCCGCTTTGACTTAAGAAGTTACGGAATGGGCGGCGCCGGCCCCGCAGGTGGCAATCTCGGGGGCCGCGCGTCGTCAAGTGTTGCGCTTCGACCGTTGTCACACCCCACTTGTAGGCGCACAATGAGTCCTGAGACGGTTTCCGGCGACATTCCTGCCGCGGTCCGGGCATTGGCCGGTCCGCACCTTTGAGGCTGGGGGACCGTAGCGATGTTGGCCGGAGACAAGGTCCGGCTCGGCCGATGTCAGCCCATTCCCCGCCCGGGCCAGGTAGCTGGTGATTCCATGCCCACGCCCACGCAGGGGGAACCGGAAGAAGGTTTCACGCCTTCCGGTCGAGGCGCTCCGTCCGGGGACTCTGGTTCCCGGTTTGCCCGGGGCAAGGTTTATGCCGTGACAGTGGCCGCAGCCCTGGGCGGGCTGCTTTTTGGATTCGACACCTCGGTCATCAACGGAGCGGTCAATTCCATCCAATCCACATTTGCGCTTGACTCGTCCGTCCTTGGGCTCACAGTGGCCATCACGCTCCTCGGCTGTGCCACCGGGGCCTGGTTCGCCGGACAATTGGCGGATGTCTGGGGCCGCAGGCCCGTGATGGTGCTCGCGGCGTGCCTTTTTGTGATCAGTTCGATCGGCTCGGGGTTTGCCTTCGCCGTCTGGGACCTGATGGCATGGCGGGTCATTGGTGGACTGGCCATCGGTATCGCCTCGGTCATCGCGCCCGCGTACATTGGCGAGATTGCCCCGGCACGGCTCCGCGGGGCGTTGAGTTCACTGCAGCAGCTGGCGATCACTTTGGGCATCTTCCTGGCATTGCTTTCCGACGCCGGTTTGGCCCGATTTGCCGGCGGAGCCAGCAATGAACTCTGGTGGGGGCTGGACGCATGGCGCTGGATGCTGCTGCTGGGCGTTGTTCCGGCGATTGTCTATGGGGTCCTGTCCCTGCGCATCCCCGAGTCGCCGCAGTTCCTCATCCGGCGCGGCAGAAAGGAAGATGCCCTGGCGGTTATCGCCAATGTAACCGGGGCCGCGGATCCCGAACAACGCTATGCCGAGATCAGTTCGAGCATCGAGGACCAGCGCCGTTCTTCATATCGTGACTTGAGGGGACCGGCCTTCGGCTTGCATCCGATTCTCTGGATCGGCATCGGCATGGCGGCTTTCCAACAGCTCGTGGGGATCAACGCCATTTTCTATTATTCGACGACACTGTGGCAGTCCGTGGGCTTTAGCCAAGAGGATTCCTTCACCACCTCCGTCATCACTGCGACTATCAATGTCCTGCTGACTCTGGTGGCCATCTTCTTCGTCGACCGCGTCGGCCGCAAGAAGCTCCTGCTGGCCGGTTCCGCTGGCATGTTCCTCGGATTGGTAGCGGCTGCCACGGCGTTCGCCCAGGCCAGTGGAACAGGCGACAACATCAGTTTGCCGGAGCCCTGGGGCGCTGTTGCCCTCGTGGGGGCGAACCTCTTCGTCATCTGCTTCGCTGCCACATGGGGACCCGTCATGTGGGTGGTCCTGGGCGAGGTGTTTCCCAACAAGATGCGCGGTGTTGCGTTGGGTGTTGCTACGGCATTCAACTGGATCTTTAATTTCCTGGTCACCCTGCTCTTCCCCATCTTGAGCGCCGCCGTGGGACTTGGTTTTGTCTACGCAGGATTTGCGTTCTTTGCCGCGTTGTCGTTCTGGTTCGTCAAGGCTCTGCTGCCGGAATTCAGCGGCATGGAGCTTGAGGATAAATCAAAGCTCGAGCGGCGGCAGGCGTGATTTCCTTAGGCAAACGTCTCCCCGGAAAAAGGGGCGATGGCAGCTACGTCCCGGTCGGTCACATGACATCCACGCGAAGTTCACACCCTTCCACCATTGCAGGCGGAGTTTCATGGAGTCTATATTTCCGGTAGGTCAATGATTGCTCACACGTTCAACGAGTTGAGGATTCATGTCGGAAAAGCGCCGCGGGCCATCGGAAAAACCTGCTGCATTGAATCACCAGGAAGGCCGCTCCGCGGGACGCCACGCCCTCGCTGTCGTGGTCCCAGACTCCCCGCCACCCCGCATGTGGGTACTGGCGGTACTGGCCTTATCGCAACTGATGATTGTCCTCGATTCGACGGTTGTCACCATTGCCTTGCCGTCGGCGCAGAAGTCCCTGAACTTCACCGATGGAGACCGGCAGTGGGTGGTCACCGCCTACGCGTTGGCCTTTGGAAGCCTGTTGTTGTTCTGCGGTAGGTTGACCGACCTGCTGGGGCGTAGACCAACGTTGATGATCGGCCTCGTGGGTTTTGCGGCCGTCTCGGCTGTGGGCGGAGCCTCGAGCAGCTTCGGCATGCTCGTGGCAGCGCGGGCCGTCCAGGGAGCGTTCGCTGCCCTGCTGGCACCTTCCATCTTGTCGCTCTTGACCACGACGTTCTCCGCCGCCAAGGAACGGGGCCGGGCCTTCGGCGTCTTTGGTGCGGTCGCCGGCGGCGGTGCCGCGCTCGGACTGCTGCTGGGGGGCTTTCTCACCGAATACGTCTCCTGGCGGTGGTGCCTGTTCGTCAACATCATTTTCGCGGTACTGGCACTGACCGGAGCCTCGTTGTTGATCCGGAAGCAAGCGCCGACGGGTGGACAGCATCTGGACATTCCCGGTGTGCTGACTGTTTCCGGTGGTCTGTTTGCGCTGGTCTATGGTTTCTCAAATGCCGTCCAGGGGCGCACCTCCAACTGGGATGATCCCTACACCATAGGTTTTCTGGTCGCCGCAGCGGTGTTGTTAACGGCCTTCGTGCTGATCCAGACCAAGGTCCGGCACCCGCTGCTGCCCTTGCACATCTTGACGAACAGGTACCGCGGTCCGGCTTTCTTGGCCCTATTGCTTGCCGGTGCGGGCATGTTGGGGGCGCTGCTGTTCGTGACGTACTACCTGCAGCAGACACGGGGGTACAGTGCCGTGCAGACGGGCATGGCGTTCCTGCCCATGGTCGGCTGCATGGTGGCGGTCTCGATCACCGGCAACGTCGTGCTGGTGAGGCACGTGAGCCCGAGAATATTGCTGCCCACGGGGCTGATGCTCGGCGCCGTGGCCCTCGTCCTGCTGACCCGCATCGGGGCAGAAAGCAGCTACGTCGGAACCCTGCTCCTTCCCTTGATGCTATTCGGGGTCGGGCTGGGCCTCGCCTTCCCGACCAGCATCAACCTCGCGACGCTCCAGGTGAACCCCCAGGAGGCGGGCGTGGCATCGGCATCGGTGAATACGAGTCAGCAGGTGGGTGGCGCCGTCGGTACTGCACTGCTGAACACGCTAGCCATCCAGGCAGGGATCAGCTAGGCGAACGTGCACGGCCCGTCCGTGAGCGCACCCATCCTGGCCGCCAAGGCAGCGATGTTGGAGGCCGGGGCCGCCATCCACGCCGCTGCTGCCCAAGGTCCGCAGGCGGTGCAAGCTGCCCAGGAAAAATGGGCACCGGCCATGGCGCAAGCCCAGATAGTCCTGCAGCACGCGCAGGCGGCGGTGGATACATTGGCCACGAATACGGCAATTGCCAGCTATGTCGCCGCGTTTTGGTGGGGAGCGGCCCTGTTCGCCGCCGGTTCGGTAGCCACCGTGCTGCTGCTGCGTTCTGCGATCCCAGCGGCACTGAAGTACGGTCCGGGAGCGGACCCGGCCACGGAAAAAATCCCGGATCCCGGAACAGAGGACACCACGGGAGGGAGCGGTCCCGCCGCGAAGTGAGTGCCATGAGCCGGCTGACCATGTGCGCTGGCCACGATGCACTGCGGATCGGCGGCGCGCACGATGCACCGCTTGATGACCGGGCCAAGTGCCCCCACGGCACCCCTGCTGGATAGGATGGGGAGGAAGGCGCCACGCAAACGGCGGCGCGATTAGATCGAGGTGGATCCATGGCCAGCGACGACAACGCAATGCAGGAGCGCAACGAGAGGCTTGAATCCCGGCTGGCGCTCAATGAGCGCCAGCTCAACGTGCTGCGGGAAAAGAACCGCAATCTGGACCGCCAACTTGCCGCCGCCGGGGGAAACAACCAGCGCATGGTCGCCATGCTCGAACGTACCCGCGATGAAATCATCACACTCAAGGCCGCCCTCGAGAAGGACGGCGACACGCCCTTTAGCTACGGCACCATCGTCGGTCTTTCCCCGCGCCACCACCCCGAGCCAGGGCGTGCCATCGCCTCCACCGGCGCTGCCGGTGCCGATGTCATCCAAGGCGGACGCAAGCTGCGCGTGGCCATCTCTCCGCTGCTGGATATCGATAACCTCCAGCTCGGCCAGGAAGTCCTGCTCAACGAGTCCCTGACCATCGTCGCCGGGCTCGGCTTCGAGGCGGCCGGGGAACTCGTATCCGTCAAGGAGGTGCTCGATGACCACCGCGTGGTCGCCGTGGGACGGGCCGACGAGCAGCGGATCGTGCGCTTGGCCGGGGGCCTGCTGCGAGAGACGGTACGCGTCGGCGACTCGTTGTCGCTGGATTCGCGCACCGGGCTTGCCATCGAACGCGTGCACCTTTCCGACATGCAGTCCCTGGTGCTGGAGGAGGTGCCGGACATCGCCTACACCGACATCGGCGGGCTGGGCCCGCAGATCGAACAGATCCGCGATGCCGTCGAGCTGCCCTTCCTGCACCCGGACCTCTACCGCGAACACGGGCTCAAGGCACCCAAGGGCATCCTGCTCTACGGCCCTCCGGGCTGCGGCAAGACGCTGATCGCCAAGGCGGTGGCGCATTCGCTGGCCGAACGCGTGGCCCAGATCCGAGGCACCGACACGGCGCGCAGCTACTTTTTGAACATCAAGGGCCCTGAACTGCTGGACAAGTACGTCGGGGAGACCGAGCGCCACATCCGGCTGATCTTCGCCCGTGCCCGCGAAAAGGCCACCGACGGAAGCCCGGTGGTGGTGTTCTTCGATGAGATGGACTCGCTGTTCCGCACCCGCGGCACCGGTGTCTCCTCCGATGTGGAAACGACCATCGTCCCGCAGCTGCTCTCCGAGATCGACGGCGTCGAACAGCTCGATAACGTCATCGTCATCGGTGCCTCCAACCGCGAGGACATGATCGACCCCGCCATCCTGCGCCCGGGACGGTTGGATGTGAAGATCAAGGTCAAGCGCCCCGATGCCGAGGGTGCGGCGGAAATCTTCGCCAAGTACCTCACCACCGACCTGCCGCTGCACGAGGTGGACCTGGCCGAACACGGTGGCAACGCCCGGGCGACGGTCGATGCGATGATCCGCACCGCCGTGGAGCACATGTACGGAACCGGGCCGGAGAACGAGTTCCTGGAGGTCACCTATGCCAACGGCGAGACGGAGGTGCTCTACTTCAAGGACTTCAACTCCGGTGCGGTCATCCGCAACGTGGTGGACCGGGCCAAGAAATCGGCCATTAAAGAACTGCTGACCACCGGAATGCGCGGATTGCGCATGGAACATCTGCTCACGGCCGTGGTCGATGAGTTCCACGAGCACGAGGACATGCCCAACACCACGAACCCGGACGACTGGGCGCGGATCTCGGGGAAGAAGGGTGAACGGATCACCTACATCCGCACGATCATCCAGGACAAGGAACACCCGGGCTCCGGTCGCAGCCTGTCCACCGCGGAGGCTTCTCCTTCCCACGAGACCGGGCAGTACCTGTGAGCGTTCACCGCGTCGTCGGGCTGGAAACCGAATACGGCGTGCTGGCCCCCTCGACGCCGGGGGCCAGTTCGACGCTGCTATCCGCCCAGGTCGTCAACGCCTACGCCGCGACTATCCGCTCCGGATACGGCCACCTGGCCGGAACCCGCTGGGACTACACCGACGAGACGCCGCTCTCGGACGCGCGCGGTTTCAACCAGCCCCGCGCGCTGGCCCACCCCTCGCAGCTGACCGACGAGCCACGGGAACTGACGGCCGCCGAGATTGCGCTGGCCGGCGGAGATGCCCGGGCGGGGGACACGCTCTACGCCGAGGAGGAGCCTGAGGAGCATGTGCTGATGAACATGGTCCTGGGAAACGGGGCGCGGCTGTATGTTGATCACGCGCACCCCGAATACTCCTCGCCGGAAACCACCAACCCGGCGGATGCGGTGCTCTGGGACCAGGCCGGAGACCGGGTGGTGCTGGCGGCGGCCCGTCGGATCGAGCAGAGCCCCGGCTTCGCTCCGGTGCTTCTCTACAAGAACAACACGGATAACAAGTCGGTGAGCTACGGAGCACACGAAAACTACCTGATGCCGCGCTCGGTGCCGTTTGGCGACATCGCCGCCGGGCTGATTCCGTTCTTCGCCACGCGCCAGGTCTTCTGCGGCTCCGGCCGCGTCGGCCGCGGGAGCATGGGCTCGGCTGCGGGCTTCCAGGTCAGCCAGCGGGCCGACTTCTTCGAGGCCGAGGTCGGGCTGGAAACCACCATCCGCCGCCCGATAGTGAACACGCGCGACGAGCCACACGCTGTCTGGGACAAGTACCGGCGCCTGCACGTGATCATCGGGGACGCGAACATGGGCCAGGTCTCCACCTACCTGCGCACCGGAACCACGGCACTGGTGCTCTCGCTCATCGAGGCCGGCAGCGTCCCGGACCTCGCGCTGCGCCACCCGGTGGCCGCGCTGCAGGCGATCAGCCACGATCCGACGCTGCGCACCACGGTCGAGCTGCTCGACGGGCGCAGGCTCCGTGCCATCGATATCCAGCGCGTATACCTCGAGGCGGCCCGCACCCACTGCGCCGCGACCGGCGCCGATGACCCGATGACCGCCGACGTGCTCGAACGCTGGGGATCCACGCTGGACACGCTCTCGAGTGACGTCTTCGGTGCCGCTTCCTCGGTGGACTGGGTGGCAAAGTACCAACTCATGCAGGGTTACCGAGACCGCCACGGCCTGGGGTGGAATGATGCCCGGATCGGGCTGATGGACCTGCAATGGGCGGACATCCGCCCCGAAAAAGGGCTCTACCACCGGCTGGCCGCCCGCGGAATGATGGAAACCCTGTGGAGCGAGGAGCAGATCGCCCATGCCGTGTCCCATCCCCCGGAGGATACCCGGGCGTACTTCCGCGGCCGCGCGCTGAGCCAGTACCCGGAAGACGTGGTGGCTGCCAGCTGGGATGCCGTGCTTTTCTCGGTACCCGGCCGTGCCGGCGTGCAGCGCGTGGCCACCCTCGAACCGCAGCGCGGCACCCGTGCCCTGGTCGGGGAGTTGTTCGATGCAAGCCACTCGATCTCCGAATTCCTCGAGCGGTTGCGTGCCTAATGCTGGGCCGCGGTGACAAGATGGAAATCAGAAACGATTCAGCGGAGGGTGGCGACGAAGCGCCCGCCACGATAGGAAGGAACACACGATGACGCAGGAACAGTTCAGCTCCCGTCCCACCGAACAGCAGGACGTGCAGGAAGAGGACCTGGCCCCGGCGGCACAGGGCCAGTCCGCCGGCGTTGATGACCTGCTCGATGAGATCGACGGGGTACTGGAGCGCAACGCCGAGGAGTTCGTGCGCGGCTTTGTGCAAAAGGGCGGCCAGTAGCCATGCCGGAGCTGCCCGCCGGGCCCTCGTTCCTCGAGTATCTGAACCGGGAACGCCCGGACCTGCTGCCTGCTGCCTCGGTGCCGGCGGCGGCCCCGGGCCACGGCCCGGGGCAGGTTCCCCACGCGACGACCATCGTCGCCCTGGCCTACGCCGACGGCGTGGTCATGGCAGGTGACCGGAGGGCAACCATTGGCAACGTGATTGCCAGCCGCCACATCGAGAAGGTCTACGAAACCGACCACTTCTCGGTGGTCGGCATCGCCGGCGCGGCCGGCCTGGCCATCGACATCGCCCGGCTGTTCACCGTCGAGCTCGAACACTACGAGAAGATCGAGGGCACGCTGCTCTCGCTCGAGGGCAAGGCCAACCGGCTGGCATCGATGATCCGCTCCAACCTGTCCATGGCCATGCAGGGGATGAGCGTGGTTCCACTCTTCGCCGGGTACGATCCGCACGGCGGCCAGGGGCGGATCTTCTCCTTCGACGTCACCGGCGGCCGCTACGAGGAAATCGAACACCATTGCATCGGCTCCGGTTCGGTGTTCGCCCGCGGGGCGCTGAAGAAGCTCTGGCGCCCGGGACTGGACCGCGTGGCGGCGGTCTCCGTCGCCGTCGAGGCGCTCTACGACGCGGCGGACGACGATTCGGCCACCGGGGGACCGGACGCCGTGCGCCGGCTCTGGCCCGTGGTCTACGCGGTCGATGCCGACGGCGCCACCCGCATCGGTGAGCAAGAGCTCTCCGAAACCGCCCTCGCGCTGATCGCCCGGCGCACGGCACAAGCCAGGGAGGCCTGATGAGCGCGCAGTTCTACGTTTCACCCGAACAACTCATGAAGGACCGGGCGGACTTCGCCCGCAAGGGCATAGCGCGCGGACGAGCCGTCATCGTCGCCTCCTGCGTGGAGGGCATCGCCCTGGTTGCCGAGAATCCCTCCGGATCGCTGCACAAGATCGGCGAGATCTACGACCGCATCGGTTTCGCCGCCGTGGGCAAATACAACGAGTTCGAATCCCTGCGCCAGGCCGGGGTCCGCTATGCCGACACCCGAGGCTATTCCTATTCCCGGCAGGACGTGACGGCGCGCGGGCTGGCCAGCGTATACGCCCAGTCGCTCGGTGCCGTCTTCACCGCCGAGGCCAAGCCGTTCGAGGTGGAATTGGCCGTGGCCGAGGTCGGCGCGACGCCGGGCGCCGACAAGTTGTTCCGGTTGAACTACGACGGTTCAATTTCCGAGCAGTCTGGCGTGATCATCATGGGCGGCGATGCCGAGGCGCTGGCGGCTGCCTGGGCCCAGACAGCGGTGGCCGGGTCCGGTGAGCTGAGGCTGGCCGCGGTGATCCGGGCCGCCGCAACGGTGCTGCCTGGCGTCGTGGCGGCACCGGCGGCCTCATCGGTCTTGGAAGTGGCCGTGCTGCACCGTGCCTCGAGCAGCCGCCGCACCTTCAGGCGGCTGTCGACCGCCGACATCGATTCGCAGCTCGCCCCCGGGGAAGGAACCCAGACCTAATGGACCGCAGGATCTTCGGCATCGAAACCGAATACGGCCTCACCTACTCGGCTCCCGGAGCCCGGCCCCTGAGCCCGGAAGAGGTAGCGCGCTACCTCTTCCGCAAGGTTGTGGCCTGGGGACGCAGCTCCAACGTGTTCCTGGGTAACGGATCACGTCTTTATCTGGACGTGGGCTCTCACCCCGAATATGCGACCGCTGAATGCGATGACATCCTGCAGCTGATCACCCACGATAGGGCCGGGGAGGAGATCTTGAACGACTTGGTCGTATCGGCCGAGGAAAAACTGCGCGAAGAGGGATATCCGGGCAGGATCTACCTGTTCAAGAACAACACCGATTCCGCCGGAAATTCGTACGGTTGCCATGAGAACTACCTTATTCCGCGCAAACTAGAATTCACCCGCCTGGCCCAGATTCTGATCCCCTTCCTGGTCACCCGGCAGCTCTTCGCCGGGGCCGGCAAGGTCCTCCCGGTGGACGGCGAGCACCGCTTTGCCTTCTCGCAGCGCGCGGACCACGTCTGGGAGGGCGTTTCGTCGGCCACCACGCGCTCGCGCCCGATCATCAACACCCGCGACGAGCCGCATGCAGACGCCGAGTACTTCAGGCGGCTGCATGTGATAGTGGGGGACTCGAACATGTCCGAAACGACACAGCGGGTAAAGCTGGGCTCAACAGACCTGATGCTGCGCATGATCGAGGCGGGTTCGATCATGGAGGACCTGCGCCTGGAAAACCCGATCCGTTCCATCCGCGAGGTCTCCCATGACACGACCGGGCGGACGCCGGTGTTGCTGGCCGATGGCCGCAAGCTGAGCGCGCTTGAACTCCAGCATCTTTTCCTGGAGAAGGCGACCGGTTTCGTGCAACGCCATGGAGCCCACAACGAACACGTGCCGGCGGTGCTCGAACTCTGGGAGCGGTCCCTGGGGGCTGTTGCCGACCAGGATTTCGCCCGGATCGACACCGAAATCGATTGGGCCATCAAGCGCAAGCTGATCGAGGGCTACCGTCATCGCCATGGGCTGGGCCTCGATGACCCCCGGATTGCCCAGATCGATCTGACCTACCACGACATCGATCCAAAACGCGGACTGTTCAACCTGCTCCGTTCCCGCGGTCAGGCGGCGTACCTGGCCACCGAATCGGCCATCACAGAGGCAGTCAGTGTTCCGCCGCAGACCACCAGGGCTAAACTGCGCGGGGATTTCGTGCGTGCTGCGAAGGATGCCAACCGTGACTTCACAGTCGACTGGGTGCACCTGAAGCTCAATGACAGCCCGAGCCAGACAGTTCTGTGCAAGGACCCGTTCGCCAATGCCGATGCCCGGGTCGATGAGTTGATTTCTTTTCTTGATCCCTTGGATGACGGCGCGGCTAACCGATAAAAAGGAACTTCACAGGTTTCCCCGTTAAACTAAATGGAAACTACTGTGGCCATGCGCTTGTGTTGTGTCCGTGGTGGAAAGCAAACTGCCCCGAATGAAGACGAAAGTTGATTACGTGCGAAAGCTCTTGGCCGTCACCCTTGCCGCCTCACTCCTGCTTGTCACCGGTTGCGGTGCAGCCGCGGATGCTGGAGCGACTACCGGCGTCACCGAAGCCGGCGACGTCGGCCCGCTCTCCTCACTCCAGCTGACCCCCGGAGCTGACGACACTTCGGACCCCACGGTGACCATCAAGACTCCGCTGGAAGCAACCAAGGCCGGTGCCAAGATGATCCTGGCCGGCGGCGGTGAAACCATCAAGGAAAACCAGAGCGTCACCTACAAGACGATTGCATTCAAGACCGAAGACGGGTCCCAGCTCGGCTCCAACTTCGAAAGCGAGGGGGACCTCATCCCCACGGTTCCGGAGATGAAGACAGCCATGCCCGAATTCTACGACGTGATCGTCGGCAGCAAGGTCGGATCCTACATTGCCTTCCTGCAGCCGACCCCGACCGAACCGGGTGCGACGGCTCCGGCCGAGCCCGCGAACATCGACACGCTGATCGTCATCAAGACGACCAAGGCCGTCGACATTCCGCCGACGCCGCCGACGCCCGAGTTCAAGAAGTCGGACGACAAGTCGGTCAAGAAGGCAACGGGTTCCATCTCTGCCGACGGCAAGATCAGCGTCACCCTTCCCGCGGGCAAGGCCGATCCGGCCAAGCTCGAGGTCACGGTGCTGAAGGAAGGCGACGGCCCGGCTGCCACCAAGGACTCCACCGTGGTTGCCCACTACATCGGCGCACGCCTGGAAGACGGAAAAGTCTTCGACGGAAGCTACTCCCGCGGCGAACCTTCAGAGTTCCCGCTGTCCGGAGTCATCAAGGGCTGGACCGAGGGCCTGACGGGCATCAAGCAGGGCTCGACCGTCCTGCTGAGCATCCCCACCGACATGGCCTACGGCAAGGATGCCGCTGCCATGGGGAAGCCGGCAGGTCCGCTAGTCTTTATCGTTGAACTTCAGGAAGTAAAGTAACCACCGAAAGGAACGCCATGTCATTCGGACAGCGCGATTACGACCGTACCAAGCCGGAAATTGACTTCCCGGGTACGGAAGCACCGACCGAACTGGTCATCGAGGACATCATTGTCGGCGACGGCGCCGAGGTTGTGCCCGGCTCGACCGTGTCCACCCACTATGTCGGCGTGGCCTGGTCCACCGGCGAAGAGTTCGACTCCTCATGGAACCGCGGCACGCCGCTGGACTTCCGCGCTGGCATCGGACAGGTCATCCAGGGTTGGGACCAGGGCCTGATCGGCATGAAGGTCAACGGCCGCCGTCGCCTGGAGATCCCCTCGGACCTGGCCTACGGCTCCCGTGGAGCTGCCGGGGCCATCGGCCCGAACGAGGCACTGATCTTCGTGGTCGACCTCGTCGCGGTTCGCTAGGTAGAAACACACCGGTAGGCCGGCGGAAACCCCCCAGGGGATTCCGCCGGCCTAGCACTTTAACTGATTCTTGGGCACTTTTGCGGTGAAAAACCTGTGATGAGACCGACTTTTTTCCCGTGATCTGCGTCATCTTCCGATATGCGGGAAGGAGCTGTGGGCTTTCGGCGGGGTCACGTCGGTACGACGCGTTGCAGGTAGTAACGTTGGTTTGGTGGCCACCAAGAAGAACTTAGACTCACCATCGCGCACGGAGAAGCTCGTGAGCCTCACGTATGCGCTCGTCAATAGCTCCCGGGGCTATACGAAGGCGGAGCTGCGCGAAATCGTCGACGACTACCAGGGCCTCGGGGCCGATTCCTTCAACCGCAAATTCGACCGGGACAAGGAAGACCTGCGGGCCATGGGCATCCCGATCGAAAAAGTGAAAACCCCGGGATATGTCGGCGATGACAATGCTGATCCGCGCTATCACATCCTGCCGGAAAGCTACCGGTTGCCTGAAGTGTCCTTCACCGCCGAAGAAGCCGGAGCGCTTGCCTTGGCCGGACGCCTCTGGAAGGACGCCGGGCTCGGTTCCGCCGCTGCGAGGGCCACCAGCCGGATGGCAGAGAACGCAACGGGAACCGGCGTCGGATTCACCGACTATGAACCCAGGCTCCACACCTCGGATCCCGGCTTTTCCGATGTGCTGCGTGCGGCCTGGGACAAGAAGCCCATCCGTTTTCGCTACCGGGATGCCCACGGCGTAGACAGCGAACGCACGGTGGAACCCTGGGGGCTGGGCACCCGCTTCGGCCACTGGTACCTGGTCGGACTCGATCAGGCCGCCGCTGCCCAGCGCATGTTCAGGCTTTCGCGCATCCGGGGAACGGTGGCCCAGCGCCCGGGAACGTACGACCGCCCGCAGGACTTCTCCATGGCCAACGCCCTGTCCGTACTGGATCCCGAGGCCGCATGCCAACGCGCCGCCATTGAACTGTCGCGGGGTCATGGGTGGGCGCTGCGCGCACAAGCCGCGGAGATCGAAGAGGGCGACACCGTAGACCGCCTAGCCGTCGATTACTACGACGTGGAATCCTTCAGCGCGGAGGTCTCCGCGCTCGGCTCCCATGCCAAGGTGCTGGAACCGGCGTCGCTGGCACGGAGCGTCGCCGAGCGGCTGGCCGCTGCACGGGCAGCCCACGATGTGCCGATCCCCGTGCTTCAGTTGAAGGCCGGCCACTTCGTCGGGCGCGCCCCGGCCACGGATGCCGTGGCCCGGGCCCTGGATATCATTTCCTTCGTGGTGGCCCGTGGCGCCCCGACGCTCGAGGAAACGGCGGCGCACTTCGGGCTGTCTCGACGCAAGCTCGAGGCAGAACTGCAGATGATCATGATGTGCGGTGTCCCCAACGGGATGCATGACCAGCTCATGGACGTGGATTTTGGGTCCGGAACCATCACCATTTCCAACGCCGAGGCATTGGCGGCCCCGATGCGATTGAACCTGCTCGAGACCACCTCGCTGCTCGTGGGCCTCGAGACCCTGCTGCAGGTTCCAGGACTGGCGCATGCGGAAAGCGCGATCAGCGCCATGGCAAAGCTGCGCACGGCGGCCGGTGACTTTGCCGACGTCTCCAATGTCCTCGCCGCCTTCCTCGACAGTGCCGAGGCGGACCCGCATCGCGATGCCGTCCGCGCGGCCATCACCGGACGCCGGCTGCTGAGCATCGACTACTACACCGCCTCGCGCGACGAGAAAAGTACACGGATCATCGAACCCCTACGCATCATCGAGGACGACTCTCGTACCTATGTGCGCGCCTGGTGCCGTACCGCCCGCCAACTACGCAGTTTCCGGCTGGACCGGGTCCTGAAGCTGACGGTTTTGGACGAGGGCTTCGAAATCGTCCCGGAGCGCCACGGCGATGACGAGTCCAGGCTCTTCACCCCGCAACCGGAGGACCAGGTGGCCGTGCTCGGATTCTCACAGCGACTGCGTTCGCTGGTCGCTGAATTCGCCCCCGAGCGCCAGGGTACCGTCGCCGACGAAACCCTGGCCGAGGTGCAGATTACCGGGACGGCGGCACTTGCCGGAATGATTGCCCACTATGGTGGTGAGCTGCGCGTGCTTGCCCCCGAATCCCTGCGTGCCGAGGTCATCGACTGGCTTGACCGGGCGCAAGGCACTTCGAAGCAGAACCGCTCATGATGCCGTGGTGGTTTTGGGTCCTCCTATGGACGGTTTTGCTTCTGGGCACCGTGCTTTTCCTTGTTCTCTCCGGGATCAAGCTCTTCCGCGGCCTGATGCGGATGCTCGATGAAGCATCGCTTTCGATGGACCGGCTCTCGGAACCCTTCGGCCGGATGCCGGTGCATCCGGAAACGGTTTCCGGCCCCGGCAACGGTCCGGGGGCACCGTTCCGGGACGTGGAAATGGTCCGAGAGGAGTACGAATCGGGCAAGGAAGAACGCCGGGCGGCGCGCCGTGACGCGAGGATTGCCCGCAAGTACGCTAAAGGTCAACCACAGCGTGTCAGCGACCTCGGGCTCTTTTGACGTAAACTGAACTAAACGAAAGGTAGGTTCGATATGTTCGGCCTCAATGGAATGCACTTGGTCATCATCATCGTCCTGGCACTGCTGCTCTTCGGAGCTCCGAAGCTCCCAGGGCTGGCACGGTCCGTCGGACAGTCCCTGCGAATCTTCAAGTCCGAGGTGCGCCAAATGAAGGATGAGGATCCGAAGACCGATGCCAGCGGTGAAACCGTCGAGGGTAAGATCGTCAACCCCGATCCCCGCGACAACAACGCTTAAGCTTCTATGACTGAAAAATCTGTCCCATCCAAGGGGCGTAAGTCAAACCCCGAGGGGCGGATGGCGCTCAAGGCCCATTTGATCGAAGCTCGGAACCGGCTGTTCATCTCGCTCGGGGCGCTTCTGGTGGCTACCATCGGCGGGTTCTTCCTGTATCAGCCGCTGATGGATCTTCTCATCGAACCGGTCAAGCAGTACAGCGGCGAAGTGAACTACACCGCCGTGATGACCAGCTTCGACATGATGATCAAGATCTCGTTGTTCTTGGGACTGGCCATGTCCAGCCCGGTATGGATCTACCAACTGTGGGCCTTTATCGTGCCTGGCCTGAAGAAAAAGGAACGAGCCGCAGCGCTGGGATTTGCCGCTGCCGCCGTTCCGCTCTTCCTGATGGGTCTGGCGATGGCCGTTTGGGTTATCCCGCACGCGCTGAAGTTCTTCTTCATGCTCACCCCGCAAAACGCCGTGAACATCATCTCGGTCGAGGTCTATATTCCCTTCGTCCTGCGCCTGATGCTGGCCTTCGGCCTGGCCATGCTGGTCCCGGTGCTGATGGTCGGACTGAACATGATCGGGATTCTTCCGGCGAGGCTGATCCTGAAAAACTGGCGGTTGACGGTGTTCCTGATCGCCCTGGTTTCTGCCATGGCAGCACCGGGCGGCGACGCCATCACCATGTTTGCGCTGGCTGGACCGCTGTTCATCACCTTCGGCGGCGCAACGCTGATCTGTTTCTTCAACGACCGCAAGCGCGCCAAGAACAAGAAGATCACAGAGGCTGAAACAGAGGCGAACGCCGATATTGCCTCCGATCTGGGTGACCTCTAGGCCGAAACCGGCCCAACAACGGTCCGTGCATGTACCCCGCAGCGGACCAGCGCACCGCACGAACCACTGCTGTGCATCCCGAAACGAAAGGCTCCCATGAGCACCCCGGCCGAGCGCTATCTCGAACCCAAGCAGAGCGCAGCCGAAACCGGCACCCTGCTGTCCGATTTCCGCTCCGGACTCGACTTCGAGCTGGACCCGTTCCAGGCGGAGTCTTGCCACGCCGTCCAGGAGGGGTTCGGGGTGCTGGTTGCCGCACCCACCGGTGCGGGGAAGACCGTCGTGGGTGAATTCGCCGTCTACATGGCATTGCAACAGGGTAAAAAGGCGTTTTACACCACGCCGATCAAGGCGTTGAGCAACCAGAAGTTCTCCGAACTCACGGCACGCTACGGCGCGGACAAGGTCGGGCTGCTCACCGGCGATCTGACTATCAACGGCGATGCCGACGTGGTGGTCATGACCACCGAGGTGCTGCGCAATATGCTTTACGCCGAATCCGAGACCCTGGACGGGCTCGGCTTCGTCGTCATGGACGAAGTCCACTATCTGGCCGACAAGTTCCGCGGTGCCGTCTGGGAAGAAGTGATCATCCACCTTCCGGCCGACGTGCAGGTGGTATCGCTCAGCGCCACGGTATCCAACGCCGAGGAATTCGGCGGCTGGCTCGATACGGTGCGGGGAGACACCAAGATCATCGTCTCCGAACACCGCCCGATCCCGTTGTACCAGCACGTGATGGTCGGTGGGAAGCTCATTGACCTCTTCGCCGAGGACGTATCGTTCGACCAGATTGCGGGTGATCCGGAGCGGGCCGCCACGGTCAATCCGCAGCTGGCGAAGTTAGCCCAGCGCAGCGTCCCCGGTGGGCCACACGGCCCCAAGGGCCACGGCAGGGGCAGGGGACCTGGCGGACGACAGGCCGGCGGGCGCTACCTGGACCGGGAGGAACAACGCTCGCGCAAGGTCAGCCGCCCCGAGATGATCAGGGCGTTGGATTCCGCCGGGCTGCTGCCCTCCATCGTCTTTCTTTTTTCCCGCAAGGGCTGCGATGCCGCAGTGGCCCAGTGTGTGCGCTCCGGAATGAACCTGACCACGCGTGCGGAGGCCCGAGACATCGAACAGGCCATCGACCTCCTCGCCTTCGACCTGCCACCAGATGACCTCGAGGTGCTGGGTTTCTGGCCGTGGCGCGAGGGCATGATGCGTGGCTTTGCAGCCCACCATGCCGGGTTGCTGCCGATCTTCAAGGAGGTCGTCGAGGATCTGTTCCTGCGCGGGTTGGTCAAGGCCGTGTTCGCCACCGAGACACTGGCCCTGGGCGTGAACATGCCGGCCCGCTCCGTCGTGCTCGAAAAGCTCGAGAAGTTCAACGGAGAATCCCATGTCTCGATCACGGCGGGGGAGTACACCCAGCTGACCGGACGCGCCGGCCGCCGCGGCATCGACGTCGAGGGCCACGCCGTGGTGCTCTGGCAGTCGGACACCGACCCCGCCGCCGTAGCAGGGCTCGCATCGAAGCGGACCTACCCGTTGAACTCGAGCTTCCGCCCCACATACAATATGTCGCTGAACCTCACGGCACAGTTCGGACGGGACCGGGCCCGCGGCATCCTGGAAACCTCCTTCGCCCAGTTCCAGGCCGACCGCTCCGTGGTGGGACTGGCCAGGCAGGTGCGCTCCCGAGAGGAGTCCCTGGCTGGCTACAAGAAATCGATGACCTGCCACCTAGGCGATTTCGGTGAATATGCGGCCATCAGGGCCCAGCTCTCGGAGACCGAGCGGCAGGCCTCGGCCGCCATGAGCCAAGCCCGCCAGTCTGCCGCGGGTGATTCGTTGGAGCAGCTGTTGCCCGGAGACGTGATCGACGTTCCCGGCCCTCGGCACTTGGGACGCTGCGTTGTCACCGAGGTGGCCTCCTCGCTGCGCGACCCGCGCCCGACGGTGCTCACCGAGGACCGGCAGATCCGCCGCGTCGGCGTCGAGGACCTCGACGGGCCGGTGAGCATCCTCTCGCGGATCAAGATCCCGAAGGCATTCACCGGAGCCACCCCGAAGGAACGCAAGGACCTGGCGGCGTCGCTGCGCAACGCGCTGGCCGATGAGCGCCCGCCGCGCCGCGGTGCGGGTGGCTTCGAGTACGCCGGGGCCGAGAAGTATGCGCAGCGGATCAACGAATTGCGCAACCAGCTCAAGGCGCACCCTTGCCACGGCTGCCCGGATCGGGAAAACCATGCGCGCTGGGCCGAACGCTGGCTTAAGCTGCGCCGCGAAACGGATAAGCTGAGCCAGCAGATCAGCGGGCGCACCAACACGATATCCAAGATCTTCGACCGCGTCTGCCGCCTGCTTGCCCAATACGGGTACCTGGAAACCGGCAACGAGGACAACGCAGTGCCGCAGATGACCCGTGCCGGGCAACGCCTGCGCAGGATCTACGGCGAACGCGACCTGCTCACTTCGCTGGTGCTCGAATCCGGTGTCATGGACCAGCTGAACCCGGAGGAGCTGGCCGCGTTTACCAGCTCGCTCGTCTATCATGCCAAGCGCGAGGAATCCGGTGCCGATCCGCGCATGCCCTCCAAACAGATCCAGTTCGCGTGGGAGGCCGCGGTGCGGAACTGGTCCTCGCTTTCCGATGCAGAGGAGGAGGCTCGCCTTCCCGCCACCGACGCGCCGGATGCAGGGCTGATCTGGCCGATGTTCCACTGGGCCCGCGGCAAGGACCTGCGTGAATGCCTCCGCGGGACAGACCTCGCCGCGGGCGACTTCGTGCGCTGGGTCAAGCAGGTCATCGACGTGCTTGACCAGCTGGCCAAGATCCCCGAGCTTGCACCGGTGCTCTCACGCAACTGTTCGCGTGCCGTGGACCTGATCCGCCGTGGCGTCGTCTCCTATTCAAACGTGGTCGACTGACCAGTTCGCACTTGCATCTACCGACTCCCATTAGTAAACCGAAAGGTCATCCCCACCACCATGTCACTGTCCTTGTACCGCAACGGATCCATCTACACGCCGGCCGATCCGCAGGCCACTGCGATGCTCGTCGAGGACGGAACGGTGGCCTGGATCGGCTCCGAGTCCGCCGCGGGCGCGCTGGCCGACTCCCGGATGGACGTCATCGACCTCGGGGGCGGGCTGGTGACCCCGGCGTTCTTCGACTCGCACGTGCACCTCGGCGAGCTCGGTGCCGCACTGGAATCGGTCGATCTGCGCAATGCCACCACGCTGGCCCAGGTGCTCGAGCGTGTTGCCGCGGCGGCATCCCGGGGTGACGGCCCGATCTTCGGAGCCGGTTGGGACGAGAGTGGATGGCCCGAACGCCGTGCGCCATTTGCCTCCGAACTGCAGGCAGCCGCTGGGGGGCGCGACGTCTACCTGACCCGCATCGACGTGCATTCCGGTGTGGTTAACGAGGGCCTGGCCGAACGCCTGAAGCTAGACTCCGTCGACGGATACCGCGGCCGGGGTTTGGTCGAGCGCACCGCCCATCAGGTCGTTCGCGAGGCCCTGATCGACAACTCAGCAAAGACCGGCGCCAAGCACCAGGAGGCGGCGCTGCGCCACCTCGCCTCACGCGGTTACGGGGCTGTGGCCGAAATGGCGGCCCCGCAGATCTCCGGCCGTGCCGATTTGGAAGCGCTCTTCAACACGGTGGATTCCGTGGGCGATGAACTGCCACAGGTCTTCGCCTACTGGGGCGAGGCCGTGTCCAACGCGGCGGAGGCCCGCGCGTTGTTTTCATCCTTCGGCGCGGGGAGGCTCTCGGGCCTGGCCGGGGACCTGAACATCGATGGTTCGCTCGGCTCGCGCACCGCTTTGCTGCGAGCCCCCTACACCGATGCATCCGGGATGTTTGGTCATTCCTTCATGGACGCCGAGGCCATTGCCGGGCACCTCGCAGCCTGCTCCGAAGTCGGGATCCAGGGCGGATTCCATGTCATCGGCGATGCTGCGTTGGATGCCTTCATCACCGGGCTGGATCTTGCAGCGGAACGCGTCGGCCTGGCGGCCATTCAGGGCGCCCGGCACCGTCTCGAACACGTCGAGATGGCGGACGATGCGGCCCGGACGGCCCTATTGAAGTACGGAATTACTGCCTCCATGCAGCCACTCTTCGACGCTTATTGGGGCGGTGCTGACGGACTCTATGCCCAGCGGCTTGGATCCGAACGGGCCACCGGCATGAATTCTGTGGCCCGCTTCCTTGCCAGCGGCATCCCGGTGACCCTTGGATCCGATGCGCCGGTGACCGAGTCCAGCCCCTGGGCTACCGTCAAGGCATGCCTCGAGCACCATGATCAGGCCTCACGGATTTCCGCACGCGCCGCCTTCCTGGCGCACACCCGATCGGGTTACCGGGCCGTGGGGGAGTCGACCCCCTTCGCCGGTCAGCTTGTCACCGGATCGGATGCGACCTTCGCCATCTGGCAGGCCTCGGAACTGATAGTGCAGACCCCCGATGTGCGGGTTTCCTCTTGGAGCACCGATGCGCGGGCCGGGACGCCCATGTTGCCGGTCCTTGAAGGCGAATTGCCGAGCTGCCTCCGCACTGTTCGTCAGGGACGAATCCTGTTTGATGCCCTCTAGAACCAGCGCGAGGAAACTCGTAGTCTGCGGCAATTCGACCGATGACCTGATCAAATAAACAAAACCAGTGGTCAGAAAATGATTGACACTGTGATTTCAGGCACTAGGCTGGTTCGAAGGCGGCGCAGGTTCACGGTGAGACCATGCCAGCTGGCCGTCCGGCGCTAAAAGCAACGTTGAGACCCTGGTAGCAATAGAAAACAGCGAGTTGGTGGTGGTTCGCCACCGTCGGTACGCTGGTCCGAAGCTTCCGGGGTCTTTGCGTGCCATGGAACACGAAAGGCGGCACCCTGCCCCGGAAGTCCGTATACTTGGTCATTGACCTCAGCGTGTTTCCGATGTAAAAGGCGACAGCACGAAGAGGCAGGCCTTTCAAGGCCGGTCCAACGATCCCTTGTACTTTTAGGGGGTTCGTCCACAGATTCAGAAGGGGACACCGCGTGCGGGTAGTCACGATCATTCCGACCTACAACGAGCTTGAATCGTTACCCATTACCGTGGGACGGCTGCGCGCAGCGGTGCCTGATTCGGATGTCCTGATCGTCGATGACAACAGCCCCGACGGGACCGGTGAGCTGGCCGACAAGATGGCCTCGGAGGATTCGAGCATCCACGTGATGCACCGGACCGGCAAGGCTGGCCTGGGTGCCGCGTACCTCGCGGGCTTCCGCTGGGCCCTTGACGCCGGGTATGACGTGCTGGTCGAAATGGATGCCGACGGCTCGCACAAGCCAGAGCAGCTTCCCTCGCTGCTGGCACAAATTCCGCTGGGTGCCGACCTGGTCATCGGCTCCCGCTGGGTCAAGGGCGGTTCCGTCGTGAACTGGCCACTCCACCGCAAGGCGATCTCGCGTTGCGGCAGCTTCTACTCGCGTATGATGCTCGGCGTGAAGCTGCGGGACATCACTGCCGGTTACCGTGCCTTCCGCCGCGAAACCCTCGAGGCGCTGGACCTGGATGCGGTGGACTCGGTCGGCTACGGCTTCCAGGTCGACATGACCTTCCGGGTAGCCCAGGCCGGCCTGAACATCGTCGAGGTCCCGGTGACCTTTGTCGAGCGTGAGCTCGGCGTCTCGAAGATGAGCGGCAACATCGTCGTCGAGGCCATGTGGAACGTCACCAAGTGGGGCCTCGGAGCCCGGTGGAAGAAGCTGACCTCCAAGAAGTAACCCGGGCGGTTTACCCCCGGGCAAAGAGGAGGGGCCGGTTACCAGGAAATTCCTGGTAACCGGCCCCTCCTCTTGATGTGGCTGAAGCCCTAGGCCTTCATGGCCGCGCCGCGCGCGCTGCGCAGCTTGTCCAAGCGATCCTGAAGGATCGTCTCCAGCTCTTCGATGCTCCGTCGTTCCAGAAGCATGTCCCAGTGGGTGCGGACCGGCTTCTCATTGGACTCTTCCTGCTTTTCGCCATTGACCAGGCGGGCTTCCTTGCCGGTCTTGGACGTCCAAGTCTGCGGTACGTCAGCTTCCGAGGAGAACGTGACAAATACCTGCTCACCGTCCTCGCAGCGGTACTCGACGCGCTGACGCGGCGCCGGCTCGACTCCGGCTTCGGTTTCCATGCTCTGTGCGCCAAGGCGCATCCCGCGCAGACTGCGATCGCTCATGATTTCTCCCTAATGCGATGACCAACGGATTTCACTACTGATTTCAACGCCACTGGTGTCAATTTGATTCCCACCGGGCGGAAGTCTCGAAGAATCAATTGTACGCCCCGAAAACCCATCGGGCCGGTACCCCCGCCGTGGGGGAGTACCGGCCCGCCATTGTGGGGTGTGCTTTGCCTTACCCCGGGTCACCGCTTGTCGGTGGCTGCCGTCTTACATCAACGTTGAACTTGGTTTGGAATCAGGCTCGTCTCCATCGGCCGGGCCCAGGTTGCCCAGCGCCCCGCCGATGCCCTTGAGCGCCTCGCCGACCTCGCTGGGGATGATCCACAGCTTATTCGCCGTGCCCTCGGCGATCTTCGGCAGCATCTGCAGGTACTGGTAGGCCAGCAGCTTCTGGTCCGGCTTTCCGGCGTGGATAGCGTCGAACACCTTCTGGATGGCCTGCGCCTCGCCATCGGCACGAAGGATCGCCGCCTTCGCATCGCCTTCGGCTTTCAGGATGGATGACTGGCGCTGGCCCTCGGCGGTGAGGATGGCCGACTGCTTCGTGCCCTCAGCCGTCAAAATTGCGGCACGGCGGTCACGCTCGGCACGCATCTGCTTCTCCATCGAGTCCTGGATGGAGTGGGGTGGATCGATGGCCTTGAGCTCCACGCGGGAGACCCGGATGCCCCACTTGCCAGTGGCTTCGTCAAGTACCCCGCGCAGCTGGCCATTGATCTGGTCTCGGCTGGTCAGTGCCTCTTCGAGGTTCAAGCCGCCGACCACGTTACGCAGCGTGGTGGTGGTCAGCTGTTCCACTGCCTGAATGTAGTTCGCGATTTCGTAGGTCGCGGCACGTGGCTCGGTGACCTGGAAGTAGACAACCGTGTCGATCGAGACGACCAGGTTATCCTCGGTGATCACTGGTTGCGGCGGGAAGCTGACTACCTGTTCGCGCAGATCCAGCAGCGGAAGTAGCCGGTCCACGAATGGAATGAGGATCGTCAATCCCGGGTTGAGCGTGCGGTTGTACTTTCCCAGCCGTTCCACGATCCCGGCCCGGGCCTGGGGAACGATCCGTACGGCGCGCACCAACACGATGATGACGAAAATCGCCAACACGATGAGTACGATGGCGACGCCGAGTTTCTGTCCTGTCATCTGGTCCTCCTTTATTTGATGACGCCCCGTCGGGGCGACGGGCCGGATTTCTCGGCCCCAACGTAATATTTCAAATTTTTGTAGTAACCCGGCACCCAGCCGGGCTGCCCACAGCGACCTGGTCGGTCCGACCCGAATATTCTTGAATGTCAGCGTGCGGTGATGAAGGCGGTTGCCCCGGCAATGCGCACCACGGTACCGTAGCTGCCCGGCTCGAGCGGCGAGTCATCCTCTGTGCGTACGCTCCAGGTTTCACCGCCGATCTTCGCCCGGCCCGCCATCTTCGTGGTCGGCTCGAGAACCAGGGCGTCCTCGCCAATGAGCCGTTCTACATTGGTCAGCAGGGCACCGGGGCCCTTATTCAAGTGTCTGATCGCAACGGGTCGCACGGTGAAGATCATTGCCAGCGAGACGACGCAGAACAGAACGACTTGGAGCCATAGCGGTCCGTTGCCCAGCGCAACCGACAAGCCGCCCAACGCGCCGACGCCGAGCATGATGAAATAGAGGTCGAGCGACATCATTTCGATGATGGCAAGCAATAAGAACAGCGCCAGCCAGAACAGCCAGCCGTTCGACAAGATCCACTCAAACATTGCCATACCTCGCGTCACGAAGAAGAAGGAACCGTACCTTCTCGTTAACCTCTATTTTGCCCGATCAACGGACAATGAAGTATCAGCACAAGGGAGTATGTTTTTGAAGTGGTTCATCCGGTCCGCGTCCATTCCGGCCAGGATCCTGCGCCTGGTCATCGGCTTGGCGATCTGTGGAACCGCCGTCTCACTTATGATCCACGCAGGACTCGGAGCCTCGCCGTGGGACGTCCTGGCCCAAGGCGTAGCGCTGGCGACCGGGTGGTCCTTTGGAATATCGAGCATCATCATTTCCGCAGTGGTGTTGCTTCTCTGGATTCCATTGCGGCAGCGACCCGGCCTGGGTACCATAGCAAACGCGGCAGGCGTCGGGTTGATGGCTGATTTCATCCTCGCCGTCCTGCCTCTGCCCAGCAATATCTGGGTCTCGGCCGGGTACCTCATCGCCGGAATCCTGATGTTGGCGCTGGGCACCACCCTGTACATCGGTGCCGGCCTGGGGCCGGGTCCACGTGACGGGCTGATGACCGGCCTGCTTGCGCGCACCGGCAGGCCGGTCTGGCTCATCCGCGGAACCATCGAGGTTGCAGCCGTGATTATCGGCGCACTCATGGGCGGGACCGTCGGGGTGGGCACCATTGTCTTTGCGTTGGCTATCGGGCCGTTGATCCACCGCTTCGTCATCCTGCTCGGTGTCCGCTTGCACGAAAGGGCTCAAGTGAAAGCAACTGCCCAGCCGATCCAAGAGTGAGCAGTGGTGTGCGGAGGATCAGGCACCCCGGGTGTTGCTCACGGGGAGACCGTGCTGGTTGCCCGGGCCGAAGCTGGCCCCTGAACCTCCATCAACCAGAATGGTGCCGGGGTTTAGGAAAGCTTCCAGGGCGTCAGACCCTGCGCACTGTCGCGCAGCAGGAGTCGTCACTGCCCGTCACACATCGGCGGCGCACGGTAGAGGCTTTGAGCGGTCTATCAACATCATCCCGGCTGGCCCGTCTCAGTGGCCGTTTCGGGAGCGCGATACTGCCATGGAAATGAGGAAAGCCACCACCGTAGTTCCGATGAGGAACCCAAGACCACCGCCAACGGTGGCCGCCGTGGTAAAGCTTCCTACAAGCACGGTGATCGCCATCCAGATGAAACCGGCAATAAAGCCTGCCAGCAAAGCACTGATGACATTTGACCGCTTTGATCGTTCTGATGATGCGCTCATGGAACGAATTTTATCTCAGTCTTCCAGAGCAAGCGCTTCTGAAGCGGTCCGGAAAACATGTCGTCGCTTTTGCGCGAGGAACGCGACGAGCTCGGGTCACGACATGGAGTGTCACTTTTCAGAGTCCCGCTCGTCTGAACCGTCAGACCCGCCCAGCCGGGTCGAAGCAAAGCATGTGAGGCAGAAGGCCTCGTCGGTGAAGCTGCGGACTTAATGGTGGGTCTCGTTGCATACGCCGCCGCGCCTGTGCGGGCTCTCCTGCCGCCCATGTCCTCAGTTTCAAGCAGGGCCGTCCATGTCGATGCTGCCGGTCGCCGCAATAACGGAGACTCCCTGCCATTGATTAATGCCCCCAGTGAACGAAATGAATGACGGGTTTCCGCCGGCCTCGGATGAGGTGATCCGTTCAGCCGAGAAAGTGGGTGCTCCGTGCAAGGTTGCTGCCTAGCTGCTGGCACTCGAATCCAGGCTCCCGATCACGATCATCAGACAGTCAGCGCTCCATGGCCGGCGGCCCTGGCAGGCTCAGAGCAAGACCATTGCCGAATTGATGACCAGTGGATGTCGGGTCATCAAGGATGGCGGTGTAGACCTGACCGACCACCTTACCGCCGCCGCGAATGCTGCTGTCCCCGTGAAAATCGCGGCCGGTCATCCGGGCCGCAGCATACTCCACACGGTCGATCCGCACACTCCAACTGCCACGGAAATTGCTGTTGGAATTGCCGCGGAGTTCGCATGCAAAGAGGAAATCGAGCCCGCCTTGCCGGGCTCCGTGGAGGGCCGGCACCCCCTGGCAGACACCGATCATGCTGGATTCGACCGCCTCCCTGGAGCTCGGCTATCACCCGTTGGAAATGGCATCGAGCTGATCATTGAGGAAGCCAGAGGGGTGCTGTCCCAGAAAACCTGACGCTACGTGTGAGGAAATTGGGAAGAGCTCACTGCCTTTGGAGAACCAACGAAGTGGTGCTTCCGGATCCCATGCAGGGTCCTCAAGCCGCCAGCGGGAGCTCAACCCGCGACGGGGGCAACGAATGAAAAAGACCAAGCCGCCGCCGAGCAGACTCGGAATCTGGTTCGCGGTCTACTGTCGTCGTGCCTATCCGGGGTTCGGCGCCTCCGATGCCGACCGTCCTATGACCGGAGGAAGACCTGGATCCTGAAGGCGGCGGTGATCACCGATGGAATGCCCGTGGTTTCGAGCGAGGCCCGCAGGCCTTCGGCATCCAAGTGGTGCCCGGCTGGCCCCATCAACGCCAAGGCCATTGCTTGATCTGAGCCGAGGCTCATCGGGAACGTGACTTCCTCGCGGGCCGACTCGGTGAACGCGTCGCCCATGGCCTGGGTCACCGACTGCGCCTTGTGTTCGGCGATGCCCAGCAGGCCAAGCGCCTTGGCGGCCTCGCCCAGATGCCCGGGCAGCGGCGTCACCACGATGGCCACGCCGCCCGGGCGCAGCACCCGAGCGAATTCGGTTCCATTGCGTGGCGCGAAGACGTTCAAGAGCACGTCTGCGCAGCCAGCGGCCAATGGCAGCGGGCGCCACAGGTCCCAGACCAGGGCGAGCGCGTGCTCCACCTTGGCTGCGCGGCGCATGGCGAACTTGGAGATGTCCAGCGCCACGGCGTGGGAACCCGTCGGTGATGAGCGCAGGACCCGGTCCAGGTAATACCCGGTGCCGGCGCCCGCATCGATGACGGAAAGGGGTTTAGTGCGGGCATCCGTTTGCGTGGATCCGTATGCCAGACGCACGATGGCTGCCGCCAGTGGTTCGTAGTGTCCGGCCTCCAGGAATGCGGCCCGGGAGGCGACCATATCGGCCGTGTCCTCGCGGAAGACCGTGCCCCTACCGGTGAGCAGGTTGAAATAGCCTTGCTTGGCCGCATCGAAGCGGTGGCCCTCGGGGCAGGAGAGGGTGCGCGAGGCCAGGCTCAGGTCGCTACCGCAGACCGGGCAGAGCAGGTCGTGGGCGTCCCGGAAGATTTCGTTCACAGGGCATTTCCTTCAATAAGTGTTTCAGATAGGCTCGTGCCGTGAAACCAGCGCAGCTTGAACTCATGACCACTGTATCCGTGCCCACGATCAGCCCGGACGGTCGCCATGCCGTCGTGGCAACATCGCGGGCCAGCTTCGACTCCGACGGCTATGTCGGACAGCTCTGGATGCTCCACCTCGACGGCGGGGCCGAACCCCGCCGCCTGACCCGCGGCACCTCCGATAGCGCCCCGCGCTACTCGCCGGACGGTTCGCTGATCGCTTTCCTGCGCGCCGATGCCAAGGGCCGCCCGCAGGTGGCGATCACCCGGGCCGGGGGAGGCGAGCCGCAGCTGCTCACCAACCGCAAGCTCGGTGTCGGCTCCTTCGTATGGTCGCCCGACGGCACCCGGATCGCCTTCACCTCCCGCACGCCCGAACCGGGCAGGTACGGCACCGTCGAGGGAGTCGACGCTGGCGCCGAGGACCCGCGGCACATCACCACGCTCAAGTACCGCGGCAACGGGGTCGGCTGGATCCGCGATAAGGTGGCCTCGATCTTCGTGCTCGATGTCCCGGATCCCGACGGTGAACCCTTCATCACCGCGGTGGGTCGAGCCGCTGCTGCGGCTAAGGAAGCCGGGGGCGAAACGCCCACCGGATTCCCCTCCGCCCGCCGACTCACTGGCGACGATACGGATGCCGGTGAGCCGGCATTCAGTCCCGACGGCACACAGGTCTACTACACGGCGGCCCACCACGAGGGAGCCGACACCGACCTGCGCTCGATGATCTACCGCGTCCCGGCAGCACAGCTATCGGATGCCGAGGTTCCGGGTGAACTGGTGCTTGGCTCCGAACACGGACAGGTCGCGTACGGCACCCCGGCCTTCTCCGGCGACGGGGCGACTCTGTTTGTTCTGGGTGCCGAGGTGGGGCCGGACGGAACGGATTTCGTGGCTCGCTGCACCGGCGTCCATGCGGTGCCGGTGGCCGGGCTTCCGACCCTCGACGCAACACTACTGACCAACACCCAGGACACCGACTACGGGGACGTTCAGTCGACACTGATCGCGTCGGGCTCCGACTCGGTGCTGGCCTTCGCCCGCGTCCGCGGCTCCGGCGAACTGCACAAGGTCAGCGCCGTCGGAAAAACCGAGGTGCTCTCCTCCGGCCCGCGTGTCATCACCGGTGCCGCCGAGGCCGATGGAACCATCGTGGTTTCCTACGCCGATTCCATGAGCCCGGGGGAGTGTGGCGTGCTGCAGGACGGCGCACTTGAGCCACTGACCGATTTCGCCTCGGCTCTGCGGGCCGGTACCCGCATCGTTGCGGGACGCGAGCTCACCGTCGCATCCGGAGATGGCTACCCGGTCCACGGCTGGGTCTTCCTGCCTGAGGAGCCCGGTCCGCACCCGGTGCTGCTGAACATCCACGGCGGTCCGTTCTCCCAATACGGCTGGGACTATTTCGACGAGGCCCAGGTCTATGCGGCGGCCGGCTATGCAGTGCTCCAATGCAACCCGCGCGGGTCAGCCAGCTACGGGCGTGAACACGGTCTGGCCATCAAGGGTGCCATGGGCACGGTGGACCTGGATGACGTGCTCGCGTTCTTCGAGGGCGCAGTGGCGGCCGAACCGAGACTCGATGCCACCAGGGCCGGAGTGCTCGGCGGATCCTACGGCGGCTACCTCACTGCTTGGACCATCGCCAACGACCACCGCTTCACCGCGGCCATCGTCGAACGCGGCTACCTTGACCCGTTCTCCTTCATCGGGTCCTCTGATATCGGCTGGTTCTTCTCCGAGGCCTACACCGGGACCGACGAGGTCGCGGTCCGTGAGCAGAGCCCGTTCGCGAAGCTGCACCAGGTCAAAACCCCCACCCTGGTCATGCATTCGGAGGAGGACTACCGCTGCCCGCTCGAGCAGGCCCAGCGCTACTACGTCGGGCTCAAACGCGCCGGGGTGGACACCGAGATGCTGCTCTTCCCGGGGGAGAACCACGAACTCTCGCGCTCGGGAACGCCCTGGCACCGCAAAGCACGCTTCGAGGCAATCCTGGACTGGTGGGAGCGGTACCTGCCGGTGGCCGGGGACGCCGCCCCGGCCGATGCCTGAGCTGAAGTAACACGCAGGCGATTTGGTTCAGGGGTTCGCATCGTTGTTACGCTGGGAACCCCTGAACCAGGCCCGCTCAAAGGATTCAGCAGTGAAGTTCACCTTGGAAGTCCTCGTCGATGCGCCGCTGGACCATGTGCTGGCCCTGCTGGCCGATCCCGAGCACTCGAAGCAGTGGCAGCCGGAGATCCAGGACATCCAGTGGCTCTCCGGGACCCCGGGCGCCGCCGGGTCCACGTGCAGGTATCACCTCCGGCTTCCCAACGGCAGAAACGTCACCGCCGATGAGACCTTCATCCGCAGGGACCCCGACGGGACGGAGGAATCGGTGGGTGTCACCAACGGGATCGAATGCCGGATGCTCGGCCGCCCGCTACCGACCCCTGACGGGCGGGTCTGCTGGATAGTCGAGCATGATCTACGCATGCATCCGATCCGTGCCGCCGTGGCCTTCTTCTTCAGTCCGCTGGTGCGCCGCCAATCTCAGACACAGTTCGACCGTTTCGCCGCCTGGGCCGAACTGACCCACAAGGACCGGTCCGGCGTCTAGAAGCCCAGGACAGCGGCGGCCCGTTCGATGCCGGGATCTGCCCAGCGATGATACTCGGAATTGGCGCACAGGCTGCGGGTCTCTGCCTTGTCGATGTAGACTACGCCGCCGAGGTGGTCGGTCTCGTGCTGGAAGATGCGCGCCTGCCAGCCGGAGAATTCCCGTTCCACGAACACGCCCTGCGGGGTCGTGTAGGTCCCCAGGATGTCCGCTGGCCGTGTGACAACGGCCTGGTAGCCGTCGAAGGACAGGCAGCCCTCGAAGAACGAGGCCGTTCGGGTGCCGGCGGCCGAATAACTGGGATTGACCGCCGCGAAGTACTCCATCGCCGATCGTTCACGGGTCTCGGCAACGGCCGAAACCGTAGCGTAGATGTCCTCCAGCACGGCTAGGCGCAGCGGAAGGCCCAGCTGCGGAGCAGCAAGGCCGACCCCGGGGGCATCATGCATGACGGCCCGCATGGTGTCCAGCAAGTCCGAAAGCAGTGCGTCGCCCAGTTGTCCAGTGTAGTCAAGCCCCCGCATTCGCAGTACCGGGTGGCCCAGCTGTACGATCGGCGGAAGCGTCCCGGCCGCGTGGGATTCCACGAACGTGGCGGCGATTTCCACTAACCGGTCGGCGGAATACGTGTCATCGGACATCATCTGGCTCACGCTGGTCCTTTCGTAAAAAATTCTAATGGTTCCGGATAACATCAGACCACAGCGACGTTCGCCGGTGCGAGCGGTTGCTCAGCGACCGACGCTCGGCAGCCTGGACGCCAGTGCCGCCAGACGGCTTCTCAGCCTTGCGGCGTCGGCGGGTGGCAGCAGGGTCAGAGCCGGCTCGAGCTCGCCATCCACCACCAGGTCCAGGCGCAGGTCCTTGTCGTAGAGCACGTCGATGACGTTGCCGAAGCGGCGCAACCCGAACGGGCTCATCGCGTCTCCGGCCGGAACGCCGTCGATGACCCAATGCGTGTAGTCCTCGACCATGGCAAGGTAGTCCAGCGTGGCCGTGGGTCCCTCGCACAACTCTTCGAAGGAGGCCCAGAACCGGCCATCAGCCGCACGCTTGGCCGCTATCGGTTTCGTGGTGGGCTTGATGGTCACGGCCTCGTGGCTGGCTGGAATTTCCAGCCCCAATTCGATCATCCGACCGGTGTCTCCCGCAGGAATGATGCTGCCCGTTGCGTAACCGCTGCGTTCATCCGAGGCCTTGGCCAGGGTCCGGTAGTCCGTGCCCCCGGCCACCTGCAGCACGCTCATTTGGGTATTGATCAGATCGATCGTCGGTTCGATCAGGTGGTGGAAGTATTCGTCGGGCAAGAGCTGATCAGGAGAGTAGTTGGAGGTGGTGACCAGTAGGATGCGGTGCTCAAAGATGCGCTTGAGCGTGCGCGAGAGCAGCATGGCATCACCGGGGTCATTGCAGTGGAACTCATCGAAACAGATCACGTCGAGATCGCCCAGCAGCGAGTCGATGGCCGTAGCGATGGCGCTGCTGCGGGTTTCAGCACGTGCTGCCCCAGTGGCCGGGATTACGCCCGGTCCGGCGGAGGGGGGCCCTGCATCGAGCCGTTCCAGCGCGGCACGCGATGCATCACGGGCTCGGGCGTGCAGTTCACGGAAGAACTCGTGGAAGTGCATCCGCTTCTTGCGTTCCGTGGGAAGCGCGTCGAAATAGGCGCCGAGCAGCCAGGTCTTACCGCGTCCCGGAGGGCCCCACAGATACAAGTGGCGTCCTGCCGGATCCTGGCGGTGCCCCTGCCCCAGTGCCCACAGCGTTGAATTTGCCAACGCGTCAAGCGCTGCCAGCTGTTCGGTGTCAAGGACCATGGCTTCACCCTCAGCCCGCTGGGTCACGGTAGCCCGGATTACGTCAGTGGGCTGGCGCCGTCCGAAGCCGAAACTACTACCTGCGGGGGACTGCAAAAGTTCTGCCATGGTTTCGAGTCTCCCCGAGAGCGCCGCTGAGCACGAAACCCGTTTCCATGCCAGCCTTGGGGCAGTGATTTGCGGCGCATTGGCATGGAATTCGATGAGATCGGGTAGGTATGGATGTCAAAGACAGGCGGTGACACTGTTCAGCTTCGTGGAGCAAGGCACGATGACGTGGCTGGTATTCAGGAGTTCTCCTTCCAGATGGACCGGCCCGCGGGTTCCGAATCGTTTCTCCACTCATGTATCGATGATCCCGGTCGCCGGATCATCGTTGCCATCGTTGGCGCCCGAATCGTCGGTTGGGCCAATCCTCACTGGTACGAGAATGCCGAGGACCAGGCGCCGGCTGGTCCCTAATGTAGGCGGTCTCAGCGTCCACCCGGATGACCATCGCCGGGGCATCGGTGCTGCGTTGACGCTTACACGGCTTGAATGGATCTGGCGTCAGGCCGGGCAGGCCTTCTACATCGCCAATCTGCGCAATACAGCATCCCGGGACCTGCACCCGGCGCTGGGTTTTACGGAGCTCACCCGGGCTGCAACTTTGCATGGACTGCAATTCGACGGGGGAGTAGGCGTGCTGTTCCGGGCTTCGCGCTCGGAAGCATCCACCGGGATGCCAGCGCTATCTGCGTAACCTCTCACCCGCTTCGGTAGCGCTGGTCGATGGACGTCCTCGCCAGGAAGGGGACCTCCATCGACCAGCGAGGCTTATCCGTCCGGTTCATCTGAGGAATGGCTGGTCGGGCAACTCGGGATACTGGTTCAGCGAGGGACGAATGTCCAGGGCCGTGCCTGCATCCGATGTGTGGCATTTCGGCTTGCGGCGCAGGTAGGCGTCGAAGGAACTGAGTCTCATTCGGGTGGACTGAGCGGCATTCGACATGCAGTTATGTCAAGTAGCCAATATCTGAGGTGGAGATTTCCTGCCGTCGATCCATGCCGCTGGCGACATGGATCGGAGGAATATCGGTGATCCCGGAATATCGAAGTGAACTCAGGCTCACTGGTACTGCGGTTGCTTGAAACGGGCATTCCTCGACTCGGTGCATGTGGAATGAACGCTTTCCCATTCGGAGCGTCGGGCAATCAGCCTGATCCGGCAGGGAATCGTTGTCATGAGCTTGCTGAATCGGCCGGCCGCGGATCTGTTGATCCTTGAAAGCGTCAATCCCTTGGACGTTATCTCGAGATGAGTTGCTGCAAACGAATGGTACTTGTTGCCTGCTTGGAAGCGCTTGGTCGCGCAGGCGGGCCTCAGGGAAGATTCGTGGAAAACGGCAGGAAAGCCCCTCTCGGCTACTGCTATGGAAGCGCCGATAATCTACATTATGTCAAGTAGAATAGAGACAAAGTGCATCTGCTGCAGATAGTCCCCTTGCGATACGTTTCCACATGATGCCGTGATCCGCTCTCTGACCCGAATCCGCGAGTAAGCACCTAAACCAAGGGTGTGTTTAAGCCGAACAAGTGCCCTTTGACTTGGGATAATTAAGGTGACGAAACCGAAAATTAGCCAAGCAGAAAAGGACACTTGTTCAGTGGCAAGCTTACGCGGCAAAAAGAAGACCCCCAAAACCGGGAAAAAGCGCCAACGCGCACGACGGGTCCGCATCGGAACCCCGGACCCCCGACTGACCCCCTCCGCTGGCATAGAAGCCCTACGAGAGGCCGACCGAGTCCTCGGGCTCAAGGACTCACTGGAAGCCGGGATCGGTGCGGTGAAACAACGAAACCGGGGACTCTCAGGCGGGGAACTACTCCTCTCCATGGCCTCGGCACAGTTGGCCGGGGAAGACTTCTTCGTGGGCTTGGACCGCAGAAGGCGGGACGTCGCGGGCCAGGAACTGGAACCGGTGCCCACCCCTCCCTCCACCACCGCCTACGGAATCGCCAAACGCTTCGGACCCCACCAGCTGGCTGGTATCGAAGCGGGTGTTGCCTCCATCAACACCACGATGCTGGGCCTGCTGTCGCTGCCCAGGCGCAGCAGCCTGCTCAAGGTCGCGACCATCGACGGGGACGCCACCGACATCGAGGTCTACGGGCGTTCCAAGGAAAAAGCCGCCCACGCCTACACCGGCGCCCTGACCCTGCGCTCCCACATCGGATTCTGGGCCGAGGCCGGGATCCCTTTGGCCGCCGAACTCATGGGCGGAACCGAAGACCCACGCGCCAACGCCGTGGACATCCTGGACCGATCCATCGCCGGGCTGCCGGAGGGCGTGCAGCAGATCCGCTGCCGTTGGGACGCCGGATACTTCGCCGGGAACCTGGCGAAGGCCTGCCTGGAACGCAACGTGGAATTTGCCATCGGCGCCAAGCGCACCGGCAAGGTCATGGCCGCTGCCGCGGGACTGGGCCGCTACACCTGGATCCCGACCATCGGCATGGAAAACACCGAAATCGCTGTCATCGACTACCTGCCCGGCAACTGGCCCAAAGACGAAAACATTACCTGTATCGCCCGGCGCACCCGCGTGGCCGCAGGCAAGATCCCCACTGCCAGGGCCCGCAAGCGACGCACCATATCCAAGCACCAGCTCGCCCTCGCCTTGGAAGGACGCATCGACGAAGTCGACTCCTATTCCTTCATCCTCACCAACATGGACCTCAGCACCGAGGAGAAGCTGGCGGAGGTTGAATTCTGGTACCGGCACCGCACCGATATCGAGGAACTGAACAAGAACGCCAAGCACGGCACCGCTATGCGCCATTTGCCATCATCTTCTTTTTCAGCCAACAGTGTGTGGATGTGGGCGGGGCTGTTGGGGTGCGCGATCAGCGCTTGGATCCAGGAAATCACCGGGAGCGACCACGGCAACGGACGCGGGCGGCGCACCGTCAAGACGATACGTCGGGAGCTGTTCGCGATCCCCGGGAGGATCACCCGCGGGGCCGGGATTACATACCTGCGCTTGCCGCCCGGTGAAAACCTGCTCACGCGCGTCCTGCCGAAACTACAAGAATTACCGTCCCCCCACTGATGCCGGGGACCACTGCCCGAACCACACGAGAAAGAACGCCCCAAGGAATATGGGCCTTTCGTCAACCTGGCACGAGAGCCGGGTCGCCTCCATGCCCAAAAACCGAAAATTGCCCGATTCCCGCGCATCGCCAGTAGATCAGCCCCGAAAATCCACTACACGCGGATTCGGGTCTGACGTGTGTCTTGTTGATCGGCACGAACGTTTCTCGGAGCGGCACCGCTACCGGACAACGCCACGAGCAGAACGCTGCATGACCAGCAATTTCCAGTGAACCCACTACAAGATTTACATCCATGGAAGCCGCGTGGTGAACGAGGACATGGACGGATTGAACTCATCCGGTAATTCCTCGGAACCGATGAATTACCCGCGGCTCCGCGCATCACTGCCCCATCTTGCTTCTGCATGGTCAGCCCATCGGGAAGATCGCCGCCTTGAAATGTTCGGACCTGCCACCACACCAGATGGCCTGCACCTCAGGCTGGGCAACTGGTTGGTGCTCGTTCCAGCACAGATTGCCTCGATGTTCTGAGGGCTACCTCGCCCACCGCCCCAATCAGCAAACCAGCAAACGGTGCCAACCCCTGGCTGTTCGACGGCGCCATACCCGCACAGCACATTTACCTCGACCGCATGCTGGTCCAGCAGCGCACCTTGGGCATCGATCCCGCAAGTGGAGGTTTACGCCTATGACACCCAGGGACCCCTGTGCTCACCACCCGGCCGTGCCCGGGCCGCCCTTGAACGGTCCAACGATCTGCGTGGTGATCCAACCGCCGTAGAAGTCGCCTTTCTGAGCGGTCACCTGTTCACCGTTGATTTCGCAGGAATCCATATGACTTGGGTAGAGGGCCACTCGGGTGCTGAGCTCCTCGAAACCGTGGGCGGGTTCCAGGTAGATCCACGCGGCTCGGGGCGCAACGATTCCGCCGGCAACGACGTCGAAGTAGTGCGCTGCTCCTTTGAACTCGCAGAAACTGGTTCCTTGAACCGCAATGAGTGCACCGGCGGGGAACGAGTCCAACGGCAAGTAGTAGACCGGCGGATGACTCGTCTCTAGGACGCGCACTGCATCGGTGGTATCGGCAATCACCTGACCGCCAAGTCGTACGATGACCCGTTCCGATCGTGGCTCGACCCTTGGTGGCCGCGGGTAGTCCCACACCGATTCTTGACCAGCCTGGGGTTTGATGGGCTGGGGGCGCCGAAAGAATTCCGAAAAACCGTGAGCAGAAGTCATGTCCCCATGGTGACACCATCCGCTGGGATGTCACCGTGAATGCCTAGGCGGGACAAAATTGGCCACAAGCAACCTCCAGCCTTACATCCCGGATGCGATGTCCAAATCCAGGGGCAGGCAGCAACGACGACGGTGATTGCCTGCACTGCTTGCTAGCGGTCCGTGCCCGTGGAGAACGCTAGATTCTCGGTTAGTTGTTGGCTGCACCATTCATCCAACGCGGTAATAGAAAAGCTCATCATCGAGCTGCGGCAGCTGCGACAGGAAGCCGAAGAGATGCAAGTTCGCTGCCGCGGACTCTTGGGGTCATGATTCCAAAAGCACGCCTTAAGCGTTCTCAACGGACGCTTCTCCCTGACCTGCGCCAATGAGGACAGGCCGGAGATTGTTCAACTCGAACCCAACAGAACATCAGATGAAATTGCGACCAAAAGGTGGATCGGCCCGCAAAAACACGCTCAGGACGCATGCCCGGGTGGCAGCCGTGGAATTTACCCACGATCTTGAACGCATCGTGAAAACCGATCAATTCCGCGTCGGCCCACGAATGGTGCTGGTAGAAGTCCCTGGAGGCGGCGCCGAAGAGGATGGTCCTCTCGATATAGGGACACCCATTGACCCGCTGCGTCATGCCGGCTCATCCTGTCCCGGTTTGGGGAAGCTTTAAGCGCCGCACAGAGGTCGTTGAGCTACTCCCCTGCTAATTCGGCGTGGCCAGGCAGGGTTCCGGTGGTGACGCCACTGCGCACCTGCTCCAGTGTTCCGCGGCAGGATGCGGCTTCGGCTCCGGGCGCTCGGCAGTTGGAATCCAAGTCGACTGCCGGGGCAAGTCGCAGGAACCGTCCAGACCGGTGGAGCACACGCCTGCCTCGGGCACCCCCCCGTCCTGTCAGGACCCCCGCCGCTCTGCCGCCAGCCAGGGCTGCGGCGATTGCGCTGGACTGTTCGTATCCGATGATCACGAGGAACGTTCGGGCCCGGCCATGACTCTTCCCGCCCACATTGCAGACGTCGGGTTCCGTGAGCGCGAGAATGCGTTCGCAGTGTGCGATCACGGTGCGGCAGCTGTAGAACTCGGGGTCGATGAAAGGGCCGAGGGCGCGCTTTGCTTCGAGGGCCTGATTAAGATCGAGGCGTAGCTCGGAGAGGGAACTCAAGTCAGCGCGGGATCCGGTGGCCAGAACCACGAGGAAACGACGAGACTGCGCTTAACGTCGAGGATCACGGTCAACCGCTCCCCCGCCTGCAGCGTCGTCAAGGAGACATTTTCGATCATGGCGATATCGCCGTCTTCGACGAAGCGGCGAAGGCCAGCGCCAAGTTGGCTGTGGGCTGGCAGCTCCGCTGTTAACATGCCGCCGTAGAGTCGCTCGGGGTTTGCTGTTCCGCGCAAACCCCGCAGGATGCTGACGGTGCAGCCGTCCGAGGCTGATCAGGGTAGCGGGGCCGAGTGGCCTGTGCCGAGCACCAGAATGGTTTTCCCGGCGAAAAGGTCGCGGTCCGCACCGAGCGGGTCCGGCAGTGCCGAGGTGATTAACCCCGAGGTTTCGGCTTCACCGATGGCTTGGATGCTTGAACGACCAGCCGGGTTGAGTGTGTTCCAGGTTATCGATGCGTCGATTTTAGCCCGAGTCAGTCCTTCCACGGTTCCCTTGCATGTGCTGGCCCGCATCTGGAAGAGCACATCCGCGCGGTCGGGAGACCGGGTTTTGTCAATGCCCTTGCCATCGGCTTGGATGAGCGTGATGAAGGTGACGCAATGGCCGAAACTGCTCTTGGATGCCAGTTCCGGATCGTTGGCCAGTGGTTCCAGGCATTCGGTGAGTATTTCAGCGCCGGAGGGCAGTCGGTTTTCCCCGCCTCGTGCTTGCCAATGGCCTGCATGGTTCCCAGTCGGTTTTCAGGAGGCTGCAGGCGGCGGCGTCAATATTGTGGCGCCAGGTAGAAAAGAGCCTGATGTGCCACCACTCAGCCATGGCGGCACCGGCGCTCGGTACAGCCTCGAGGACGCGGACCTCTTTGGTTGCGTTCGATCAGATGTGCCGCGACTGCCCGGCCAATGGGCCTTGCGCCGATGATGACTACAGGGAGCCCTGGTTCATGGCCTTCAAGCTTCCGGGCCATGAGGGCGTGTCAGCTGGTGGCGGGAAGCAGTTCGGCCACCAGAGCTTCAATGCGTGAACGGATTTCATCCCGGATCGGGCGCACCGCACCCACGCATTGACCCGCGGGGTCATCGAGCTTCCAGTCCTCGTAGCGTTTACCCGGGAAGATCGGGCAGGTATCCCCGCAGCCCATGGTGATCACCACATCGGATCCCTTGACCGCCTCGGTGGTCAAGAGCTTGGGGGACACTGTGGATATGTAGATGCCCACCTCGTTCATCGCGTCGACGGCGGAGGGGTTCACGGTGTCTGCCGGGGCCGAGCCTGCGGAGCGAACTTCGATCCGTCCGGCCGAGAGGCTATTCAGGAAGGCAGCAGCCATTTGGGAGCGTCCGGAGTTGTGGACGCAGACAAACAGGACCGAGGGCTTTGGTGTTGAGGGTTCAGGAGCCGTGGTGTTCATGATGTGACCTTCTGCGTGGTGGCGTTACTGAAGAATTTGCGAGACCAAAGCGATACATAGACCAAGGCCACGAGAACGGGAACCTCGATGAGTGGGCCGACGACGCCGGCCAGGGCTTGGCCGCTGGTAACGCCGAAGGTCGCGATGGCCACCGCGATGGCCAGTTCGAAGTTGTTCCCTGCGGCGGTGAACGCGAGGGTGGTGGTGCGTGGGTATCCCATGCCGAAGGACAGGCCGATGAGCATTGAAGCGCTGAAGACCACGGTGAAATAGGCTAACAGTGGAAGTGCGATGCGTGCGACGTCCAGCGGCTTGGCGATAATGGCGTCGCCCTGCAGCGCAAAGAGGATCACGATGGTGAACAGCAATCCGTAGAGCGCCCATGGGCCAAGCTTCGGCAGGAACGTGCCCTCGTACCAGTCGCGCCCCTTGGCCTTTTCGCCAAGGCTTCGGGTGAGGAACCCGGCGATCAGCGGGATACCGAGAAATACCAGGACCGAGAGGGTGATGGACCAGATGGTGAATTCGGCGCTGGTGGTCGGTAGACCGAGCCAGCCGGGAAGTACCTGGAGGTAAAACCATCCGAGCAGCCCGAAGGCTACTACTTGGAAAACCGAGTTGAGGGCTACCAGTACGGCCGCGGCTTCTCCATCACCGCAGGCCAAATCGTTCCAGATGAGAACCATTGCGATACAGCGGGCCAGGCCCACGATGATCAATCCGGTCCGATACTCGGGTAGGTCCGGAAGGAAAATCCAGGCCAGGGCGAACATGAATGCGGGGGCCAAGAGCCAATTGATGATCAGGGAGGTGATCATCAATTTCCTGTCCCTGATAACACGTCCGGTTTCGTTGTAGCGGACCTTTGCCAGTACCGGGTACATCATGACCAGCAGGCCCAGTGCGATGGGCAGGGAGACTCCAGCGACCTTGAGGGAATCCAGCGCCTGGCCGAGTCCGGGGATGAGGCGCCCTAACCCGAGGCCCAGGGCCATGGCCGCCAGGATCCAGACAAGAAGGAAGCGATCAAGCGTGGATAGCTTGGAGGTGATGTGTCCGGTGTCTGCGGGGTTGGCGGTGGGCGTCACGGTAAATTCTCTCCAAAATTAGACATCGACGAACCTCGATGTAACGAGTATCCTTGCAGATATCGACGATTGTCAATCTCCCGTCGGGAGTCGAATGAAAGCGAGCGCGGGCACATGCCTATACCTGTGGCCACGGAAACCAACGAGAAGAATCTCGCGGTTTCGGCCAGATACACGAATACCCCGTGCTGCATTCCCTTCCAGGGGCAGGTCCCGCTGCTCGCTGGGGAGGCCGAAGCCCTAGCCGCCCGTTTCAAGGCTCTGGCCGATCCCAACCGCTTGCGAATCCTGTCCATCGTCTCGTCCAGCCCCACAGCGGAAACCTGCGTGTGCGACCTGTCCGAGCCGCTAAGCCTGGGCCAGCCCACGGTTTCACACCACCTGAAAATCCTGGTGGAAGCGGGACTGCTCAACCGCGAAAAGCGGGGGGTTTGGGCCTACTACTCACTGGTCCCGGGAGCATTGGACAGCCTTGCCGCAACGCTGGTCACGAAGTAGGCGCATAGCTGCCATTCTCGGCGTCGCCTGTGCGGACCGCCCGCTTCGTTACGTGCCCCCTCCCCCGTTTTACCTGCTGAAGGCAGGGCCGCCTAGTACGCTGCCCAGGTTGTGGGCAATCGTCGCCTTGGCTGCTCCAACACGTTCCATTCAGGTAGATGCTAGCGGCAATTTTATTCACGTCCGAAGCCTGTGCGTGCCCGGCCGGAAGCAGATATTCGACCGATGCGCATTACTGTCTCGAATTTACCGGCGCGAGGGCGTCCCGTGAATCTCTTCCATGGATCACTTGGATAATTTCATCCCCTTTCCACATCGGCCCGGAATTCGAGTGTTATTGCGACCAGGACGGGCATGCACGCGATCGCACTGAACGACATCAACTTCGCCGTCCCCACAGTCCGCTGGCCTAGGTAGATGAGACACCGGGTCGATAGTGGGTGGTCGCGCCGGCAGGGTGCGAGGGCAGTTCTCTGTCATCGTGCGGAATCGCCCATTTCGGAAGTGGGTCCGTCATTCGAGGTCGGGCGCTGGCGGCTTCCCGGGGTGGCAGATCGCGGGGCTTCCTTGACCTGATCAGAGGGCACGGTTCCCGCTAACGAGGGGCCAGGACTTGCCGGCACGGTGGCCTCATCGCCATAGGCATATTTCCCCCCACGCAGCGCCGAGGCTACGGCTGCGACAAGACAGGCAATGATCGCAAAGTCGAAGGCTACGGCCAGCCCGTCTGCGAAGGGGCCCGAGATGAGCGTCGGGAAGAATCCGCGGCCTGTGAGGTATTGGGCATCAGCGGTCGGAAGCTTGGCCAGGGCGACGGGTCCCAGAAGCGTTTGCACCGGGTTGTAACCAAGTAGGGACGCAAATAACACCGATACCGGTGGCAGGCCGGCCACCCGCTCCGCATCGAGAGCACTGACCCCGTGCGCGGTGAGGCCCGAGGCTAACGTGGCCGGCAAGGTCCGGGCCAGTCCGGTGATCATCAGGGAAAAGAAGACGCCGATGGACAGGACCATGGCGGAGTTCTGGAAGGTGGTACTCATGCCACCACCGACACCCCGCCGGTTCGGTGGCAGGCTGTTCATGATGCCCGCGCGGTTCGGCGCGGCGAAGAGGCCCATCCCTATGCCGTTGAGCAGCAGGGCAAGCGCAAAGCTCCAATACTCGAAATCCACCGGCAGCAGGAGCAGCCATACGAAACTGAGCGCTGCGACTAGTCCTGCTCGATGACCGCGGCGGGGGTTCCTCCGGGACCTGGTCTCAGACCATCATTCAGGACATCGTGGAGACCAGCCGCACCGTGGTCGGTCCGGACGAACCATATGGCGACGCAACCTACGAAGATGCAGCACGGGGCACTGGAACTACCGTGCCGAGATCCTGGCGCGTGCTGGAATCGCCATCGATGCCGTTGAACTGAGCCTGCTCCCCCACGAGGCCCAACTCGCGGCTCGGGTTTCCCAACGTGTCAACGGCCGCTAAGCCGCCACAGGACCTTGCTACTCCGGTGGGATATGCGGATTTGCCTGTGATTGCCTACATCCGGGGCTTGATTCCTCCCCAGTAACGCGACAGGGTTGGATCACCGGGACCCGACGGACTTAACGAATCGAACCCCGTGGCAACAACTTCGAGGGGGATCAATGTGCAGGCTCTTTGGAATGCATGCCGGACCAGAGCCGACCAAGGCCTCGTTCTGGCTGTTGCAGGCACCCGATAGCCTGGTCAAGCAAAGCCGCTACGAACCCGATGGGGCGGGAATAGGAACGTTCACCGTCGCCGGCGTCCCCGTCATCAGCAAGGAGCCCCTCTCGGCCTTGCATGACAGTACGTTTGCCTACGAGGCCAAACACCTGGAAGGCACGACGTTCCTTGCCCACGTGCGCTACGCCAGCACGGGTGGCCACACCGTGGAGAACACCCACCCCTTTGAGCAGGATGGCCGGCTCTTCGCCCACAACGGTGTAGTCCACGGGCTGGGGGAGCTCGATGACCGGATCGAACTGCGTGGCGGAAGCGGATTGGTGCTCGGCCAGACCGATAGCGAACGGATCTTCGCGTTAATCACCGCCGAAATCCGCCAAGCCGGCGGCGACGTGGAGACGGGAATGACCGCCGCGCTGACCTGGATCGCCGCAACCAGGCCGGTCTACAGCCTGAATCTGATCCTCGCCTCCCCCACCGACCTGTGGGTGCTGCGTTATCCGGAAACTCATGAACTATATGTGCTGGAGAAACCTGATGGCCATCATGGTTCACCACATGTGCGCAGCTCCAGGATTCGGGCCCATGTCCCGGTCCTGGCCAACGGCCGGGCTGTCATCATCGCCACCGAGAAGATGAATGAGGATCCCGGGTGGAGACTGCTCTTGCCCGGGGAGCTCCTGCACGTTGAGCGGTCGATGGCTGTTTCCTCCAGCTTCCCACTGCCGGATTCCCCGGCAATCCCCCTGGGCCTTGCAGATCTGGATGCCACGGCAGCCGCCTCTCAGCATTCATTGCCAGCGGTTTGACGGACCGCAATGCCCCGCACCGCAGCATGTCGAAAGCCAACGGCGTGCCTCCAGGCCGGTGCCGCCAGTGTTTTCGGTCGGCCTACGGAGAGCGTTCAGCGGACGCCTAGCTCAGACACAACATCGAGGGCTAGCGTGTCCAGCGTGGGTGGGTCACTTGTGGTGCTGACGTTGTGGGCGTGGATAGCGCTGGAATTCGGCTTGAGGATCCGGGATATGTCCCGCGGAAGGGGAGGATCCTCTCGGGACAGAGGAACCCGAAGCCTGATCGGGCTGTTCTTCGCCTTGGCCTTCGGCGGGGCTTTGGGATTCAAGTTCCTGCTTCGGGATTCCAGGAGCTGGACGCTGGGAGGCTGGCACGCGGCAGTGGGTCTTACGCTCATGTTGCTCGGCCTGGGCCTGCGCTGTTGGGCGGTGCTGGTGCTGGGGCGTTCGTTCAGGCTGACAGTTGAAGTCGATGCTGACCAGGTGGTAGTCGACCGAGGGCCCTATCGGCTGATCCGCCACCCCTCCTATACGGGGCTGCTGTTACTCACGACCGGCTATGGCATCGTGCTGGGGAATTGGATCTCCGTCGCATTGCTGCTGGCACTACCGGCGGTTACCCTGATCCGACGCATCGCGGTCGAGGAGGCCGAGCTTTCCGGTGTCATGGGCCAGCCCTACCTGGACTACAGGACCCGGACAAAACGCCTACTGCCCGGCATCTGGTAGCCGTACTGTCCTAGGTGAGCAGGTACCCGATGCCGACGGCGGCGCAGGCCCAGATGACACTTGCAAAGGTGCCCAAGATAAAGCGCTCTGCGGCGCCGTCCTTGTTGAGTTCCGAGTACCGCCCGAGGCCCTTCACGGCCAGCACTACTGCAAGGCCCTCGGGCCATCCGGCCCATAGGGTGGCAGCGATGGCCAGTCGTTCAAGCAGGCCGATCCAGGTGCCGCCGCGTAGCACCGGCCCCTGGATATCCGGTTCCGTGGGCTGATCCCCGTCGGCAGTTGAATGCTCGGAGAGAGACAGGACCATTTTGGTGACTGGCCCCCCGCCGAGCATGGCTGCGGCTACCGAGAACACCGTAACCACAGCAGGGTGCGGAACCTGCATCCCGTTGGCGTGCACGATGGCCGCCAGCAGAGCCGACAGGCCCAGGAATCCTAGCTGGAACCCGCCGCCGGCATAAAGCCACCCCCTGCGCCCCGCCGACGGCCGCAGGTAGTACTGGGGTAACCCGGCGGCCGCCGAGAGGCAGAGGAACACCATGGCCCATATGCTCATGGTTCCATCACATCAAAGTGCGCCGACACTTCGGCCAGTGCAAGGCCGGCGTGCCTGATCACATTGGCCGTCGGAGACCACAGCGCGGCATTCAGGCGGGCCGATACAGCTTGCTGGGATACCCCCAGACGTGCGGCCGCCTCCTTCTGCGTCAGGCCGGCGTCGATCAACATTCCGGCTTCGGTTGCCGGCCGGGTCCGCCTGCGCACCAGCTCGGCGGCGAGTTGGAGTTCCGCCTGGATCCGCTCAGCCTCCCCCGTGACTCCGCTGACGGCAATCCACCCTGGCGATGACTTTGCCCGTTCCACCGCGTCGCGTGCCGCTTCGAACGCCGGACCCTGTCCGGCTCGAGTCTGCTGCGGAAGCGGGTGCACCACGGAACCGACACCGATGCCGATGCTCCACAGCCCGGTGGCCACCACATCCATCGCTAGACGTACTGCGGCCTCACCATCGCTCATGACCCCTTGGAGTTCATCGCCCGCCGTGCGCTCGAAGGCTCGGAGCATTTCCCAGGAGTGGTTCAGTTGGTGCACCAGCGGGTCCACGTAGTCGGGCCGGGATCTGGATTTTCGTTGGTCGATGGTGATTACGATCATCCGACAAAGGTAACAACTTGTTTATGAACATACAATGTTTTTGACTTGTCTTGAAGGGAACGTCAGTTCGACGACCGGTAGAATAGGCGACATGATGAAACACTCCCGATGGCTCGGCTTCCTGTTGATCGATCTTGCCCTTGTCCTAATCTTCGCCGTGTCGGGCCGCCAACAGCATGAACACGGGCTGTCCGTGCTCGGCATCCTGCAGACGGCAGCACCGTTCATGGCCGCCTTGGTCATCGCCACCCTGATTACGGTGCCCGTTGAGACGCATTCCCGGCTCTGGCCGCAGGGTGTCCTGGTCTGGATTCTGACAGTCGGGATGGGCATGGCACTTCGGGTGTGGACCGGTGCCACGGCGGAGGTGCCGTTCATTGTGGTTGCGACACTCGTGCTTGGACTGTTCCTGATGGGGCGCCGGCTGATCACCGGACGCATCCTGCGCAGAAGCATGCGCCACACCTCCGCCTGAACTAGGCTCGTCTCCATGAACCAACCAGAGAACCAAAGAAGAATTGGAGGCACCGCGTGGTCACCGCATTTGTGATGATTCAAACCGCCGCCGACAGCATTCCCGAATGCGCCGAGCGCATTTCGGCGATCGAGGGGATCAGCGAGGTGTACTCGGTCGCCGGCGACTGGGACCTGATTGCCATCGCGCGCGTACGGCACCACGATGACCTGGCCGAGGTCATCGCCAACAAGCTCTCGAAAGTCGAGGGAATCCGGGGCACGCAGACACATATTGCGTTCAGGGCATATTCGTCCCATGACCTTGATGCGGCATTCTCCCTCGGGCTCGAGTAGATCGGCTGCTGTGGCGGCTTAAGCAAATGCGGGGCGTTGGAGGGGGTGAAAATCCCTCCAACGCCCCGCATTTCTGTTTTTTCCGGCTAGGCCGGGGACCCCGTCGCCGCTACCCAGGCCTCCAGGGCCCTCTTGGCAGCTCCGGAGTCGATTGCTCGCTCAGCCCTTGATATGCCCACCTCCAGGCGCTCAGCGAGCGTTCCACGGGCTTCGAAGTCTGCTGCCACCAGTGCGGCAGCCGCATTGAGCACCACGGCGTCGCGCACATGGCCGGTCACGCCATCCAGCACCTCAAGGACGATGCGCGCGTTGAAGGCGGCATCGCCCCCGCGCAGATCCTCAAGGGTCGCGCGCGGAATGCCGATATCAACTGCGTCGAAGGTGGATTCGCAGACCTTCCCGTCCCGCACTTCCCACACCCGGTTCGGTGCTGTGGTGGTGAACTCGTCAAGCCCGTCTTCGCCCCGGAAGACCAGCGCGCGGATCCCCCGAGTTGCCAGCACGCCGGCCATGAGCGGGGCCATGCGCAAGTCCGAGCAACCAATGGCAGAGGCCGTAGGCAGCGCAGGGTTGGTTAGCGGGCCCATGAAGTTGAAGGCTGTTGCCACGCCCAGTTCACGCCGAGGCACCGCCGCATAGCGCATGGAGGGATGGAAGACCTGGGCAAAGCAGAACGTGATGTTCGCCGATTCAAGGACGTCGGCGAGCTGATCGATGGGCACATCCAGCCTCACGCCCAGTTCTTCAAGGACGTCGGCGGAGCCGGATGACGAGGAGGAGGCCCTGTTTCCATGCTTGACGATCCGAGCGCCGGCGCCGGCACATACCAGGGCGGCCATTGTGGAGATGTTTACGGTGTTCTGCCGGTCGCCTCCAGTGCCGACGATGTCCAGGCGTTCACCTTCTATGGACAGTGGCCGGGCGTTGGCTAGCATCGCGTCCACCAAGCCCGTCAGCTCGTCGACGGTTTCGCCCTTGGCGCGCAGCGCGACGAGGAAACCCGCCACCTGCGAATCTGTGGCATTACCGGTCATGATTTCACCCATCGCCCAGGACGCGTCGGGGCGCGTCAGGTCCTGGCCGCTGATCAAAGCGGTCAGAATGTGGGGCCATGTGGGGAACTTCTTCGGGGCGGGGAACGTTGACACGCCCCTAGGTTATCTACGATTCGTAGAAAGTCTGCATTGTTAATCCCGCGTGTTTCCGCGGAAGTTGGCTGTGACCGCCGCGAAAAGACGCCACGCGGGGCCCGATGCATTGGTATCTGGGGCACTTTTATAGACATAATGGCTCTGTGACAACTGCGACTCATGCCCTAAATGCCCCGGCGCATCCTGCGCCGAACCGTCCCAACATGGTGTCGGTAGGAACCGTCGTCTGGCTTTCCAGCGAGCTGATGTTCTTTGCCGCGCTTTTCGCCATGTACTTCACACTCCGCGCGGCGTCGCCGGAGATGTGGGCAACCGAAACCGCCAAGCTGAACGTACCGTTCGCTTTGATCAACACCATTATCTTGGTGTCCAGTTCCTTCTCCTGCCAGTTTGGAGTGTTCCGTGCAGAGGATCTTCAGCCTCGCCGCACCGGTGGCATCTTCAACCTGAAGCAGTGGGGAATGGTGGAGTGGTTCATCCTTACCGTAATCCTCGGCGCCATTTTCGTTTCCGTTCAGGCCTACGAGTACACCGAACTGGTGGCTCACGGCATTGCACTGAACTCCAATGCCTACGGTTCTGCTTTCTACATGACCACCGGGTTCCACGGCTTGCACGTGGCCGGCGGCCTGATCGCGTTCCTGCTGATCATTGGTCGTGCTTACCTGGCACGCAACTTCGGACACTACGAGGCGACTTCCGCCATCGTGGTTTCCTACTACTGGCACTTCGTTGACGTTGTCTGGATTGCGCTGTTCGCAATCATCTACTTCCTGAAGTAACAGACCACTTCACCCGCCAAACCCGGCAACACCAATTTCAAAGAAAACAAGTGAGGAACCAGCAAGTGAAGGCTCTTTCGCAAAGGCGCCGCCATCCCCTCGCCGCCGTCGCGCTGTTGCTGATGGGTCTGCTCATCACGGGCGGACTTTATGTAGCAGCGGGCAGCGTCAACGAGGCTAAGGCAGCGTCGACATATTCCGCGAGCGACATCGAGAATGGCAACAAGCTCTTCGTCGCCAACTGCGCAACCTGCCACGGCCTCCAGGCGCAAGGATCCGTTAACGGTCCTTCCTTGATTGGTGTTGGCGCTGCAGCCGTGGACTTCCAGGTCGGCACCGGCCGTATGCCGATGCAGATGCAGGGGCCCCAGGCCCCGTCCAAGCCGGTACAGTTCGCGGACGTCGAGGTCGGCCAGCTTGCGGCATTCGTCGCAAGCCTTGGCGCTGGCCCGGCCATCCCTGAACACGGCGTTCTTGATACGACCAAGGGCAACTCCGCCAACGGCGGAACCGTCTTCCGTGTCAACTGCGCCATGTGCCACAACGCCGCTGCTGCAGGCGGCGCACTGACCCGAGGCAAGTTCGCTCCTGCCTTGGCCGGTGTCTCCGAGAAGCACATCTACGAAGCAATGGTCACCGGTCCGCAGAACATGCCGGTGTTCAATGATGCCAACATCACCCCCGACGAGAAGCGTGACGTGATCACCTTCTTGAAGGAAATCGAGACCCAGGGTTCGCCCGGCGGAGCAAAGCTCGGCTCGTTGGGTCCCGTCTCTGAAGGTCTCTTCATCTGGACCGCAGGATTGGGCGTCGTCATCGCCTTCACCATTTGGTTGACTTCTCGCCCCTCTTAGGGGCACTGATGGGGCCATCCCCATCGATCACTACGTACTAATGAATCTTGAGAAAAGGATGAGAGACAACATGGGCGACCATAGTCACGGCAGTCCGGACGACTCGGGCACCGTTGCTAAGGCTGGTCAGGGGTCACTGGAGAAATTCCAGGACCCTGGCCTTCCGCCGCATCGGAAGCGCCTTGCAGACACGGACCCGCGTGCAGAGAAAAGGGCAGAGCGTCAGGTTGCGCTGCTTTTCATCATCTCCATAATCGGCACGCTGTCGTTCTTCATTGCCTACTTTGTTTTGGGACGGCCGGAGAACATCTCCCAGATCCGTCTGCAGAACTCGATGCTCGGCCTCGGCACCACCTTCGCAATGCTCGGCATCGGCGTTGGCATCGTTCACTGGGCCAAGACCCTGATGCCGGATCACGAAATTTCGGAACTGCGCCACGAGATCCGCCCCGAAGCGGATCGCCAGGAAGCCGAAGAGATCATTAACACCGTTCTCGAAGAAACCGGCATCAAGCGCCGTCCGCTGATCCGCAACACCCTGATCGGCGCCATCGCCTTGGCCCCGATCCCGGCGATCTTCATGTTCCGCGATCTTGACCGCACCGGCAAGAACGCAAACGCGATGGTTGATCAGCTGCGCCACACAATGTGGGACACGGGCGTCAAGCTCGTCCGTGACCCGTCGGGTACGCCGATCAAGGCAGCAGATGTCCAGATCGGTTCCGTTTTCCACGTCATCCCTGATGGGCTGGACAAGGCCGAGGACGTGCTCAACGAGAAGGCCAAGGCCGTCGTTCTGTTGATGCGCCTGGACCCGAACAAGCTGAAAGTTAGCCCGGGCCGCGAGGACTGGAACTATGACGGCATTGTCGCGTACTCGAAGATCTGCACCCACGTTGGTTGCCCGGTCGCCCTGTACGAGCAGCAGACGCACCACCTGCTCTGTCCCTGCCACCAGTCGACGTTCGACCTCACGCAGGAATGCAAGGTCATCTTCGGCCCGGCGGGCCGCCCGTTGGCGCAGCTGCCGATCACCGTTGACTCCGAGGGCTTCCTGGTCGCACGCAGCGACTTCCACGAACCCGTCGGTCCGAGCTACTGGGAGCGTGGTTAATCATGAGCAGTTCTGCTGAATACACACCGAAAACCCAGACCGGCCGTATCGCCAACTTCGTCGACTCACGCGTCGGCGGATCGGCCATGGTCAAGGAATTCGGTCGCAAGATCTTCCCCGACCACTGGTCATTCATGTTCGGCGAGGTGGCGCTGTACACCTTCGTCCTGCTGCTGATCTCGGGCACGTTCCTGACGTTCTTCTTCGATCCGTCGATGGCCCACATGGTCTACACCGGTTCGTACAACCCGCTACACGGCGTGGGCATGTCGGCGGCCATGGCTTCGACCATGGACATCTCCTTCGATGTCCGTGGCGGCCTGTTCATGCGCCAGATGCACCACTGGTCGGCACTGCTCTTCGTGGCTGCCGTCTCCGTGCACATGCTGCGCGTCTTCTTCACCGGCGCGTTCCGCAAACCGCGTGAGCTCAACTGGGTCGTCGGCGGCGTGCTGCTGATCCTGGCCATGGCTGCCGGCTTCACCGGCTACTCGCTCCCCGATGACCTGCTCTCCGGCAACGGCCTGCGCATCATCGACGGCGTCGTGAAGTCGATCCCGGTCATTGGTTCGTACATCTCCTTCTTCCTCTTCGGTGGGGAGTTCCCGGGCGACGCTGTCATCCCGCGCCTGTACTCACTGCACATCATGATCGTGCCTGCGTTGATCCTGCTAATGGTAGCGATGCACCTGTTCATGGTCGTCGTGCACAAGCACACGCAGTACCCCGGCCCGGGCCGAAACAACGACAATGTCGTTGGCTTCCCGGTCGGACCGGTCTACGCGGCAAAGGCCGGTGGATTCTTCTTCATCGTCTTCGGCATCGTGGCCTTCATCTCCGGCTTCTTCCAGATCAACCCGATCTGGAACTACGGCCCATACGACCCCTCCCCCGTTTCGGCAGGCACCCAGCCTGACTGGTACATCGGCTGGGTCGATGGGGCGCTCCGCCTCATGCCGGGCACGCTGGGCAACTTCTCCTTCGAATGGCTGATTCCGTTCCCCTGGGGAACGAACACGCTCTCGTTGAACGTGCTGCTGCCGGCGCTGGTTCCGGCCGGCATCGTCTTCACGCTCATGTTCGTGTGGCCGTGGATCGAAGCCTGGATTACCAAGGACAAGCGCGAGCACCACGTCCTGGACCGCCCGCGCAACGCACCGTTCCGCACTGCGGTCGGCGTCGCCGGAGTCATCTTCTACTGCGTGATGTGGGCAGCTGCCAGCTCCGACCTTATTGCAACGCACTTCCACGTGTCGTTGAACGATGTCACCTACTGGTTGCGCTCGCTGCTCTTCCTCGGCCCGGTCCTCGGCTTCATCGTGGCCCGTCGCCTGGCTCTGGCCCTGCAGCGCAAGGATCGCGAGATCGTGCTGCACGGCCGCGAAGCGGGCATCATCGAGATGTCGCCCGAGGGCGCCTTCTCCGAACGCCATGTGGAAGTCGACGAGTACCGCCGCTACCTGCTCACGAGCTACGAAGACCGCCAGGTCATCCCGCCCCAGGCAGACCGCGCCGGCCACGTCACCGGTAAAGAGAAGCGCCGTGGCGCACTCTCGAAGTTCTTCTTCGAGGACCGCGTTGCACCGGTTACCCCGAAGGAACTGGCCGAGGCTCACGCAGCCCACGGCCACGAAGCCATCGAGGTAGACGACAAGAACTCGATCGGCCACTAAGGCGATCAGATTCTGACTCCGCTGAGGGGCTCATCCGCAAGGATGGGCCCCTCAGCCGTTTAAGCGCAACACCGCGCCCCCGCCTGACCCTTCGAGCAGTAACGGAGAAGCAACCCTTTCCGCTCCGACCTAGACTTGTTTCTGATGCACCGCGCGCCGGTTGGATCAATCACGGCCCCAGGGTCCCGCTGCAGTTAAGATCGAGACGGCCAGAATAACCGGCTGCGCAGCAGATCCCGCACAAAAGATGGAGAGATGATGAGCACGTCCACGGTGAATCCCCCGCAGCCCGCTTCCCAACACCTGGCGGACAGCCACGAAATGATCCGTGTCCAGGGCGCCCGCGTGAACAATCTCAAGGACATCAGCGTCCAGATCCCCAAGCGCCGGCTGACCGTCTTCACCGGTGTCTCCGGCTCCGGCAAGAGTTCCCTGGTTTTCGGGACCATCGCCGCCGAATCTCAGCGGATGATCAACGAGACCTACAGCGCCTTCGTGCAGGGTTTCATGCCGACGCTCGCACGCCCGGACGTGGATGTCCTAGACGGCCTCACTACCGCGATCCTGGTTGACCAGGAGCGGCTCGGCGCCAACCCGCGCTCCACCGTCGGCACGGTCACCGACGCCAACGCCATGCTGCGCATCGTCTTCAGCAGGCTGGCCCAGCCGCAGATCGGCTCGCCCCAGGCTTATTCGTTCAATGTCGCCTCGATCAGCGGCGGCGGTGCGGTGAAGTTCGAGCGTGGCGGCAAGACGGTCAAGGAACGCCGCAGCTTCAAGATCACCGGTGGCATGTGCCCAAACTGCGAGGGCCGGGGAACGGTCACCGACTTCGACCTCACCGCCCTCTTCGATGCCGACAAGTCCCTCTCCGAGGGCGCCCTCACGATTCCCGGGTACAGCATGGACGGCTGGTACGGCCGGATCTTTGCCGGGTCCGGATACTTCGACATGGAAAAGAAGATCGGCAAGTACACCAAGCAGGAGCTCGAGGACCTACTCCATCGCGAGCCCACCAAAATCAAGGTGGATGGCATCAACCTCACCTACGAGGGCCTGATCCCGAAGATGAAGAAATCGTTCCTGGCCAAGGACGTCGATGCCATGCAGCCGCACATCCGCGCCTTTGTGCAGCGGGCCGTCACCTTCACGGCCTGCCCCGAATGCGGCGGCACCCGGCTGGCCGAGCACGCCCGGAACTCCAAGATCAATGGCAAAAGCATCGCCGACGCATGTTCAATGCAGATCAGCGACCTAGCCGCCTGGGTACGTGAGCTGGAAGAACCGGCTGTCGCTCCCCTGTTGGAAGCCCTGGGTGGCACCTTGGACTCGTTTGTCGACATCGGCTTGGGCTACCTGAGCCTGGACCGCTCCTCCGGAACGCTTTCGGGCGGCGAGGCGCAGCGCACCAAGATGATTAGGCACCTGGGATCGTCTCTCACCGACGTCACTTACGTCTTCGACGAACCGTCGATCGGGTTGCACCCGCACGATATCGCGAGGATGAACGAACTGCTGCTCCAACTGCGCGACAAGGGAAACACCGTCCTGGTAGTGGAACACAAACCCGAGATGATAGCGATTGCCGACCATGTAGTGGATCTGGGACCGCGTGCGGGCACAGAGGGCGGACAGGTGATGTTCGAGGGTACGGTGGAGGGCCTGCGCGTCAGCGACACGCTCACCGGACGTCACCTGGATGACCGGGCCTCACTGAAGACCACGGTGCGCAGCGCCACGGGCAAGCTCGAGATCCGCGGTGCCCATGCCAACAACCTCAAGGACATTGATGTCGACATCCCGCTTGGTCTGCTAACGGTGATGACCGGCGTCGCGGGCTCAGGTAAGAGCTCGCTGATTCGCGGATCGGTGGCCGGCCTTGACGACGTGGTCATGGTTGACCAGGGTTCGATCAAGGGCTCCAGGCGGAGCAATCCGGCGACCTACACCGGCATGCTCGAACCGATCCGCAAGGCGTTCGCGAAGGCCAACGGCGTTAAGCCGGCGCTGTTCAGTGCCAATTCGGAGGGCGCCTGCCCGACCTGCAATGGCGCCGGCGTCATCTACACGGATCTGGGCATGATGGCCGGCGTGGCGAACCCTTGCGAGGACTGCGGGGGCAAGCGTTTCGACTCTTCCGTGCTCGAATACCACCTCGGTGGCCGGGACATCAGTCAGGTGCTGGCCATGTCGGTGAGCGAGGCCGAGGAATTCTTCGTGGCAGGGGACGCACGCATCCCCGCCGCCCACAAGATCCTTGCCAGGCTCTCGGACGTCGGACTCGGATATCTCTGCATTGGACAGCCGCTGACCACGCTCTCGGGCGGCGAACGCCAGCGACTCAAGCTTGCCGTCCACATGGGCGAGAAGGGTAACATCTACGTGCTGGACGAGCCGACGACCGGCCTCCACCTGGCCGATGTGCAGCAGCTGCTGGGCCTGCTTGACCGACTCGTGGATGATGGAAAGACGGTTATCGTGATCGAACACCATCAGGCTGTCATGGCCCACGGCGATTGGATCATCGATCTCGGTCCCGGAGCCGGCCACGATGGCGGATGTATCGTCTTCCAGGGCACACCGGCGGAACTGGTTGCGGGCAGGTCCACGCTTACCGGTGAGCACCTGGCGAAGTACATCGGAGCCTAGCCCTGCCGTCCCGCTTCCCGTCCGGCGCCCCCTATGCGGTGGTGCCGGACGGGGTCTTGTCGCTTTGGGACAAGGGAGAATCTTTACGAAAGCCCGCTCTGGAGAACACGGTCTCGCTAAGGAGTCGGGGTGGTCTTGGTCCGGCGCTCCAATGATTCAGGGCCGTTCCCTTGCTTAGCCGTCGAGTCCCGCGCCGGGATGTGGATAGCCCACCCACGGTAGCGAAACTTCGAGACGTCCGCCCGCACCGCCGAGGAATCGAGGTCCGCCCCGCGAACGGTTGTCCGGCCCACCGTTCGCGGGGCAGGCCAACGACATGCCGACGTGTACTTTCGTTCTTGTTCCGGCGAAGACTCTCGCCGACTTCCGGCGAAGACTCTCGCCGACGCCGTCCAGCAGCTTCTCCGCTGCCTCGTTGGAGGCCAGGATGGCCTTGGCCGACACGCTTCGGGCAATATCTTCCGCGGCTCGATCGGGGAGCCGGTAGGAAACCCGGTATGAATCGGTGGCCGCGATGCTGCCTTTGACTCGGTGATTGCCTTTCTTGCCGTTGTGGATGTCGGTGTTGGCCATGGTTACCACCGACATTCGTGGCTTGCCACCGTGAACTAGGCCCCGAACTGATTGCGCACTTTCGCGGCTCTTGCCTCTGTGAGATCGCCGTTAAACAGCCAACGGTCATACGACTTATTCTGTTCGTACTTTCCAGAACCTTTCTTTATCTCTACGTTGTTTCCATCGACCATGACATTGCCGGGTGCCGGGACCTTGCTCTCATTGCCAGCGGCCACGTCGATGCCTGGATCAATAGCAGGCGCAGCCTGTGGGAAGCAGCCGTGCTGCTCTTGCTCTGGCGGTGCCGATTCGGCGCGTATGGTGCTCGCCGTACATGGTCCCGATTTCTATGGACCAAATCAAGTTTCGATTCATATGCTTAATCCCGACTCAATAGGACCTTGCGCCTTCTGGCCCATTCTCCAGTGGTGGGCACGTGGCACTCTCGCGGTGGAATCAGCCATGCCTCCAATTCCCATCCCACGCTCGATCACGCACCCGGGGATGACGCCCAGTGTTGCCTCGGGCGCCGTGCCCAGCGCCGCTGGGCTTAGGTCTGGGTGATCTTGGTGTAGCGGGGCGGTCGCATGCCGTGGCGTTGGATTGGGACGAACAGCTTGTACCGGTCGGACCGGTAGACGGAGACCGAGAAATCGATCAGGTTGTCATCCACGTAGGCATGCCTTGTCACTCGCAGCAAGGGGAACCCAATCTCGACCTTCAGCAGGTCAGCGTTCTCCACCGTCGCGGCAGCAGCCTCGATCTCATCCTCGGCCCACTGCAAGATCAAGCCGTAGCGTTCATCGAGCCGCTGGTAGAGGGACATTGGCGCTTCGTCGTCGAGGAAGCCCGGCACTAGGTGCTCGGGGATGAAGTTGTCGTCGAGACTCATGGGCGTGCCATCGGCCAGCAAAAGTCGTCGGAATCTCACCACAGGGGTGCCCTCAGCCAGGCCCATCTCCCGCGCAAGATTGCCGACGGCGGGCACCGAGTCGAAGCGCAGCACGCGAGCGGCCGGAACCATGCCACGACGATGCATTTCCTCGGTGTAGGAGGTCAGCTTCGCTTGAAGGTCTACCTTGGGGTGAGCCACGAATGTTCCCACCCCAACAACGCGCTTGAGCACCTGATCCTCGACCAGCGAATCAATGGCCTGCCGCAGGGTCTTGCGTGCCACATCGAAGTATTCAGCAAGTTCACGTTCCGGGGGCAGCCGATCCCCCGGCTTACAGGTCTCCTGGGCATGCGTACGCAGGATGGCACGCAGCTGTCGGTGCTTGGACACCGGGGACTCGGGGTTCAGCGCGCCGATGACCAGCGGCTGTAGTGCGTACCGTTTCATGGAATCCTTCGGGCGGCGAGGAGGGAGTTCGGAAGTACTTCCATTCTCGCTTAAACAACTGGAGCGGTGCATCCCCGTTAAGGGGATGCACCGCTCCAGTCCAGGATTACAAGACCCCGATGGCGTACCTAGTGTGCGTGGTCGCCGCGGCTGTACTCGTACACCCAGCCGGTGAGGGCTACGGTGAGGAGGCCAATGCCGATGTACGTGACCCAGAAGCCCAGTGCCAGACCGGCAAACCCGATAGCGGCTGCCAGGCCCAAGACCAACGGCCACCAGCTCCAGGGAGAGAACATGCCAATGGCGCCGGCGTTCTCGTGGATTTCGCCGTCAACGCGGTCCTCGGGGCGGTAGCCCACGCGGCGTGCGGTGAAGTGAAGGTAGAAGCCGACCATGATCGACAGTCCGGAAAGCATGAACAAGGCAAGGAAGCCCACCCATTCTTGCCAGTTGACCATCATGCCGTAAACGATTGCCACGGGGGTGAAGAAGAACACGCCACCGAGGAAGAGCCAGGACTCGACTTTCATGCTTACTTATCCTTCTGGTCGGCGGGTCCGAAGATCTTGGCAACGGCGTTATCCGGAGTGGAGCGAATGCCCAGTTCCGGATGGTGCAGGTCCAAGGCGGGACGCTCGGAGCGGATCCGCGGGATCGAGTGGAAGTTGTGGCGCGGAGGCGGGCACGAGGTGGCCCACTCAAGCGAGGCACCGAAGCCCCACGGATCATCCACGGTGACCTTCTTGCCGTCGCGTGCCGTCTTCCACACGTTCCAGAAGAACGGAATCATGGACAGGCCCAGGATGAAGGCGAACACGGTCGAGAACTGGTTCATGAGCGTGAAACCGTCTTCGGGCATGTAGTCCGCGTAACGACGCGGCATGCCGATGACGCCCAGCCAGTGCTGGATCAGGAAGGTGCCGTGGAAGCCGACGAACAGCATCCAGAAGTGGATCTTGCCCAGGCGTTCGTTGAGCATCTTGCCGGTCCACTTCGGCCACCAGAAGTAGAATCCGGCGAACATGGCGAACACAACTGTACCGAAGACCACGTAGTGGAAGTGGGCTACCACGAAGTAGGTATCCGAGACGTGGAAGTCCAGCGGCGGAGCCGAGAGGATGATTCCGGTCAGGCCGCCGAAGAGGAAGGTGACCATGAAGCCCAGGCTCCAGAGCATCGGGGTCTCGAACGTGATCGAGCCGCGCCAGAGCGTGCCGATCCAGTTGAAGAACTTCACGCCGGTCGGAACCGCGATCAGCATCGTCATGAATCCGAAGAACGGAAGCATGACCGAGCCCGTGACGTACATGTGGTGTGCCCAGACGGACACGGAGAGCGCTGCGATGGAGATCGTCGCGAAGATCAGGCCCTTGTAGCCGAAGATCGGCTTGCGGCTGAAGACCGGGAAGATTTCCGACACGATGCCGAAGAACGGCAGCGCGATGATGTAGACCTCGGGGTGACCGAAGAACCAGAACAGGTGTTGCCAGAGGACTGGTCCACCCGATTCGGGATCAAAGACGTGGGCTCCGAACCGCCGGTCGGCACCCAGTGCGAACAGCGCGGCTGCCAGCGGCGGGAAGGCCATCAGGACCAGGATGGCGGTGATGAGCGTGTTCCAGGAGAACACGGACATGCGCCACATGGTCATGCCCGGTGCGCGCAGGCAGATGATCGTGGTGATGAAGTTGACTGCGCCCAGGATGGTGCCGAAGCCCGAGAGGGCCAGGCCGAAGACCCAGAGGTCTCCGCCGACGCCGGGGCTGAAGGTGGTGTTCGACAGGGGCGCGTAAGCGAACCAGCCGAACGATGCTGCACCCTGGGGGGTCAGGTAGCCGGAAACCGCGATCGTCGAGCCGAACAGGAAGAACCAGAAGGCCAGTGCGTTCAGCCGCGGGAAGGCGACATCGGGTGCACCAATCTGCAGCGGCATGATGACGTTGGCGAAACCCGCAAACAGCGGGGTTGCAAACATCAGCAGCATGATGGTGCCGTGCATGGTGAACAGCTGGTTGTACTGCTCCTTCGTCTGCAGGATCTGCATGCCCGGCTCGAAGAGCTCGGCACGGATGACGAGCGCCATGACGCCGCCGATGCAGAAGAAGACGAAGGAGGCGATCAGGTACATGTACCCGATGGTCTTGTGGTCCGTGGAGGTGATCCAGTTGACGATGATGCGTCCCTTGGAAACCGGAACGGCGCTCGGCGCGAGGCTCTTGACCTCGTCGGTTGCGTATTCGTAAGTCGTCATGTTGGACTAGTTCCCTTCACCGTTTTTAGCGGCGACCTGGTTGACAAGTCCCGGCGCGCGGTCGTATTCCGGACCGAGCGAACCGTCCTTGAGGGTAGCCAGGTGAGCTTCGAATTCCGCCTCGGAAACGACCTTCACATTGAAGAGCATTTCGGAGTGGAACTCGCCGCACAGTTCGGCACACTTGCCGTCGAATTCACCTTCGACCTGAGGCGTCAAGTAGATGTAGTTGGTCTTTCCCGGGATCATGTCCAGCTTCTGCAGGAATGCCGGTACCCAGAACGAGTGGATGACGTCGCGGCTGTTGAGCTCGAAGGTCACCGACTTGTTGACGGGCAGGTACAGCGTCGGGAGCGTCTTGCGCACGCCCGGCTTGCCGGTCAGGTTTGCCTGGACCGTGGAGTCGTACTTCTTGACGCCCTTGTAGTCGTAGTTGTAGTCCCACGCCCACTGCTTGGCGCGGATGTCCACAACCAGATCAGATGCAACCGGGGTGTTGATGATGCGTTCGGTCTTATCCGAGAAGGTGAAGAACGAAAGCACGAGAATCAACGGCACGGCCGTGTAGAAAATTTCAATGGGCAGGTTGTAGCTAAGCTGCCGCGGGTAACCAGTGTCGGTCTTGCGACGACGGTACGCAACCATGCACCACAGCATCAGACCCCAAGTCAACAGGCCGATGATCAGAATGGTGATCCATGAATTGACCCAGAGGTCCTGGATCATTCCGGTGTGGTTAGTGGTGTCACGTTCGACGTTCGGGAGCCAACCTCGCTGGACTTCCGCTGAACATCCCGTCAGCAGCAATGCGCCGGCGCCGGCGATTGCCAAGACTTTGGCTGTGCCTTTGCGGCTGCTGCTGGTTCGGTCTTGCGAACTCACAGACGGCCCTTCCTCTTTGTTGGTGCTGAATGAATCTTCGGCAGCGCCAATGTTGTTCACGAGGAATCAACGCTGACTAGGCCGAAGAAAACCATAGTTTTACTACTTATCGTAGAGCTTACCCTCTTGGGTGCTCAAATGCCGACAGAAACACCGCCTTCACGCCGATATGTAACGGCGTGAAGGCGGGTTCCATAGGCCCGATTAGTGGAACGAATCGCCGCAGGCGCACGAACCGCCAGCGGACGGGTTGTCAATGGTGAAGCCCTGCTTGGAAATGGTGTCCTCGAAGTCGATCGAAGCCCCATCCAAGTAAGGGACGCTCATCTTATCGACGACGACCTCAACGCCGTCGTAATCCGAAACGCAGTCACCCTCGAGCAGCCGCTCGTCGAAGTACAGCTGGTAGATCAGGCCCGAGCAGCCGCCGGGCTGCACGGCAATGCGCAGTCGCAGATCGGTGCGGCCTTCCTGCTCCAGCAGGGAGCGGACCTTTCCGGCCGCTACATCGGTCAGTTTCACCTCGTGCGTGGGCAACTCGGTGGCATCTGCCGTTGTTTCATTGGTTGCTGCTGTCATTGTGGTCCTCCGTTACTGCTTGACGCGGGCTGCCGTGTGGGAGCTGCCCCTCAATCTTCAATGGTACTTGGGATGTCTGAATAAACTCACCCCGCGCGCGTCCGGGCTAGAGGCCCTTTGCATGCAGCCGGGCCAGCAGCAGGGCCTCGGCCAGGATGGCCTTCTGGAAGTCGCCGAGGTGCAGCGATTCATTGGCCGAATGTGCCCGGGAATCAGGATCTTCGACACCGGTGACCAGGATCTGGGCGGTCGGGAAGACCTCGAGCAAATCGGCGATGAACGGGATCGATCCGCCCAATCCGGTTTCCACGGCTGGGACGCCCCAGGCCTCCCCGAGCGCCCACAGGCAGGCCTGTGCCGCAGGGGCCGCGGTGTCCGTCGAGAACGCATTACCCGCCTCATCGGCCTCGAACGTTACCTCGGCACCGAAGAGGTCCTGGGCTTCGATGTGTGCCTTGAGCGCCGTGGCGGCCAGTTCCGGGTCCTGTCCCGGTGCGAGGCGGACGCTGACCTTGAACCTCGTTGCCGGGATCAGCGTATTGGAGGAGATGTCCACGGAGGGTATATCCATGCCGATGACCGAGAGGGCAGGCTTGTTCCAGAGTCTGTCGGCAATCCGCCCCTCCCCCGCGAGCCTGACCGAGCTCAACACGGAGGAATCCGCACGGAAGTCCGCTTCGGAGTAGTCGACGATGGCCGAATCGTGGGAGAGGAGCCCCGCGATGGCCACGTTTCCCCGGGCATCATGGAAGGTGGAGATCAGGCGGGCCGCAAGCGTCGGGGCATCGAGCACCGGCCCGCCGAACATTCCCGAGTGCACAGCGTGGGCAAGCACGCGCACCTGGACCACGCCCCCGACTAGTCCGCGCAAGCTGGTGGTCAGGGCCGGGACGCCGACTTTCCAGTTGCTGGAGTCCGCCACCACGATGACGTCGGCTTTTAGGGATTCACGGTGTTCTTCGAGGAAGTTGCGGAAACTCGGCGAACCGGCTTCCTCCTCGCCTTCGAGGAAGAAGGTCACCCCGACGCCAAAGTCGTCGACCGCATCGAGCACAACGCGCAGGGCCGCGATATGCACCATGATGCCCGCCTTGTCATCGGCCGCTCCACGGCCGTAGAGGCGGCCATCGAGCTCGGTGGCCTCAAACGGCTTCGTGTTCCACAGCGCCTCGTCGCCCGGGGGCTGCACGTCATGGTGCGCATAGAGCAGGACGGTGGGTTTGCCCGGTGCCGCCGCCCGGTGGGCTACGATGGCGGGCCCGCCGGGAACGCCCGCCGGGGTGTCGACACGCAGGATGCGCACATCGTCCATACCGGAATCGCGCACCAATTCGGCCACAGCCTCGGCGCTGCGGTCCAATTGCGCCGCGTCGAATGAGTCCCAGGCGATGCCGGGAATCGCCACGAGTTCCTTGAGCTCGGCCAGGGTCTGGGCGAAGCCGGCCTCGACGCGAGCGGTCAATGCCTGGAGGTCAACGCCCTGTACGGCGTCGAATTGCTGCTCATTAGTAGTCATGCGATCAGCCTACAACCGCGTCTCGTTAGTGTGGAGGCGCGCTGCACCGATAGACTGGGAGGGTGTTTGGACGCAAGAAGGACGAGGCCGCCGCTTCCACGGCAATGCCCGAAGAAGAGACCACCGCCAACCAAGGCAAAAATGCCCCGACCCCTAAGCGCAGTGCGCAGCAGGCATCGCGGCAACGCCCCTTGGTGCCCACCGACAGGAAGCTGGCCCGCGAGGCCCAGCGCAAGGATCGCGCCGCAGCGCAGGACAAGCTGCGCCTCGCCAATGAAACGGGCGACGAGCGCTACATGATGCCGCGTGACCGCGGGGACCAGAAGCGCCTGGCCCGCGACCACGTCGACTCCCGATGGATGGTCGGCGAGTTCCTGATGATCGCGATCTTCGCGTTCCTGATCATCGCCCTGGCCTTCCCGAAGCTGACGGTGGTGCAGGCCAATCTGACTCTGGGCCTGTGGGTCGTCCTGGGTATCACCATGATCGATGCGTACATCATGACCCGGCGCCTGAAGAAGCAGATCACCGAGCGCCATGGCGAGCTCGAGCGCGGCGTGCTCTGGTACGCCGTAATGCGCTCGCTGCAGTTCCGCAAAATCCGCCTGCCCAAGCCGCAGGTCAAGCGCGGACAGGCTCCGCGCTAACCCCTCCGTACATTAAAAAGGCGGTGCGCCTCCCGGTAAGGGAAACGCACCGCCTTTTCCACTTCCACGCTCAGGTGCCCGGGACCCGGGCAGGGGCCGGATCTAGCCGGCCGGGGTCAGCGAGACGCCGTTGACCAGCGCCTTGCGCAGCCCCTTGTTGATGGCCCGCGCCCAAAGCGGACCCTCATAGAGGAAGGCGGTGTAGCCCTGGACCAGGTCGGCTCCGGCCTGCAGCCGTTCGATAACATCCTCGGCCGTGCTGACGCCACCGACGGAGATAATCGTTGCTCCGGCAGGTAGTACCCGGCGCAGGTGCTTGAGCACCTCGAGCGAACGTGCCCGCAGCGGGGCACCGCTCAGCCCGCCGGCACCGATCTCCCGGACCTTGGACGGATCGGCGAGCAGTCCCTCGCGGCCGATCGTGGTGTTCGTGGCGATGATCCCAGCCAGGCCCAGTTCGGTGACCAGCGCGGCCACCTCGTCGATGTCCGCATCGGCCAGGTCCGGGGCGATCTTCACCAGCAGCGGCATCCGGCGGGCCGCAACGCGGTCAGCCTCTTCCTGCACCGCGCTCAGCAACGGGCGCAGTGATTCCACGCTCTGCAGCAGGCGCAATCCCGGGGTGTTGGGCGAGCTGACGTTCACCACCATGTAGTCGGCATGGGTGGCGAGCTCGCGGGTGGAGACAAGGTAGTCTTCCACCGCGTCCTCGAGCTCGACGGCTTTCGACTTGCCGATGTTGATGCCGATGACCGGGCGCACGGCGCCGAAGCGCTTGGAAAGCACGGGCGCCGCATCGCGCAGGCGCGGTGCCACCGCCCGGGCGCCGGAGTTGTTGAAGCCCATCCGGTTGATGACCGCCTTGTCCTCGATCAGGCGGAAGAGCCGCGGAGCCGGGTTGCCCGGCTGTGCCTGACCGGTGATGGTGCCGACCTCCACATGCCCGAAACCCAGATCCGCCAGGGCCGCAACCCCGTGGCCTTCCTTGTCGAACCCGGCCGCCAGTCCGAACGGCGAGGGGAAGTCCATGCCCATGACCGTGCGGCGCAGTCCCAACGACGGCGCACTGATCCGGCGCAGCATGGCGGATGCACCGGTCTTTTCCGCCAGTCGAATGGCGCGGAAGCCGATGTGATGTGCCTTTTCGGGATCCATACGGGAGAAAACGACACGGAAAATCGTGGGATAGAAGCGCATGTTTAACAGTCTTCCCTGCCAGCTGGTTCCAAACAACTTGCTCATGGTTATGCTCATCACATGACATTCGAGTTTCGTCAGCGCTTGGCAAAGACCACCCCAAAGCCGGACTCGCCGCTCGATTCCGGCAGCTCTCCTCCCGAGGAATACCGGGATCCGAGCGGCGATTGGCCATCCTTCCTGCCCGATAGCGAAGAGGGCCAGTGGCTTCCGGACATCCTGGGTCCGGACTACTCCTATACGACGCTGCCGCTGCCACCGGACGAGGACGGGGACGTGCGGGCCACGCTTGTGCGATACCGTCCGGCGAGCACCGGGGCCGCCGGCCCCACCCCGGCCCGCGCGGGGTTCTGGCGCCGCCTGGCCGGCAGGCCGGGGCCCGGGGCGGAGCCGCCCCGGGCCCGCGGATTCGTGCTTTACCTGCACGGCTGGAGCGACTACTACTACAACACGGCCCTCGCCGAATACTGGAACGCCCGCGGATATCACTTCTACGCCGTGGATCTGCGCCGCTACGGACGCAGCCTGCGGGCCGGGGAGGCACCCGGATACGTCAGTGACCTGACGGACTACGATGCCGATCTGAAGGCCGCCTTGGATGCCCTCGCCGCCGATGCCGGCGAGTTTGATGAGCGGATCTGCGTGGCGCATTCCACCGGCGGGTTGATCGCCACGCTGTGGGCCGAGCGCCATCCGGGCATTTTCACCGCCCTGGTGCTCAATTCACCATGGCTGGAACTGCAGGGCAGCCACCTGGTGCGCTATGCCGCGACGGGAGTGCTTGATCCTGTTGCCCGGCTGCGGCCCAAGGCCAAGTTGCGGTTGCCGGAAGCCGACCAGTATTGGCAGACGCTCAGCCGGCTGGGCCATGGCACCTGGGACCTGCACCCGGTCTGGCGGCCACAGATTTCCTTCCCGGTAACCGCCGGATGGCTGCGCGCCGTCATGGCCGGGCATGCGAAGGTGGCCCACGGGCTGAACCTGCGTATCCCGGTACTGGTGCTCACCAGTGCCCGCACGCATCTGAGCCCCGTCTTCGACCAGCAGATGCTGTTCAACGATGCAGTGATCGAGGTCGAGGTGGTGCGCGAACGTTCGTTGGGCATCGGCACCGAGGTGACCAACGCGAAGCTGATCGGGGCGATGCACGACGTGTTCACCTCGGGTCCGGAGCCGCGGGCCGCGGCGTTCGCTGCGATAGACCGGTGGTCCACCGGCTACCTGAATGGGAAATAGCCCGGTTTCTCGCTCGAGGACGTGATGGACCGGAAACGGGAGACGGGTGCGCAGGCTCACGCGGTGGGCGTGTCCACCGCTCCCCCGTAGCGCCTGTCGCGGCTGGCATAGGTTTCGATGGCCTGCCACAGGGTGCGCCGGTCGACATCGGGCCAGAGCACGTCCATGAACACCATCTCGGCGTAGGCGGACTGCCAGAGCATGAAGTTGCTGGTTCGCTGCTCGCCGCTGGTGCGCAGAAACAAGTCGACGTCGGGTAGATCCGGTTCGTCCAGGTAGCGACCGATGGTCTTCTCGCTGATGCCCTTGGGCTTGAGCTTGCCGGCGGCGACATCGGCGGCGATGGCCGCGACGGCATCGGCGATCTCTGCCCGTCCGCCGTAGTTCACGCACATCGTCAACTGGCAGGTGGAATTGCCCACGGTGGCCCGTTCGGCCTCCTGCAGCTCGTTGACCACCGAGGACCACAGCCGAGGGCGGCGCCCGGCCCAGCGGATGCGCACTCCCCACTGGTCCAGAGTGTCGCGTTGGCGGCGCAGCACGTCGCGGGAGAAGCCCATCAGGAAGCGCACCTCATCGGGGCTGCGTTTCCAGTTCTCGGTGGAGAAGGCGTAGACCGAGACGTATTCCACGCCGATGTCGATGGCTCCGGCCATCACATCCAGCAGCGCGGCCTCCCCGGCACGGTGGCCTTCGATGCGTGGCAGCCCACGCTGGTTGGCCCAGCGACCGTTGCCGTCCATCACGATGGCCACATGGCGCGGCACGAGTTCACGCGGGATCTTCGGGGGCAGCTCGCCTGAGGGGTGCGGTGGCGGCGACGCCGGGGCGGCACGCCCGGTGGTGGACTTCGGGGGGTTCACGTTCTCTCCACGAGCTTGAGCGATTTGACGACCTTTTCCAGGTGCCATTGGACATAGCCGGCCACGATAGTTGCCGCGGCCCGGCGGGTTCTGGGCTCAGACGCCGCCGCGACCGGCCAGTCGCCGGTGAGCAGGGCGGCAAGCAGGGCAATGGTCTCGGGAGCCGGGGACTGTGAGCCGGGCGGCCTGCAGGCCCGGCACACCACGCCGCCCAGGGCGATGTTCAGCGAGTCGTGCGGACCAGGTTCCCCGCAGTTGACGCAGGTGGTGAAGCTCGGCGCCCAACCGGCGGTGGACAGGGCGCGCAGCAGGTAGGAATCCAGCAGCGATCCCGGGTCCCCCGCCCCGCGGGCTAGCGCGGCGATGGCGCCATGCAGCAACCGGTACTGCGGGGCCACCGCATCCTCCTCGCCCTCGCAGAGCCGTTCGGCCGTTTCAACCATCGCGTTGGCCGCCATATAGGCGTCGTAGTCGGCAGCAAGGGCAAGCCCGTAAGAGTGGCGCAGCTGCGCCTGGGTGAACACGTCGAGGTTGCGTCCGTGGACCAGCTGCGCATCGATCTCCATGAACGGTTCGAGCGTGGCGCCCATCTTTGAACTGGTGCGCCGCACCCCCTTGGCCACGGCGCGGACCAGGCCGTGCTCCGGGGTCAGCAACGAAATGATCCGGTCGGCCTCGCCCAGTTTGTGGGTACGCAGAACAAGGCCTCGGGTCTTGTAGGACTTGGCTGCGAATTCGGAGGCTGACACGTTTCCATTCTCTCAGCTTCCACGCCCCCCGGCTCCCGTGAACCGCCGGGAAGCTGCCGAAGGGGGCCCGCCGCGCTGTGGCGGGCCCCCTTCGGATCGCTCGTGGTCCGGGCCCGGGGTACCGCGGATCAGGCCTTGTCGCGGATGGCGCGGTTCACGGCGGAGATGACGGCCTTCAGCGAGGACATCGTGGTGTTCGTGTCGATGCCCACGCCCCAGAGCACGCGTTCACCGACGGCGCATTCAACGTAGGCAGCGGCCGAGGCGTTGCCGCCCTCGGACAGGGCGTGTTCGGTGAAGTCGAGCACGCGCACGTCGACGCCGTCTTGGGCCAGCATGTTCACCAGCGCGTTGATCGGTCCATTGCCGGCCGCCTCGCGGCGGTGCGGGACACCGCCGATGACCAGGGTTGCCGTGAGTGCGAAGCTGCCGTCCTCGGCCGAGTCGGCGTTGGCCGAGGCGAGCCGGTAGTGGCCCCAGGCCTCCTCGGATGATCCTTCGGAGACCGGCAGGTACTCGTCCTGGAACGCGTTCCAGATCGCTGCGGCGGAAATTTCGCCGCCCTCGCCGTCGGTCTTGCGCTGGATCACCCCGGAGAACTCGATCTGCGCGCGGCGCGGCAAATCCAGCGAGTGCTCGTTCTTCAGCAGGTAGGCGACGCCCCCCTTGCCGGACTGCGAGTTCACGCGGATGACCGCCTCGTAGGAGCGGCCGATGTCCTTCGGGTCCACTGGCAGGTAGGGTACCGCCCAGTCGATCTCGTCGACCGTCTTACCTGCCGCGGTCGCATCGGCTTCCATCATCTCGAAGCCCTTCTTGATCGCGTCCTGGTGCGAACCGGAGAATGCGGTGAAGACCAGGTCCCCGCCGTAGGGGGACCGTTCCGGCACGGCAAGCTGGTTGCAGTATTCGGCGGTGCGGCGGATGTTGTCCATGTCGGAGAAGTCGAGCATCGGGTCGATGCCCTGCACGAACAAGTTCATGCCCAGGGTGACCAGGTCGACGTTGCCGGTTCGCTCGCCGTTGCCGAACAGGCAGCCCTCAATGCGGTCCGCGCCGGCCAGGTAGCCCAGCTCGGCCGCCGCGACACCGGTGCCGCGGTCGTTGTGCGGGTGCAGCGAGAGGATGATCGACTCGCGGTTTTCCAGGTTCCGGTGCATCCACTCGATGGAATCGGCGTACACGTTCGGCGTGGCCATTTCGACGGTGGCCGGCAGGTTCAAGATCATTTTGTTCTCCGGCGAGGCCTCCAGCACCTCGGCCACCGCATCGGAGATCCGCTTGGCGAACGCCAGCTCGGTGCCGGTGAAGGACTCCGGGGAGTATTCGTAAGTGATCTTCGTTCCGCTGAGCTGTTCCTCGTACTTCTTGCACAGCCGCGCGCCGGTCAGCGCGATGTCGACGATGCCGTCCTGGTCCTTGTTGAAGACCACGCGGCGCTGCAGCACCGAGGTGGAGTTGTACAGGTGCACGATGGCCTGCTTGGCACCCTCGAGCGACTCGTAGGTCCGCTCGATCAGGTGTTCGCGCGACTGGGTCAGCACCTGGATGGTCACGTCGTCCGGGATCCGGTCCTGGATGATCAGCTGGCGGACGAAGTCGAAGTCGGTCTGCGACGCCGAGGGGAATCCGACCTCGATCTCCTTGAAGCCCATGGAGACGAGCAGGTCGAACATCTTGTGCTTGCGCTCGGGGCTCATCGGATCGATCAGCGCCTGGTTTCCATCACGCAGGTCCACGGCGCACCAGCGCGGGGCGGTGGTGATGACCTTGTCGGGCCAGGTGCGGTCCGGCAGCGAAACCTCGATCTGCTCTTGGAACGGCACGTACTTGTGGATCGGCATTCCGGAGGGCTTTTGCATGTTGTGCATTTCAGGGGGCCTTTTCAGTGGTGGTTGAAAATTGGTGGCCGGCATGAGCAACTCCGCAGCGAGGAGTCGGCCCTAGGACCTGTGGTCCCGCATGGCCTCGCCGCGGCGCTTTAGTAGAAGAAGTCCCTGACGCATTTTTTCACACTAGCATCCCGCCGCCGTGATTCCCGACTCCATGACAGCATGCTGAGAAGAATGACGCAGTGCTCCCGTCTCATGCGAACGGCCCGCCGCGGATCCCGGGATCCCGGGATCCTGGGAATCCGGTGGTCCACGGCGGGCCGTTCACGGGCGCGGGGTCGAAGCCGGCTCGCTTAGAAGCCGAGCTTGCCCAACTGCTTGGGGTCCCGCTGCCACTCCTTGGCGATCTTCACGTGCAGGTCCAGGTAGACCCGGGTGCCCAGCAACGCCTCGATGCCCTTGCGAGAGGCGGTTCCCACGTCGCGCAGGCGGGCCCCGCCCTTGCCGATGATGATGGCCTTCTGGCTGGGGCGCTCCACGTACAGGTTGACCCGAACGTCAAGCAGCGGCTTGTCTTCCGGGCGCCCCTCGCGCGGGATCATTTCCTCCACGACGACAGCCAGCGAGTGCGGGAGCTCGTCGCGCACGCCCTCCAGGGCGGCCTCGCGGATCAGTTCAGCGACCATCTTGGCCTCCGGCTCGTCGGTGAGCTCGCCATCCGGGTACAGCGGCGGCGAAAGCGGCATCTGCTTCGCCAGCACGTCGGCGACCTCCTTGACTTGGAAGTCCTTGGTTGCGGAGACCGGCACGACGGCCGCCCAGCCCTCCTCGCCGAGCACGTCGACGCCCAGCTGCGCGACGGCGATCAGCTGCTGCATCAGCGCGGCCTTGTCCACGGTGTCGGCCTTGGTGACGATGGCGATGATCGGCTTCTTCTGCAGCTGGGCGAGCTGCGTGGCAATGAACCTGTCACCCGGGCCGATCTTCTCGTTGGCCGGCAGGCAGAAGCCGATCGCGTCGACCTCGGAGAGGGTGTCCGCGACCAGGTCGTTCAGGCGCTGGCCCAGCAGGGTGCGCGGGCGGTGCAGGCCCGGGGTGTCGACCAGGATCAGCTGCGCGTCCTCGCGGTGCACTATGCCGCGGATGGTGTGCCGGGTGGTCTGCGGCTTAGCCGAGGTGATGGCCACCTTCTGCCCGACCAGCGCGTTGGTCAACGTGGACTTGCCGGCGTTGGGCCGACCCACGAAGGAGGTGAAACCGGCGCGGTAGTCGGCCGGCCATTCGCCTGTGACCAGGCCCGGAATGTTCTGCTCGTTGTGTGTCATGCTCTGGCCTACTCCTCGTTGTCCGGCACCGCGGGTAGTGCCCCGGTGGCGGTGGATTGCTTTGAATTCTGCTTGGTCTTCCAGGCCAGGACGGTGCCCAGCCGGTTGCGGCGCCCCTCGAGGGTGTCTGCCCGCAGCACGATATCCCCGATGCGCACCTCGGAGCCCACGATCGGGACCCGTTCCAGGGTCTTGGCCAGCAGCCCACCGACGGTGTCGACCTCGTCCTCCTCGATCTCCACGTCGAAGATCTCGGCCAGCTCGTCGATGGACAGCCGCGCCGAGACCCGCCAGGTACCGTTGCCCAGGTCCTCGACGTCGGTGCGTTCGACATCGTATTCGTCATCGATCTCCCCGACGATCTCCTCGATCAGGTCTTCGAGGGTGACCAGTCCGGCCGTGCCGCCGTATTCGTCGATCACGATGGCCACGTGGGTGGATTCGCGCTGCAGCTCCCCGAGCAGTTCGGCGACCGGCTTGGATTCGGGCACGTAGCGCACGTCGCGGGCCACCTCCTCCACCCCGCGCATATCCCCCGGGTTGGCATGCAGCTTCGCCGCGACGTCCTTGAGGTAGATGATCCCGACGATCGAATCGGCGTCGTCACGGATCACCGGGATGCGCGAACAGCCCGAACGCAGGAACAGCGACATGGCGGTCTTCAGGTCGGTGCCGCGTTCGATGGTGACCATGTCGGTGCGCGGCACCATCACCGAGCGGACCTTGGTATCGCCGAGCTCGAACACCGAGTGGATCAGATCCGCCTCGGCGTTATCGAGCACATCGGCCTCGTTGGCCCGGTCGACCAGGTCCCTGAAGTGCTCCTCGGTGAGGAATGCCTGGTCGTCGGAGGGGGCGCTCGGGGTCAGATAGGCGCCGATGGCCACCAGCCAGCCGGGGACCGGCCCCAGCACGATGCGCAGGAAGCGCACCAGCGGGGCGGTGGCCGCAACGACGCGAGCGGCGTGGGCCCGGCCGTAGCGCCGGGGCGAGAATCCGACCAGTACGAAGCCGATCGCCGCCATCGTCATGGTGGCCAGCAGCCCGGCCCACCAGACGTTGTCCAGCCGGTCCAGGTAGAGGATGGCCAGGGCGACCGCCGAGGCCATCTCGAACCAGACCCGCCAGAAGCGCACCGCATGGGTGTGTGCCGTCGGCTCGTCCAGGATCCGGCCCAGGTGCCCGCGGGCAGCGTCCCCGCGCAGCTGTTCGGCCTCCTGCCGCGACAGGAAGAGGTAGGCCGATTCGGCCGCGGTGAGAATGGCGGCGCAGGCGATGAACAGCAGCGCCAGCGCCAACAGTATCGCAGCCGTCACTGCATGGTCTCCCGGGGGGCCGGGCGGCCCAGGAAGTCCTCGAGCAGGGACCGCTGAAGCCCGAACATCTCGGCCTTCTCCTCCGGCTCGGCGTGGTCGAAGCCCAGCAGGTGCAGCATGCCGTGCGTGGTGAGCAGCAGGATCTCATCCGCCGTGGAGTGGCCGCCGGCGGCTGCCTGTTCGGCGGCGACCTGTGGGCAGATCACGATGTCTCCGAGCATGCCAGCCGGGGTGAGCGTGCCGGGGGTTCCGGGACGCAGTTCGTCCATCGGGAAGGACATCACGTCGGTGGGGCCCTCCAGGTCCATGTGCTCCACGTGCAGGGTGCTCATCGGCTCCTCGTCGAGCAGGATGATGGACACCTCGGCCTCCGGGTGCACGTTCAGGGCGGTCAGGATGGAACGGGCCAGGGCCCCGATGGACTCCAGGTCCGCTTCGATTTCAGATTCGTTGTTGATCTCGATCGACATGGTTCGCTCAGGTCTCCTGGTGGTGCGCCGGGGACGGCGCCGATGTGGATGCGGGTGTGGATTCGTGGATGTGCCTTGCTTGGGCGGCGCGGGCGGCAGCTTCGGCCGCCGTGCGACGCTCGATGCGCGCCCTGGCCTGCCGGGCGTTGGTGGGAGCCGCAGCCGGTGGGGCAGCCGCGTGTTTTTCGTAGGCGGCAACGATGGCGCCGACCAGCCGGTGGCGAACCACGTCGGTGGCGTCGAGCAGGCAGAAGGATATGTCATCGACCCCGGTAAGGATCTCGGAGACCACGCGCAGCCCGGAGGCGGTGCCGCCGGGCAGGTCGACCTGGGTCACGTCGCCGGTGACTACGATCTTGGAGCCGAAGCCCAGGCGGGTCAGGAACATCTTCATCTGTTCGGGCGTGGTGTTCTGCGCCTCGTCGAGGATGATGAACGCGTCGTTGAGCGTGCGCCCGCGCATGTAGGCCAGCGGGGCGACCTCGATGGTGCCGGCGGCGAGCAGCCGGGGGATGGTTTCGGGGTCGATCATCTCATGCAGCGCATCGTAGAGCGGGCGCAGGTACGGGTCGATCTTGTCGGTCAGGGTCCCGGGCAGGAAGCCGAGCTTCTCCCCTGCCTCCACCGCCGGGCGGGTCAGGATGATCCGCGAGACCTCCTTGGCCTGCAGCGCGGCAACCGCCTTGGCCATGGCCAGGAACGTCTTGCCGGTACCCGCGGGGCCGATGCCGAACACGATGGTGTTGTTGTCGATGGCATCGACGTATTCCTTCTGGTTCAGCGTCTTGGGCCGAATGGTGTTGCCGCGGGCCGAGAGGATATTCACGCCCAGCACCGCCTGCGCGCCGGCCGGGGATCCGTTGAGCATGCGCACCAGCTGCTCGACGGTGCCTGCGGTGATCCGGGTGCCGAGCGCGGCGAGCGAGCGGGCCTCGCCGATCAGCCGCAGTGCACGCGCAGCGGCAAGCGGTTCGCCGGAGATCCGGACCTCGTTGCCGCGGGCCAGCAGGTCCGCCTCCGGGTACAACCCGGCGATGACGCGCAGCACCTCGTCGTGGGCGCCCAAGGTGGCGACCATCTGCTCCGGTGAATCGAAGACCACGACGGTCGCTGCGTCTGCGTGCTGCGTCGTTGGGGTGAAGTCCTTGCCCATATGGCGCCGTCCGCCTCCCGTGCGGAAACGCGCCGAAGGGCGTTCGCCGCCGAACCATTCGGCGGTGCCCCTGGGTGCGCCCTTCCATCCTACCCGGGGCCGGGGCACCGCCGCTGCCCCTCGTGGCCTCGGATACGGTCGTGCAACGGGTTGGTATCGATCACGCAACACTCTGGGCCACCGCACCGTTTCCGGTCCCCAGTGCCCGGAGCGTGTGCAAGGCTATGGAAGTTCGCCCGCCTCCCACGGGTCCATGCCACCGACATCCAAGCACCGTCCACCGTTCCCCTTTTTGCCAGGAGTTTCCCGCGTGCGAAAAACCACTGCCCGCCATCGTCCACGGTTTGCCGTGATGACACTGGTCATGGTGCTTGACGCGACGGTAGCCTGCGGTTCCGGCGGATCAAGCCCGCTCAGTACGATGCCCGAGACGGTTTCCGCCCACGGCGCCACTGCCTCACCCTCCGCACCCCAAGCGCTGGAGCGGCTCAGCGCGCGCCGGCTCAGCCCGGTCTACTGGCTGGGCGAAAACGATGCGACCGTCTACCTGTACCGTGAATTCGTGAATCTGCCCGACCTCGGCGATCCCATAGCCGCCGCACTGGGCCGGATGCTCGCGGGCAAGCCGAAGGACCCGGACTACTTCTCGCTGTGGCGCCCAGCCTCGGCACTGGGCGCCTCGATCGACGCGGAAAACGTGATCACCATCGACATCTCCCGCGATGCGTTCGCCACGACGATGGACGCCGGCCTGGCCAAGCGTTCGATCGCCCAGCTGGTCTTCACCGCCACCGCCGCCGCGGCAAACTCCGGCATCCTCACCGGGTCGGCCGCACCGCGCGTGCGTGTCCTGGTCGATGGCCAGGCCCGGTTCAAGGCCTTCGGGAAGCTGGAACTGCCGGACAGGCTGGCCCGCGACTACTCGCTGCGCGCCCCGCTCTGGGTCATCGATCCGCAGGAGGGCGCGGTACAGGGCAAGGGAAAGGTTCTGGTCAACGGCGATGGCGCGGCCTTCAGCAGCGGCACGCACTGGCAGATCCAAGACCTCGGCGCCCCGGCCTGGCCGGTCGTTGCCGGCGGGGAGGTTCCGGGCGTCGACCCGAAGCCCGGCGACGACTCCTTCGCCTTTGAACAACCGCTCCGGCCCGGCACCTACCGGCTCAGCGTGTGGGGCCTAGAATCAGGGCGCCCGGACAAGCTCGCGCTGGACACCAAGGACTTCGGCATCGACTGATCCGCCCCCGCGAGGACAAACGCGACAAGCACCCCCTACACCGCGAAGGAAGGGTGTCGAAGGTGCTTGCGTCTTTGTGGCTAGGCGGAGGCGGGGGCCTCGAGCTGGTTCAGCAGGTGGCGCACGAGAACCAGCGCCGCCGGGCCCGCCGTGGATGACCGCAGCACGTGGGTGCCCACTTGGGCCACGCGCGCACCGGCAGCGGTCAGCTTCCCGATTTCCGCGTCGCTGATCCCGCCCTCGGGCCCCACCAACAACTCGACCCGACCCAGCGGTACGGCAGCGGCGGCGCCACCGGCCAACGCCGGGTGGTCGGCCAGCCAGGACCCCAGGACGGCTGCCAGCGGCGCGTCCGACGCCTCGTGCAGGATCAGTGTCAACGACGGTACTTCCCGGGCGGCACCGGCGGCGATCTCCTGGGCCAGTGCCGCCGTGCCCGCCAGCTCGAACAGTTCCGGTTCCACCGTGCGGCGCGACTGCTTGACGGCAGCACGGATGGTGGAGGACCACTTGGCCCGCGCCTTGGCCGCCCGTTCGGGCGCCCACTTCACCACGCAGCGTTCGGCCGCCCAGGGCCGGATCGCATCGACCCCCAGTTCTACTGCGGACTCCACCGCCTGCAAGTCCCGATCCCCCTTGGCCAGGGCCTGGACGAGGGTGACCCGCACGCCGTGGCGTGGTTCGTCGAGCAGCCCATCGACGCGGGCGACAAGTGCCGCCTTGGTCGTGGAGTCCACGGTGCACACGGCCCGGCGGCCGGATCCGTCGAGCAGGTCGATGTGTTCCCCGGCCCGCACCCGCTTCACCGAGACGGCATGATGCCCCTCGGGGCCCTCGAGGCTCAGCAGGTCCCCTGGCGCCGCGGCGGCCAGGGTTCCTGGTTCGGTGAAGAAGGCCTGGTTGCTCATGCGCCGCGGTTGCCCAGCTTGTCGCGCAGCCGCGAGAACATGCCCCCGGTGTGCTCCATCCGGCCCTCGGCGAATTCCTCGCCGCGCAGCTTGGCCAGCTGCTCGAGCAGATCGCGCTGTGCCGCGTCGATTTTCGACGGCGTTTCGACCTGGATGTGCACGATGATGTCCCCCCGGCGTCCGCTGCGCAGGCTCGGTACGCCGAGCCCGGCCAGGCGGACCGTGGCGCCGGACTGCGTGCCCGGCTCCACGGCCAGGGTCTCTGTCCCGTCGAAGGTTTCAAGCTTCAGGTCCGCGCCCAGGGCCGCCGCCGTCATCGGCACGTTCATGGTCGCGTGCAGGTCATCGCCCTCGCGTTCGAAGGTCTTGTGCCGGCGCACCTCGATCTCCACGTAGAGATCCCCGTTCGGGCCTCCGCCGGTGCCGGCCTCGCCCTGGTTGGCCAGGTGGATGCGGGTGCCGGTGGCGACGCCCACGGGAATCTTCAGCTGCTTGCTCATGCGTTCGCGCACGCGGCCCTGGCCCAGGCACTCGTTGCAGGGCTCGGGGATGGTGGTGCCGAAGCCGCGGCAGGCGGGACACGTTTCCACGGTCATCATCTGGCCCAGGAACGAGCGCACGGGGCGCTGGACCTGGCCGGCGCCGCGGCAGATGGTGCAGGTTTCCGGATGCGTGCCCGGGCGGCAGCAGGAGCCCTGGCAGGTCGGGCAGGTGACTGCCGTTTCCATTTCCAGCGGATAGACCACGCCCAGGACTGCGTCCTTCAGGTCGATGGTCGCCGTGATCAGCGCGTCGCGTCCGCGCTGGGTGCGCGAGGCCGGGCCCTGGGCCTGGTTGCCGCCAAAGAACTGCTCGAAGATGTCGCCGAAACCGCCGAAACCGGCGCCTCCCCCGCCGAAGCCCTGGGATCCGTTGCCGTTCTCGTTGCCGGTGGCATCGTAATTGCTGCGCTTGTCGTGATCGGAGAGGACCTCGTAGGCATGGGTGACCGCCTTGAACTGCTCGGAGGCGTCCTCGCCGGGGTTCACATCGGGGTGGAGCTTGCGGGCCAGCTTGCGGTAGGCCTTCTTGATCTCCTCCGGGGTGGCGTCCTTCGCGACCCCGAGTACGTCGTAGTGAGTGCTCACAGTGTGTGTGCGTCCTTTCGTGCTGCCTGGAAATTCATTGTCGTTGCCCGGTGTGATGGCGCCGTTCGGCGCCGCTCAACCGGCCAGAATGCGGGAGAGGTAACGAGCGACGGCGCGCACCGCGGCCATCGAGGCCGGATAGTCCATCCGGGTGGGCCCCAGCACGCCGATCTTCGCGTGCTCCCCGGGGCCGTACCCGGTGGCCACGACCGACGCCCCGCTCAGTGACCCGTGGGCGTTTTCGCTGCCGATGCTCACCGACATGCCACGGCCGTCCTCCTCCAGCTCGGAGAACAAGCGCAAGAGCACCACCTGCTCTTCCAGCGCCTCGAGCACCGGGGTGATGCTCAGCGGGAAGTCGCTGGTGGAGCGGGCCAAGTTCGCCGTTCCAGCCATGACCATGCGTTCGATGGCGCTGTTGCGGGACAGCGCGCACAGGGCCGAGGCCAGTGCCTGCGCCGCGCCGCGCAGCCGCGGCTCGAGCAGGTCCACGGCGTTCTGGGCGGCCCGGGCCAGTTCGGTGAGCCGGGCCCCGGACACGGCACCGAGCATCGCGTCACGCAGTGAATACAGGTCCTCGGTGGAGACCTCGCCGGAGAGTGCGATGACGCGCTGGTCGACGGTGCCGCGGGTGGAAATGAGCACCACCAGCGCCTGGCCGCCGCCGAGCCCGACGAGTTCGATGTGGCGGACCGCCGCGTCGCTGTAGAGCGGGACCTGGATGACCGCCACCTGGTGGGTGATCTGCGCGAGCAGCCGCACCGTGTTCTCCAGCACCTCGTTCAGATCGCTGGATCCCTCCAAGAGCGAGGAAATGGCGCGGCGTTCAGCGCCCGAGAGCGGCTTGACGTCCTCTATCCGGTCCACGAAGCGGCGGTAACCCCGCTCCGTGGGGATCCGGCCGGACGAGGTGTGCGGGGCGACGATGAGCCCCTCGTCCTCCAGCGCCGCCATGTCGTTGCGGATCGTGGCGGCGGAGACGCCCAGGCCGTGCCGTTCAACCAGCGCCTTGGAGCCCACGGGCTCGCGCGAGTGCACGTAGTCCTCGACTATCGCACGAAGCACCTCGAGCCGGCGCGGTTCGGACATGGGGACGTTTCTCCTGCTCCGCGCCCCGGTGCGCACCGGGAGGCGATGGTCGTTTCGCATCGAGCTTCTGGCACTCGACACGTTCAAGTGCTAAGTCTAATACGAGCCGGGCGTTGTTAGCATGGTTGGCCTATGGATGAAGCGGGACTCACACGGCGCTTCCCCACCCTGCCCCGAACGAGAGTAGTGATTGAGGATGAGCCAATTCGGTTGGGGTGCCCGGGATATCTCGGCGCCCAAGCGCCAGGCCCTGCGCAGGGTTCCGGCGGCCCGCGGGCTGCTGCTGGAGGACGTGGAAAGCGGCTGGGTCGGCGAGGTCGTCCGGGTTGAGAAGTCCGGCGGCCTGCGCATGGTCGTGCTGGAGGACCGCCGCGGCAAGACCCGTTCCTTCCGCACCGGCTACGGCTTCCTGCTCGAGGGCGAACCAGTGGAACTGACCGAGCCCGTTGCCACGGCGGCCGCCCCGGCCACCCCCGTACGCAGCGCATCGGGCTCTCGCCTGGTCACCGGGCTCAAGGCCCGGACCGCCCGGGCCAGCCGCATCTGGGTCGAGGGCAAGCACGATGCCGAGCTCGTTGAAAAGGTCTGGGGCCACGACCTGCGCGTCGAAGGCATAGTGGTCGAGCCGCTGCATGGCGTCGATGACCTGGCCGCCGCCGTCCGCGGCTTTGCTCCCGGCCCCCAGCGCAAGCTCGGCATCCTGGTCGACCACCTCGTCACCGGCTCCAAGGAGGCGAGGATCGCCGCGGAGGCGATGCGCGTCCCCGGCGCCGCCGGTCACGTACTCATCGTCGGGCACCCCTATATCGATGTCTGGCAGGCCATCAGGCCCAAGGTGCTGGGCATTTCCGCCTGGCCGGTAGTGCCGCGGGGTACCGATTGGAAGACGGGGATCCTGAAGGGCCTGGGGTGGGAACACGCCACCGTCACCGATGTCGCGCTGGGCTGGAAGCGCCTGCTGGGCCAGGTGAACTCCTACGCCGACCTCGAACCGTCGCTGCTGGCCAGGGTCGAGGAAGTCATCGACTTCCTCACTGCCGGAGACCATCGGGACTAGGTTATCGGGCGTCGCACAATGGTTGTGAGAAAGTTCACGGCCGGGTGGAGGCGGTTCACTTGGGACTGGCCCGCAAGCCCTGCCACCGAGGCCGGGTCGGACGATAGACTAGGGGCCAGACAGTACCGACGAAGCAGAAATGGGGTCAGTCAGTGGCTGATGGGGCTAAGCAGGCCGCGAACGCCGAACGTGGCGATTCGGACCGATTAGAGGGATCCTCGCCGGCACCGCTTCCGCTAACCCCGGCTGAGGATCGCCAATGGGCGATGATCGCGCACTTCGGTTCGATTCTGGGCTTCCTGCCCTCGCTTGTCATCTACGCCGTCTATCGCGACCGCGGCCCGTTCACCGCCCAGGAGTCCAAGGAAGCGCTGAACTTCACCTTCCCGCTGACGGTCATCGCCATTGTGGCGAACCTGTTCTCGTTGATTCCGGTCATCGGCTGGGTGTTCTCGATCATCGTCGTGCTGATCTGGCTGGCCCTGACCATCAGCGGGGTCTACGCGGGCATTCAGGTCAACAAGGGGCGACCCTACCGCTACCCACTGAACCTGCGCCTGTTCAAGTAGCCGCGCAGGCCGAAGGATCCACCGCACTACCCTGCTTATCCATTGCCCGCTTGGCGCATCACGCGCCAAGCGGGCAATGTTGCCTCGGTGGCATCGCACGGGCCGCAAGTCGCCGGTGCCCATCGATGAGCAGGTCGGACCGCCATTGGACAACTCAGTCTCTTCCGAGTGCCGCTCCGGGAGTGAATCCGGTTCCGTCTGCCCATCGCCAATCTACTTGAACCCTGCTATTGTGACCCAGGTCACATAATCGTCGGGAGAGCCATCATGAAGCGATTCTGGACAATAACTACGGCTGGAGCCTTACTGGCCAGCCTGCTCACAGTCACGGCACCGGCCCTGGGCGCGCCGATCACCGCCCAAGCTCCAGCATCACCTTCCGTCCTGGCCGCTGCCACCAAGGCGAAGCCGCCGAAGATCACGCTGGGCAAGAAGAAGACAACCACGACGAAGGCACCGAACAAGTCCTCCCAGAAGGTGGTGCTTCCGATCCTGGGCGGCTCGACGGCAAAGAACCGCAAGCTGTTCGCCACGTATGCGGCAGCAGTGGTAAAGGCCGAACAGAAGTCGTTCAACGTGAACCGCAAGGGCGGCTGCGGTTCAAGCAAGACGGCGTAGCTCAGCATCTACCCTGGCCAACGCTCCATCCATAAGGGCCGGTACGCATCCGTCGCCTTCTCCATCAATTCACATCTGTGCGGTATCACCTCCATGTCAACGATTCGCTCCTTCACGCAGGACCTGAAAACGGGAAAGAAGGTGTCGCTGGGTACATTCATCGCCCAGGGCGACCGGACTACCAAGGTCGCCGTGGCGACAAACTTCGCACTGGATAAGAAGGCCTGCACCTGGGAACTTGACCCCTTCACGAAAATCAAGAGCACCCATGGATACATCCCCAATGCCATTGCATGGAACGTCTCGTCCAAGGGAATTCGGCTGCACTACGCGAAGTACTCAATTGCCGCTGGCTTCTGCGGCCCACCGAGCGTTTTGCTGCCCTGGGGCGAGGTCGCCACCACCAAGGCCATGAGCGGCAAGGTGAAGAAACGCATCTACGCCTACGGCATTAAGTGGAACAAGCGGGGCGAGTTCTATGAGGGTGGCGCCATGTACGTCGCGACCCAAGGCCGGAAGATGACCATGTTCTTCGGACCGGTGGGCTTCGGTGACGGCAGCTGCGTCTATGGTGTCCGCAGCGGCAAGACGGCAACGCTCTCAGCGGGCATGTCCTACTACAACCAGAAAATCAGCAAGATCAGGTTCAAGCTGCTCGATACCTCGTCGAATCCAAAAATCAGCCCCGCGTCACTGACCAAGGGCTGGAAACCCGCCTCCGCCAAGGACCTTGCCACCATCAAGAAGGCCCAGGGAAAGATCCCCTCTGCACGTAGCTTCTGCAGGGGCTGAGCGGCAACCGGCATCGCCCGGTGAGCCGCCGAAGGAATGGCGGGACACCGGAAAGCACGAAATAGGGCTCCGACCCGCCCCCAAACAAGGGTGGATCGGAGCCTGACATCATCTCCGTGCTAACGCTCAGAAACCCAGCAGCCTGCGCACAATGGCATCGGCCAGCAGCCGGCCCCGCAGGGTGGGCACGATGCGCCCGGCAAATGCCTGCACCGGATCGATCAGCTCGTCCGCGATCAACCCGGCAACCGCCATTCGACCTCCGGCATCCAATTCGGCTGTGGCCATGCCCTCGCGGATCCTGGTGAGCAGCATGGTGCGCTCGAGCTGACGTGCCTGCGCGTCGGGGGTTTCGCGTCCGGCCGCCGGCGAAGTACCGGCGTCGATGCGCTGCTGGTAGGCGGCCGGGTGCTTGACGTTCCACCAGCGCAGCCCGCCGACATGCGAATGCGAACCGGGGCCCGCGCCCCACCAGTCGCCGCCCTGCCAGTAGGCCATGTTGTGCCGGCAGCG